>JALSTH010000052.1 GCA_026983835.1 Candidatus Zixiibacteriota bacterium | reverse complement strand
GTAATCTATCAGATGGTGATTACCGATCCTATCGATCTGGATATCTCCCTTTGTAATTCGGATTACGACACCAAATTGGCCGTTTTTGCCGACGAATGCTGCACCGGTCCCGGCACCGAGCTTTACTACAACGATGACAATTGTGGTTTGCAGTCCGAGATAATCGGTAGCTTCGAGCCCGGTACCTATTATGTCGTGGTCGATGGTTATGGTTCCGCTTGCGGCAACTATGTCCTCGATATTTCCGAGTACACGCCGCCGACGGTAGAATGCCCTGAAGAAGGCATACCAGAGGGCGAGCCGGATTGCGGACCTGATTATGTCGATGAATACAACGGAGGATGTAATTCCGATCCTGCGGTATTCCAGAGCGTCCAAAACGGCGATATCATCTGCGGTACTTCTGGAACATTCCTATATAGCGATTTAAATTACCGTGATACCGATTGGTTCGAGGTCGAAGCAGGGGACACCGGCGACATAACCCTTACGGGAGTGGCTGAATTCCCGCTTCTTATGTTCATCATCGATTCCGGTTCGGGCGACTGCTCCGACTATACTATCCTTGCTTCCGGTACCGCCGATGCCGGCGATACTTTGACCTTGACCTATACTGTCGATGCCGGCACTTATTGGTTATGGGTCGGTCCGTCCGTCTTTGATGGCGTTGATTGCGGTTCCGATTATGTAATTTGGGTTACCGCTCCGGTATCTTCAGGACCGGACATTAGCATTGGAATGGAACCATTCAATTCGCCGGTAGTTGTTCATCGCAATGACGATTTCTTCTATTATGGCTCCCTCACGAACAATACCGACTCCGATTTAACTACCGATGTTTGGATTAACATCTTGATGCCTGATGGTTCGATGTTGGATCCTCTTCGCCAATGGAATGATATTTTGGTAAGTGCCGGAGCAGCCGACACTTATGTCGTAAGACAACATGTCCCCGGCAATGCTCCATTTGGTGACTATCTCTATATCGCTTACGATGGCGATTATCCGAATATTATGGATTCGACTTACTTCGAGCTGACGGTAGTTTCGGGTGGAACCGCGAAATCAGGGAGCAATGAGTGGACCGTATCCGGTTGGGGCGAGAAGATTGATGCTGGAACTATTCCTACCGAATTCGCTTTGAAGGGCAGCTATCCGAATCCGTTCAATGCGCAGACTTCGATCAGTTTCGATGTTCCTACAGCCAGTAAAGTTTCCTTGGAAGTCTATAATATTATGGGACAGAAGGTAGCTACGCTGGTTAACGGCAATATTGAAGCTGGTTCGCATACGGTTATTTGGGATGCGGGTAATTATTCCAGCGGTATTTATTTCTACAAATTAAATGCTGGAAATAAAATCTTCACCAAACGGATGACACTGCTGAAATAGAGATTTATTTTCCGTAATTCTCATAAGGTAAGGGCGGACCTTCGTGTCCGCCCTTCCTCATTTTATTTCATCACATAAAACGGAGGGCTTAAGCTCTCCTTTGCCGAATTGCCGACAGATTACCTTTTCGCGGACCCCCTCAACCTAAAAATTGCCCATGTCAAAAATATCCCGCAATCATCCCCCACCAATCCCTCCGGAATAAGAAAATAATCTATTATCTCTAAAACTGATTGCCACTTAATGAGGGCAGTTTAATGCCGATATTTATTTGGGAGACGAGAAAATACTCGATAATAACAGTTTAACAGCCTTGCAAAGCTTTGCGAACCTCCCAACTGTCCTGTTATCCGTACCTTAAGGTTTTGGTATCAATTAGAAAGGGTAAGGATGTTTAAAAAAGAAGTGGAATTTTGCAATTCAATATTTAAGGGAATTCCCCTGGGTGTTATTTTAATCAATTCACAGGGGAGGATTATTTACGCTAACCCAAAGATGTTGGAAATATTCGAATTTCCTTCTTACGAAAAACTTTTGAATATAAATGTTTTTACCCATAAGTGGCCGATGGATTTGGGCCTAACCGAAAAATTCAGGAGGTTTTTGAGAACGGGCGAAAATCCGGTTATGGAACAACCCCATAAATTAAGATCCGGTAAATCCATCTATCTTCGATATTATTTTTCTCAAATAAAAGAAAAGCGCGGTGAAGCGATCCGGGGGATGGCATTAGTCGAGGATATTACCGCTCAGAAAAATTCGGAAATCGAAAGGGAGCGGTTGATAACCGCTATCGAACAGAGCGATGATGAAATAATAATTACCGATACCGCCGGAAAAATGGTCTTTGTGAACCCCGCCTTTGAGAGGATAACAGGATATAAAAAGGAAGAAGCGTTGGGAAAAAAGCCCTCAATACTAAAAAGCGAGGAGCATACACGGGAATTCTATAAGGATTTATGGGATACGATAAGCAATGGGAAGGTATGGGCGGGCAGATTTACCAACAAGAAGAAAGACGGTTCGATTTATTACGAGCAATCCACCATTTCCCCAGTTCGGGATAAAAGCGGGAAGATAGTGAATTATGTAGCGGTAAAGCGGGATATTACTGAAACCCTAAAGCGCGAGAGTGAATTCCAAAGAATCGAAAGAATGGAAGCGATTAGCGTACTGGCGGGAGGGATAGCCCATGACTTTAATAATTTACTGACCGGTATGATGACTAATATCTCCCAGCTGAGAGAGATAGTCGGTTTCGGCAAGGCAGGTATTTCAGAATTGATATCCGATATAGAAATATCGGTTAACGAAGCCTCGAGTTTGGTTAAACAATTGTTAAACTTCAGCAGGAAATCGGTATCTGAATTCAGCGTCTTAAATGCAAACTCCATAATTAAAAAAGTGTTGAGGTTAATCCGTCCGACAACTCCTCAATCCGTGAAAATAAAACTGGAATTGGATGCCGATCTTAAACATATAGAAGGGAACGGAAGCGAATTGTATCAAGTGATTGTGAATATTATCCTGAATAGTTTTGCCGCTATGCCCTCTGGCGGGGAGCTGTATATAAAAACGGAATTTGTGCATTTCGATAATGATAATATGAAATCTCTCCCGAATGTCAAGAATGGTGAAAGGGATTTTGTGAAGCTTACTTTTAAGGATTCCGGGTTTGGAATGGATGAGGGGACCAAAGAACGGATTTTCGAGCCGTTTTTTACCACGAAGGCTCCGGGCAAGGGGACAGGATTGGGTCTTTCGATTGCGCATAGAATAATAAACAATCATCGCGGGTGGATAGATGTGGATAGTAAACCCGGAGAAGGGACCTCGTTTTACATATACTTACCTTCAACGGAGAAGCCCCTGACGGTTCATACCGTTCATACCGATAAAGTCTGCGGCGGCAGTGAAACCATTTTGGTTGCCGATGATGAGGAACTGATTGTTAATCTCTGCAAAAGGATACTGTCCAAGGCGGGTTATAAAATAATTACCGCCAATGATGGTTACGAAGCCTTCGAGATATATCGGGAGAGAGGTAAAGATATCGATTTGACTCTCCTCGATTTGATTATGCCCGGGATGGGCGGAATGAAATGTTTGGCGCGTATCCGGGAAATAAATCCTGAAGCAAAGGTGATAATATCGAGCGGGTTTAATCTGTTGGAGGAACAACAAAATCCGCCCAGCGCATATCCGGACGCATATATCAATAAGCCCTTTCGTCATAATGAATTGTGTCAAAAAGTCCGCTCGGTGTTGGATAGCGAAAAAAAACCTCAACCGACAATTACAGCTTTTAACCCATAGTCATTGCGGCTTTCATACCATAAACCCCCAAAAAATATACTGCGAAATGTTATCTTGCGGAACGGGTCAGAAATTATTATAATTATCGGTTAGACAATATCATAGAGATTGTTGGGCTGATAAGATCAGCCATTGTATTTGGTAACGGAAATCAGCGTATTTATTTATAATAAGAGGTTTTATTTCTATGACAGATGTCAAAGTAACTAACGGTGTAGCCCGTTTGAAAAGGCCCTCCGATGAATATCCGCGGCATTATGTTCCGGCAGAACTTGATTTATCGGATATGGAAGCTATTGAACCATATTTCAGGGAACTGCATAAAAGAGAGATCGATTCCGCCGAGGGGTTGGAGAAATGGCTGATGGATTTAAGCGAGTTATATTCCGTTGTGCACGAAGAGGATGCTCGTTTATACATAGCGATGACCTGCGCCACCGATGACGAGGAGGCGAAAAAGCGATATTTTCATTTCGTCGAAAATATCGAACCCCAACTAAAAAGCTGGGGAAATAAATTGGATAAGAAGCTAATCGATATTCCTTACCTTTCCGAGTTGGATTCCTCCCGCTACGGGGTGCTTATAAGGGATGTTAAAAATGAACTGGAGCTTTTTCGCGAGGAAAATATCCCTATCGAAACTGAGTTGACGAAGTTGTCTCAGGAATACCAAAGCATTCAGGGAGCTATGACGGTGGAGTATAAGGGGAAAGAATATACTATGCAACAGATGGCGGCTTTCCTCGAAGAACCGAACCGGGAAGTCCGTCAGGAAACCTGGGAATTGGCATCGAAACGCCGTTTGCAGGATGCCGATGCATTGGATGAGCTTTTCAACAGGATGATGGAGTTGCGAAACAAATCGGCGGCGAATGCGGGGTTCGATAATTATATGGATTTCCGTTTCAAACAGCTTGGCCGTTTCGATTATACCCCTGACGATTGCCTTGTCTTCCACGATTCGGTGGAGAAGGTCGTTATGCCGGTTTACAATAAAATCCTCTCGGAGCGGAAATCTATTTTGGGAACGGAGACTTTACGCCCGTGGGATTTAAGTGTCGATCCCTATAACCGTCCTCCGCTGAAACCGTTTTCCAAAGCTGAGGAGCTGATGGATGGGTGTCGGCGTATTTTCGAGAAAGTAAACCCTACTTTGGGGTCATATTTCAAGCGGATGATAGAGAACGGCCTTTTGGATTTGGAAAGCCACAAAGGTAAGGCTCCCGGCGGATATCAAGCGGGACTGCAGGAGGTCAGGCTCCCCTTTATCTTTATGAATGCGGTCGGCTTAAACAACGATGTGATTACGCTGCTGCACGAGGGAGGACATTCATTTCATCAGTTCGCAGTCCGTAATGAGCCTCTGGTTCATTATCGGCACGCTCCGATGGAGTTCAGCGAGGTTGCCTCGATGAGTATGGAGCTTTTGGGCGCAAATTACATTGACGAGTTCTACAATCCGGCGGAGGCCGCCCGAGCGCGGAAAAAACATCTGGAGAGAATTATCCTCATCTTTCCTTGGGTAGCGACCATCGATGCGTTTCAGCATTGGATTTATTCGCATCCCAAACATACAATCGAGGAAAGGGACAATTATTGGCTCGAACTGTTTGGGCGTTTCGGCGGGGATGTCGATTATTCCGGCTATGAGGACATCCTGCGAAAGCTTTGGCAAAGGCAGTTGCATATTTTCGAGGTGCCGTTCTATTATATCGAATACGGCATCGCTCAATTGGGAGCGCTTCAAGTATGGCGTAACTCCAAAGCCGATATGAAAAAAGCGGTCGATGATTATCTGCACGGATTATCGTTGGGAGGGAGCCGCCGTCTGCCGGAACTTTTCGAGGGGGCGGCGATAAGGTTCGATTTTTCAGAGGAGACGATAAAACCTCTGGTGGATACCGTCGTGGAGGAATTGGATAAGCTCTCCGAGATTGAAAAATCGGAATAAGGTTATCAAAAAACGATTCGCTTACAGCATAAGAAAATGGCGGTTGGTTTCGACATCAACCGCCGTAATATGTTATTCGAAATGTACCGCCGTCCCGCTTGCGCTGACCATCAACATACTGTCGCCGATGGTTTCGTAATCGAGATCTATTCCCACGACCGCATTAGCCCCCAGAGAGTCCGCCTGCTCGGACATCTCCCGCAGAGCGATATCCTTGGCGCGCCGCAATTCCTTTTCGTAAGCCGCCGATCGTCCGCCGACAATATCGGTAATTCGGGCAAAAAAATCCTTGAAAAGATTAGCCCCCATTATCGCATCCCCGTTGACCAAACCGAGATATTTCTTTATCTCTTTTCCTTCGATGTTAGGTGTGGTTGTCATCAGCATATCATTTCTCCTCCTGCAAAATTAATTCTGCGGTTATCGTTAATAATTGTAATTATATCAGACGCCTTATGGAAAATATTCCCAAGGGAATATCGGTCCTTCCGTTTAATAGCTGTTGTACCAATCCTTTGGATAAAACTGCTGAGAAACCCAAGCCGTGTCCGGTATAACCCCCGATAAACATTACTCCGGGCTGGGAGGGTAGCTCGCCGATTAAAGGCAGACCATCGGGGGAAAATCCCATCACCCCGGACCAACGATGCGTAATTTCCCTCCCTTTCAAAAGGGGCAGATGTTTATCGATGAATATCTCCAATCCTTTCTGGATATTTTCGGTTGTCTCATCGGAATACCCCAACTCCTCCGTGCGGTAATCCTGACGGAATCCGCCGAGCAAGACCGCCCCGTTGGGGAGCTGACGGAAATACTCGAAACCGAAATCGCAATAAATTGAATTGCCATCGAAAAGTTGACGCTTAATCGGCGCCACCGCCAAGACCTGCCCCCGTGTAGGGACAACCTTCCCTTTTAAAAAGCTACTCACGGCGCCGGCGTATCCGTTAACCGCCAATATTGCCATTTCGCAATCGACAATCAATTTATCGGCGGTTATTTTAACACCGTTTTTAGTGGTGTTGTAATTATAAACCTCGCAATGTTGGAACAACTCGATATTTTCCGAATAAGAGGAAACAACGCCGTTGACAAACCTGACAGGGTTCAGTCCGCCATCGCTTTGTTTTAAAATCCCGCCGAAGCAATTTTCAAAATCGGGTATATCATTTCCGATGAGCTTGCTCTCAAAACCGTCCTTTGCTAAAAGGTCGGCGGATTTTTCCAATTCGGCGAGCTCTTCGGCGGTTACTGCCGCGGTTATGGAACCGCAGGGGGTATAATCGCAACTGATGGAGTTTTTGTTTATGATTTCCTTTATGATGTTATGGTTTTCGATTGTCAGGGAATATATATCTTTGGAGCGCCGTTTTCCGTATTGCTGCTGCATTCGGTAATAATTCTCGGAGGTCCCGGCGAGCAGAAAGCCGGCATTACGCCCGGTTGCACCCGATCCTATTTCCCCTTTTTCGATTAAGGCGACCTTGATATCGCCGAGTTTGTCCATCCAATAAGCCAATAAAACGCCCGTTATCCCGCCGCCGATTATGGCGATATCGGTTTTGATTTTTACTTTGACATTTCTTTTGTCGAGCCAGTAGGATACGCTCATCGATTTACTTTCCGTCCCAAAGTAATTCATTATTAAAAAACGAAAATTATCGGCTTTTTTCAATTAAAATATTGACCTATGCGAAATATGATGGATATTATGAGTGGAGGAAAATTTTCGGAGCGATAGATTGGACGACTGCCGAAAGACGACAGCTTACTTATTGGTTATCAGCGGCGTGGTAATTATAACCGTTGCGGAGATACTCAAGGGGCGGGGATTATATTTCTTTCGGATTTTCTTCACCCCAATCGTCTGGACCGGGTATGTCCTTCTTTTGGACGGCTTTAATTACCTCCGGCGGGGCGAGAGCTTGATTATCACGGACACGGTGAACTTTTTGTTTATGATCCCGATATCGATTGGCTTATGGTATCTGTTCGAGTTTTACAACCTTTTCCTGAATAATTGGCATTACATAAATCTCCCTGAAAACAGGGCGATCCGTTATTTCGGGTATTTTTGGTCTTTCGCCACTATCTGGCCTGCTATTTTGGAGACTTATTCGCTTTTCAAAGGTTTCGGGTTGTTTTCAAAAGTGAAGGTTAAGCCTTACAAATTAACATCGAAGACCTTTTGGATTTTGGTGATAATCGGGGCGATATTTGAGATATTGCCTTTTGTCTTCCCCAATAGATACTGGGCGCCGACGATTTGGACCGGATTTATATTATTGTTGGATCCTATAAATTATCGGCTAAAACTTCCGTCGTTATTCGGCCGTTGGGAGACAGGGGAGATGGGGGCGTTATGGCGATTGTTCCTCTCGGGGTTAACCTGTGGTTTTTTCTGGGAGTTTTGGAATTTCTGGGCGGGGGCGAAATGGAAATACACTATCCCTTATTTCGGCGATATCAAATTATTTGAGATGCCGATTGTCGGATTCTTGGGATTTCTGCCCTTTGCGGTAGAGGTTTTCACCCTGTATATATTTGTCGGCTGGTTATTTAAGAAATTTTTAGGAATCGAGGGGATAACTTATCGGCTTTAATGGTTTTCTACGCCGATAGATTGATGATAATATGCGGGGGGCAGGCTTTCCGCCTGCCCCTATGAAAATCAACCAACCTTACTTCAGCAGTGTCATCCTATTGGTGAAGACTTTATTGCCGGCATTTAATTTGTAGAAATAAATCCCGCTGGAATAATTACCCGCATCCCAAATAACCGTATGCGAACCAGCCTCAACATTGCCGCTAACCAGCGTAGCCACCTTCTGTCCCATAATATTGTAAATATCCAATTCCACAGCCGATGGCCTCTCCAGCATATAAGTTATCGTAGTCATCGCATTAAAAGGATTTGGATAATTGGACAACAATCCTGTCCGTTCAGGCAGATTATTATCGGAGTTATCATCGACACCTTCCGTTATTTGCAGAAAATCGCCGATTTTATTGACCAGATTTAATCTGTCCTGAACATCGCTTATCGCCTCGAATCCGAAGGAAAAGAATACCATCTGATAAACCCCGTTGGAATATTTGATGCCCGCTACGCTCCCGTCGGAATAGGTCAAAGTCGGGGTTGATCCGTTCGCCGGCACAATAGATGATGGGAAGGTTTGATTATCGGCTCCACCTCCGTCCTCTATGAAAAACGACATCCCATCGGAGATCATATCCCCATCGATACCATCGACTTGCCGCAAGTCGGTATTCTCAACATAAGAAGCATGCAAATAATCCTGTAAGAATGAGCTATCCTGCAAATCGGCGGCGATACCCTGCCCGCTTATGAACAAATCCCCCTCATCATCCAAAAATGAAGCCAAAACATCGAAATCCTCAGTTGTCAGAGTATTGACGGCATTGCCGGTAAACCAGACGACACCACCGAAAAATTGTATATCCTCAGCCGTAAGCGGCGCAAACCATCGGGGCCAAATATCATATACCATCCCAACACTGTCAAAAACGGAAGTATAGTACTCCTCGAAATCTCCGTTAGGGTCTCCATCGACAAGGACAACATCAACAACATCATCGCGATAACCGGTGGTAAAATAAAAATCAAGGGATTTTTCATCGCTGGGGTTATTGTGGGAACGAACTCTAATCGTTATCCAGCCGCCTCCCATATAGCCCATAGCATCGATATGCGGGGTTACAAAGGAGGTATCGCCGGCATCGACAGTCCAATCTATCGAATCGGGAAAACACATAAAATCAACGCAAAGCGTAGTGACCCAATTTTCGGGGTGGTTGCGAGTCAGTATTATGGAAAAAGTATCGGCCTCATCTCCGGTATTTACCAAAGGTGCGGAAAACTCATACAGGCTATCGAGGTAGCCCACCATAGCCGGCCTATCACAAGTAAATGTAAATGAACTTTGTGCATAGGAAATCGCCCCCGAAAATACAATTATCACCGTTAAAAACAAACCTGTTATAAGTTTTTTCATTTAAATTCCTCCTGAAGTTTGAATCTCTTGTTTATACTCATTTAATAAGAATTAGCTTTTAATATAATACCCACTAAATAGGTAAAATTAGTTTTTAGAAAGAATACCTTCACCTATTGGGAAAATAAAGCTACCGATTTAATTATCCAAATAAAATCAACGCAGAAGGAGCATTTTGCGGCTTTCCAAATAATTGCCGCTTTTTATTTTATAAAAATACACTCCGCTGCTTAAATCCCCAGCATTAAAAACTGTAAAGCGCATCCCCGCCATCTAAAATAAATTGTCCAAACCAGATACACCCACTTTCGCCGAACAATAAGCAACTTCGGGAATTATTGTCTATGCAAGCCTCAAGGGCATAATAAGGTAGAGATAATCCTCATTCTCGGCGTAAGATACAGCTCTAACAACGCCGGCTTTTTCAGAGCTGGAAAGCTCCATCAATGCCTTATCGGTATCGATATGTTTGAGAATATCCAAAAGATAATTAGAGTTATAGGCTATCTCCAAATCATCTCCCTTGTAATCGACATCCATTTCATCCTCAGCCTGAGTCCCGATATCGAAATTGGTGGCTGAAATTTTCACCGTTCCCAAGGAGGAAAAGGATAACTTTATTTGGTGAGTTATATTACTTGCCAAAATAGACGATTGCCTAATGAGCTGTAAGAACATCTCCTTATCGATTATAATCTTTTTATCGTTATTGGTCGGAATAACCTGCTCGAAATTGGGATAGGGACCTTCTATCAAGCGGGCGGTAAGTATAACCTCATCCAATAAAAAGAAAAGAATATCCTTGCTAAAGGCAACCTTTACATCATCTTCGGAATCTCCGTAAAGCTTTAAAAAGTTATCAAAAGCTTTGGGGGGAACAATCACATCGAAATTGAACTTCGCATTTTTAAATCCCGAATAAGAAACTTTGGAAAGCAGATGACCATTTGTAGCCACCATCACCATTTCCTCACCTTTCCCCCGCCATAAAATACCGCTTAACGCAGGCCTGCTATCGTCCCGAGCTACAGCCAGTTGGCTTTTTCTCACCATACGGCGAATTACGCCCCCGGGTATCTCCACCACATTTTTAACATCTATATCCGGAAGTTTAGGAAATTCTTCTTCCGAAACACCACTAAAACTATATTTACCCCGTTTGGATTTTATCTCTATATGCCCTTCATCCCCGCTGATATTGATTTCTTCCTCGGTATATTCACGGATAAAATCGGAAAGTACTTTCCCCTGTATGGCAATTTTCCCCTTATTTTTCACCTCCGCTTTACATTCTCCCCTTATTGAAATATCAAGGTCGGTTGCTTTGACAGTTATCTTATTCTTACCGCTCTCTATAACTATATTATAAAGCATCGGCAATGATGTTCTCATAGGTATTACACTTGCTACTTTTTGCAGCAAGGGGCTGAAATCATCTTTAGAAACCGTAAATTCCATATCTTCTCCGTAGTTTAGTTATCAACCTTAACTTATGTTAATTATTTTATAATATATAAACTAATAATCATAATAACAATGTGAAAATGTTAGTAAAAACAAAAAGAGTAAATCGATCCTTTTCGTCTGTATGGTGTTAGCTTCCTATTCTGCCTATAGATGGTATGTGGAAAAATGTTGGAAATTTGGGGATGTATTTTTTGAAATCCACATTTTGCCTTTTATGTTGATTAAAGAGCTCTTTGTCCACAGTCTGTTTAACAGGTTTTCCACATCCTTATTTTAGCCGTAAAGTTTAGTGATTATATCATCCAAACGCCTTTTATATTCCATATCAGCCTCGCAATGTCTGTCAACCTGATTAACTGCGTGGATGACGGTTGTATGGTCTCTGCCTCCGAATTCGACGCCTATCGCTTTGAGTGACGATTCCGTCAGCTTCCGCGATAAGTACATAGCCGTCATGCGGGCAAGCGCTATCTCTTTGGTTTTCTTTTTTGCAGAAAGCGTCTCTATCGGAATGCCGAAAGATTTAGCCACTTCTCTTTTTATTTCGTTAATCGTTAGGGTTTTGTGCGTTTCGGATATCGTATCCCTAAGGATTTCCGCCGCCAAATCCATAGTTATGGGGACATCCCGAAATGAGGAATAAGCCAACATCCTAATTATACATCCCTCCAACTCGCGAACATTGTTGGTTATATGCTCCGCGACGAAGGTGATAACATCGTCAGGCAGATTTACCGAATCAGCCTCGCATTTTTTCCTTATAATAGCGATTCTGGTTTCAAGATCCGGCGGTTGGATATCCGTTACCAATCCCCAACTGAAACGCGAAAGAAGCCGTTCTTCCAAACCCTGAATTTCTTTTGGGGAACGGTCCGAGGTCAATACTATCTGTTTGTTTGTTTGGTATAGAACATTAAATGTGTGAAAGAATTGGACTTGCGTTGACTCCTTGCCCGTAAAAAATTGGATATCATCCAAAAGCAATAAATCGGCGTTGCGATAAAACCTTACAAAATCGTTTGTCGAGGAGGAGGTAATCGAGTTTATGAAATCATTCGTGAATTTCTCCGAGGTGACATATAATGTTTTAACACGAGGATAAAGCTCATTGACAAAATTACCTATCGCTTGCGCCAGATGAGTTTTCCCCAAACCGCTGCTCCCATAAATGTAAAGAGGATTATACCTGCTCCTGCCGAACGATTCGGCTACCGACATAGCCGCCGCATGAGCGAATTGATTGGATTCGCCAACAACGAAGTTATCAAAAGTATAACGGGAGCTTAAATTGGATACTTGGCTGTATCTTCGTAGCTCATCTTTCGATTTATCGGCGGCGGGAATAACATAAACTCTTTTTTCGGGGATTTTTTTGTTGCTTTCGGGATTACTGTGAAAATTTATTTTTAGTTTACGCCCGGCAATCGATTCCACCGATTCGGTAATAACCGTAAGGTAATGTTCCTTAAGCCACTCGGAGATGAAATCATTGGGCGTTTGAACATAGAGAACCTCATCATCCAAATCAACACCAACGGTCCGTGAAAACCAAGTATCGAAGCTTGTCCTTTTAAGCTTCGAGGAGATAATCCTCAAACTATCTTTCCATAATTCGCTACAATTGGATTCGTCCATAACAGATCTTCTAAATTAAAATTTATGTAGAACTATTCATCATTTTCCTTAAAAAGACGGGCGAAACTTATCCACAATACTATTACCTGTTGCGCAATAATAACCCTTTATACAACAAGGAATTAACCGGTTGCCTAATTCTTTATCCACATTTTATCAACAATGATTTGCGCCCATAAGCGGTTATCAATATAATTTTTTAAGGGCTTTCCTGTCAAGGGTATAATCGAGTGAAAAAATGGGGTTGGATTAACAAACGGCGTAGTTTATGATTACAGCTACATTTTTTTTGAAAAGCCCCTGTTTTTTAACATCAAAATAAATACTCCGATCCGATGATATGATGCTGTTCCTCTAATTATTTGTCAATCAAGGAAATAGTAAATAGCCTTTTTTATGGATAAATTATATACCGCTCCGATAAAATACCACTGCGCTTATTGAAATAAACTATCTTTGCGCCCTTATCCATAAACCTGCTGCCGAGCATTAGACAGCTGTTGAAGTTGCCTATTCCCCTGAACAGCAGGTAGTCATAATGCGTTGCACATCTTTTGGTATACCCCTCCAAAGTGTCATTTATCGATTTCGTGTTGGAAAGCCGAAGCTTAAAGATAACCGATTTAAGGAAGTTGCTTTTCTTTTCGGAGCGTTCGAGTAGGTGGACTTCGGCTGATGGAAGCGCAATCGCCAATGGTATTCCGGGTAAACCCGCACCGCTGCCGATATCGAGTAGCCTTAAATTGCCCCTTTTATTCAGGAGCGTCAATAAATCCAAGGAATCCAAAATATGGCGCTCGAAGATAAAATCAATATCCCCTTTCGAGATTAGGGAAAGTCGGGGAGCGTAAAGTCGAATCAATGCCGTGTATCGCTCCAGAAGTCGAATTTGTTTCGTCTTGGGCGATAAATTCCAGAGCTTAAACCTACCTTCGAGGATTTCTCTTTGTTGGTTGGTAAATCGAAACATCATCGGCAAATTATGAGGGTTTTCGGGATAGGGCAAGCAAAAACGGGTTAAGGCGAAAAGAAAAAGCTACCTGACTGGCAGGTAGCTTCTTTATTAGTTTTTTTTTAAGGGCTTCTTTGTTGCTAATTAGATCCGCCCCCAATTGCATATTTGGAGAAGTGGTGTATATTTAACTCTGCTATTCCATCGCCCACATCGGTGTCGGTATCCTGAAGCTCCCATTGGCTGGCCGACTCGTCCCAATAGTAAAGTTTGGCTGAGGTATATGGGTTCGTTGGATCCGGGTTAAGATCCTGAAGGGCTGAGAAATCGAATTCGATTTTCACCGAATGGTTGAAGGCGAGACCGTCCGGACCAAATTCTAAAACATACACTAAGGTGTCGGCGCTGAGAAATCTTGTTGGTTGGCAGGTTATCGTGGTTGTGTCTGATAAGGCGCCTTCGGGAACTATGAACTCGAATGCATAATCCATACCAAGATTTGCTGAGTCCGCTCTGCTGGAAAATATCTTGGAGAACATATTGTAGTGCATTGAATGCGCCCCGCCGTTCTGTTGGGTACCGGATAAATTTCCTCCTCCTTTAGCTGCACTTGGCGGCGGTCCGATCGGTTCGGAAAGCGCTCCTTGACCATTATCGGGTGCGACCGGCGATAATTTGCCGCAACCGTTGATAAGGATTACCGCTAAAACAATGATAGCGAAGATTGACGCTTTCAGAACAAAGTTTTTACGGTTCAGCATAACTCCCCCTTTTTTTATTTGGTTTATCGGTTTTTATCTGATTTGATTATTATCAATTTCCGAGCCGATATGCGGAAAACCGTTTTATTGTTTATAATCCTATGATATTCAATATGTTATGGTAGGCGTTGCGGGAAATAGAATTTGTTGATTAGGAAATTTAAAAGGGATTTTTTATGGTTTTAATCCGATAGATATGGGATTTTTCCATTATTCGAAGGGTAGTTTGAAAACGCTTGACAAAAAGTGTAATATGAGATATAATAAATATATGAGATACGGGAGGGGAAATGTCTGGAATAATAAAACAACTAAAAACAGCAACCGCTAACCCGTTGGGGGGGGGGACAGTTAGCCATGTCTATTATAACCGCTCCCGCAGTCCGCCGATTTTCATAAA
>JALSTH010000051.1 GCA_026983835.1 Candidatus Zixiibacteriota bacterium | reverse complement strand
GACATCCCAGCCGCTGATTTCAGGCATTCCCAAATCGGTGAAAACCATATCAAAACGCCCCGGTTCGAATTTTTCGATGCCATCCCTGCCCCCATGGGCAACCACTACCGTATGACCGGAATAATTAAGCATCTCTTCCAAGATATTGCGGATATTTTCATCGTCATCGATTATGAGGATATGCGCTTTCCTGCCCCGAACTTCGGTTAGATCCTCCAATACTGCGGGACTGACATTCTCAGTTTTAAGAGGAAGCTTAATCCTGAAAATAGTTCCCTTTCCGAGGGATGATTTTACGGTTATTTCGCCTTTATGCCTTGAAACTATTCCGTAGGTGACAGCTAATCCCAATCCTGTTCCCTGCTTATGCTTTGTTGTGAAGAACGGGAAAAACACCTTTTTGGCTGTTTCCTCATTCATCCCGATGCCGTTATCCTCCACCTCGATATAGAGCGTGTCGTTTTCCTCACGGCTTCTAACGATGATATTACCTCCATTGGGTAAAGCATCGACCGAATTACGGATGAGATTACCGATGGCTTCTTTGAGGTCCGATAAATTTCCGAAAATCGGTTTCTTGGCGTTAAGTTCCGTTTCGATTTTAATAAAAATCCCTTTACGCTGAGCATCGTCTTTCCATTTGGGTTTGGTAACTTCTATCGCTTCCTTAATGAGTTCATTCGGGTCGATTTCCTCCATTTTGCCCGGGGAAGCGACGCAGGTAAATTCCTGAATACGGCGCACCGTCTCCGCTCCGTTGAGGGCGGCTTCCTCGATAGCCCGCAGTCCGCCCAATTGTTTGGAGTTGTCGGTAAGCCTTTGAAGAAGCTGCGAATTTCCAAGTATTACGCCCAGAAGGTTATTGAAATCGTGGGCTATCCCTGCTGCCATTTCGCCCAATGCACGGAGTTTTTCGCTCATAATCAGCTGTTCCTGTGCGGTCGAGAGCTCATTATATGCATTTTCCAAACTCTCGAATAATCTGGCGTTTTCAATGGCATCGGCGGCTTGACGGGCGAATATTGTCAATATGTCGAGATCCCCCTTGCTGAATCTTCCCCTCTCCCATTTCCGTAAAGAAATGGCGCCCAGCACTTCCTCCGACCAAATCAAAGGAACGGCGATGACCGAAGATAAATTTGCCTTTATTTCCAAAAACCGAAAATATTCCGCTTCTTTTTCGTCCTCATTGGCGATTTTACCCTCTTTTTCCAAAACTGCTTTCCCGGTTACCCCCTCTCCGGGTTTTATAATATGTTTTTTGAGCTGTTCCGAATACAGAAAATCCTTAACTACTATAGGTTCCAACTCGCCGGTGAATTTCCGCCGAATATAGATCGAACAACTATCCGCCCCCACGAGGTCTTTGGAATAAACAGCTACTTTTTCCAAAACATCTTCGTAGTTCAATGACGAGTAAATGGTCGTGGATAAATCGAGCAGAGCCGCCAAACGGGCATTCTGCCGTCGGGTGATTTTGTCCAATTGATTATATTTTAGAGCCAAAGCCATCTGGTCGGCGAATGGCTCCGCTTTCTGATTTATATCCTTGGGAACCGATTTCTTTCGATTATAGCCGCAGACCATATACCCCAAGAGCTGTCCATACATTATGGAAGGGGAGATAGTTATCGTTTCCGCATCCGTATAACCGAAAATCAGCTCGGCAATTCCATAGATTTCCTCCGATTTCCCATTTATAATCAAGGTCTGACTAATCTTCTCGGGACCGATAAAATCCCGGAGGGTGAATTTTGAGCATTCGCTTTGGAAATGGGAAAATTGCTCATTATTCAAACCCAAATTAACCAAAACCCTCATCCTGCCGGATGATGAATTCGGAGCGAAACAAGTTATCCAATCAGCATTAAGCCCCTCTTTTGCTTTATGGGAGATAATCTCCAAAGTTATGTTTAGACCGGAAGTCGAGGAGAAAACATTGACTTCTTTGATATTTTTTCCATCCCCTTTGGAAGATTTAGGCATTATTCTCCTCGCTCATTATTATCGCTTGATTTTGACCCTTAACTATCCCAAGTATCGCCTGCATATCAAATGGTTTCGAGACCACCATATCAACCCCTCTGGATTTGTAGTCCCTGCCCTGATATTGTGAGCCCCAGCCGGTAGCCAATACAACCTTCGTCTCGGGCGAAATATCTTTTACTTCCTTTGCTACATCCCAACCGGAAATCCCGGGCATACCGAGATCCGTTATAACGACATCATATTCCCCTTTTTTGAGTTTCGCCAATCCCTCTTCGCCATCGGAAGCCAATTCTACCAAATGACCCTTTGCGGACAGCAATTCCTGAAGGACTTCACGGATATATTCTTCATCATCTATTACCAACACTTTCGATGGATGAGTTTCTTTTATATCGGCGCCCCCGTTTTTATCCTCCGAAACAGGTTTTTCATCGACCAACGGTATGGTGATTGTAAATTTAGCTCCTTTACCCGGAGCGCTCTCGACATATATATTGCCACCGTAGCGTTTGATAATTCCATAAGTAATGCTCATTCCCAATCCCGTTCCTTTCTTCCCCTTAGTCGTAAAAAACGGTTCGAATATCCTTTCCTTTGTTTCCGTAGTCATCCCGATTCCGTTATCGCTTATCTCGATATAATTGAATTTTTCGCGCGAATAGTTTCTAATCCGTATCACCCCGCCGTTGGGCATAGCATCCACACTATTTAATATAATATTCGTTAATACTCCCCTTACATCCGCCGGGTTCACCGTACAATAAAGCCCGGCTACCAAGTCGGTTTCGATTTTAATTGTAATTCCATGGGAGGCCGCTTGGTCCCGCCATCTCGGTCGAGTTATGTCGAGGGAATCGCTGATCAGCTGGTCGATAGGAACGGTTTCCAAATTACTTTCTGTAGTCCTTTTTGAAAATTCGTGTATCCTTTTGAGTATTTGTCCCCCGTCGTTGGTGACTTTCTCCACAATTTCGAGATTTTTCACCAGTTCCTCATCGGAAAGGGTATTATCCGATTTCAACCGCATCAACATCAATTGAACCCTTCCGAGTATTGAAGCTAAAATATTATTGAAATCGTGAACAATCCCCCCGGATATCTCCCCCAAAAGATGTATCTTCTCCTCTTCGGCAATCCTTTCCGGAGTATAAAGGAGTATCGGCTTGGCTTCCGTTTCAGTCGAAGCCCCCAACCTATGGATTGCCGATCGTATTTCCGATGACAACCGATTGATAAGGCGGAATTGATAATTGTTAAACCCTTTGGTTTTATTCCTCG
>JALSTH010000050.1 GCA_026983835.1 Candidatus Zixiibacteriota bacterium | reverse complement strand
AATGACAATCTCCCCGCCGGTGAACATAGCATCACTTGGAACGCAAAAAAATTACCATCCGGCATATACTTCTGCCGCTTATCAACAAACAATAAATCAATAACCAAAAAAATAGTGCTGCTGAAGTGATGTTAAAAAGATAATCCCTCCGGAGCTTTCCGCTTCGTCGGATTATTGAAATAAATATCTCAGCAATATCAAGCCAAATTAATTCATCTCCTAATAGGATAAATAGTTAAATACGGCTTTTGCTAAAGCTCCTCTCACCATTTATCCGGCTGTTGGTTTTAGGGAGTTCTTCGTTACAATGAACGCCGTTCCGTTTGATAATTCGTGCCGGCGTGCCGGCAACAGTGCAATTCGAGGGAATATCCCGCATCACCACAAAACTGTTCGCCCCTATCTTGACATTGTCCCCGACTTTGACCGGACCAAGCAATATAGCCCCCGTCCCCACCAAGACATTATTCCCCAAAGTAGGATGACGCTTCCCCTTATGCTTGCCGGTGCCCCCAAGCGTTACATTATGAAACATCACGCAGTTATCCCCTATCTCGGAGGTTTCCCCTATCACCAAACCGGCACCGTGATCCACAAAAAATCCCTTCCCGATTTCCGCTCCCGGATGTATCTCCAAACCTGTAAAAAAACGGTTCACCTCCGATAAGAATCGAGGAATAAACGGGATATTAAGTTTCCACAATCTATGGATAAATCTATGGAAAGTAATCGCGTGAAATCCGGGGTATAGCAAAAATTCAATATTCTTAGCCGCCGGATCGTTGCGGTAAATCGCTTTTATATCCTCAATTATAGCAAGCATATTATTAAAATCGGATATAAATCCTATTTCTTAAATAAGGGTGTCGAGAGATATCTTTCCGCAGTGTCAGGAAATACAACCACTATTAATTTATCGGGGCCTATCTCCTCCGCAACCCTCAAGGCAGCCCAAGCAGCAGCTCCGGAAGATATTCCTGACATAATCCCCTCCCGACGGGACAATTCTCCGGCTGTTTTAAATGCATCCTTATCGTTTACAGGAATAACTCTATCGACGATCTTAGAATTATAAACATCAGGAATAAAACCCGCTCCTATTCCCTGAATTGTATGAGGCCCCGGCTCCCTCCCCGATAAAACCGCGGAGGAGTTTGGTTCCACTGCGATTACCTCGCAATTATATTTATCCTTCAGCACTTCACCACCACCCGATATGGTTCCGCCGGTGCCAACCCCAGCCACGAAAGCATCCAAATGCAGATCACCCAAATCTTCAATAATCTCGCGGGCTGTCGTTTGTCTATGGATTTCCGGATTAGCAGGGTTCTCAAACTGTTGCGGCTGGAAATAATCCTCCCGTTGGGCTAATTCATCGGCCTTTTCTATGGCGCCTTTCATACCCTTTTCTGCAGGGGTCAAAACTATCTCCGCCCCAAGGTGCTTCAATATAGCCCGCCTTTCGATACTCATAGTTTCGGGCATCGTCAAAACAGTCCTATAGCCCTTAACGGCGGCAACCATCGCCAAAGCAATACCGGTATTCCCGGAAGTAGGCTCTACTATTATCATCCCGGGTCTTAATTTCCCCTCCCGTTCAGCAGCCTCGATCATCGCCATCCCAATCCTATCCTTGACCGAACCGCCCGGGTTGAACATCTCCAATTTGGCATAAATCGTCGCGGAATTTGGCACCGGAAGTTTATTCAACCGGATTAACGGCGTATTTCCGATTGCGTCTATAATATTTTCATATCTCATTTTATCCTCCGAATACAATATCGGGTTATTCTTGTCAAGATTAAATATAATTATTTGTTTTTAAGTCCCGCCAAGTAAATTGTTCGATAAATAAAATAATTTTTTGATATTTTAATTGCGTTTTCACATATGAGAATTTTTATAAAAAGTGGGTTCCCAAAACTGGAAACCCACTTCGATTAAAATTTTGAAGCTGTTTATAAATAGAGATTGCCCTTATTCTTCCGCTCCCGCAGATGCTCAATCATATCTTTAGTCATAGAATCAAGATCCCATTCGGGATTCCATCCCCACTCCTCCCGCGCTGCAGAATCATCGATGGAATTGGGCCAGGAATCGGCTATCTCTTGGCGATAATCCGGTTCGTAGGTTATTTCAAAATCGGGGATATATTTCTTAATTGAATCCGCTAACTCTTTCACATTGAAGCTCATAGCAGCAACATTGAAATCGGAGTGATGTTTCAGTTTGGAAAAATCGGCTTCCGCCAATTGGATAGTGGCATTGATACAATCGGGCATATACATCATCGGCAAAACCGTATCCTCGCGCACGAAACAGGTATATTTCCCTTTATCGACTGCTTCATAATAGATAGCGACAGCATAATCGGTCGTACCTCCTCCGGGAAGCGTCTCATATGAAATTATTCCGGGATAACGCAAACCGCGGACATCCAACCCGAATCTTTGCACATAATAATCACATAAAAGTTCCCCGCAAACTTTAGTCACGCCGTACATCGTAGTCGGCTTAAGCACCGTCTCCTGCGGAGTGTTATCAAGAGGAACGCCTCTGCCCCAAACGGCTATGGAGCTGGGGATAATTATACGCCCCATATCATATTTCAGCCCCAATTCGAGGATATTCAAGGTCCCGTTCATATTGACATCCCAGCAGAGTTGAGGGTTTTTCTCACCCACAGCTGAAAGTATCGCCGCCATATGAAAAATGGTATCGATATTATATTTTTTAACAATTTCCTCGATAGACTCGATTTTTGTTACATCTATAAAATGGAATGGACCTGAATTTTTAAGTTTTTCTGAAGGAGCTGTTTTTCGTCCGGTGGCAATTACATTCTCCGCTCCAAATCTATGCCGTAATTCCATAGTCAACTCGGAGCCTATTTGGCCGACCGAACCGGTAACCAAAATCTTTTTCATCTCTTTACTCATCGATATACTCTCTCTTTTTTTATGCCTCTTTCGATATTTTATTTAATACCTGAAATTTACATAAGCTCGATATTCAATGCAAGATTAAAAGCATCTCGACCCATCCCTTTTTTATAAAAATCCATTTTGCTTACAGGGAATCATTAAACTTCAAGTAGTGGGAAAGGAAATACCATCGCTCCGATTTTATTTCCCAATAAAGCAAAAAAAAGACGCAATAAAGAATTGCGTCTCTACAGGGATTAGTTAAAAGATTAATCCGCTTCGTAGTTTCCACCAAGATATTTTGCCAAGAATTTCTCCGCAGCTGCGTAGAATTTCAATCTGTTTTGAGGTTTCGCAAATCCATGTCCCTCATCGGGAAAAAGCATATACTGGCAATCAATCCCCTTGTCCTTCATCGCCTTTACTATCTGCTCCGATTCAGTTTGTTTTACACGGGGATCATTTGCTCCCTGAGCTATCAGCATCGGTATTTTGATGTTATCAACTTTGAAGAGGGGAGAACGCGATTTCAAGAATTCCTCATCCTTCGACGGATCGCCGATTCTTTTATGAATAACCGCTAAATATGTCGTCCAATAAGGCGGAACCGTTTTTATAAACGATACCAAATTGCTCGGACCAACAATATCGACTGCGCAACAAAAAACATCCGGCGTAAATGTCGCTCCGACCAAAGCCGCATATCCCCCATATGAACCGCCATAAATAGCGATTTTCTTGGGATCCGCTATCCCTTTTTCGATCGCCCAATTAACACCATCAATTAAATCATCGTGCATTTTGCCTCCCCATTCCCTATCTCCTGCGTTGAGGAACTTTTTCCCATAGCCGGTCGAGCCGCGATAATTAACCTGCATACAGATATAACCGCGATTAGCGAACCATTGGGCTTCGGGGTTGTATCCCCAAGTATCCCTGTACCAAGGTCCCCCATGGACATCAAGGACCATAGGCAGATTTTTCCTTTCCTTATCCGGTGGATAAGTGATATAGCCATAAATTGTTAATCCATCACGAGACTTAAAGGAAAAAGGTTCCGTCTTCGCCAACTTATAATTTAGGAGATCCGGTCTCTGGTAAAAAAGTAAAGTTCCCTTTTGTGAATTCCTATCAAAAGCGTAATAAGCGACCGGACCATCATCAACCATAAACCCTACAAGCCAAGTGCTGTCGGCATCATCCCTATCATAAATAAAGAAATCTCCCTGATGAAGCTTTCTTATCGCCTCCACATCTTTCTCTATCGATTTATCCAGCACCTTATATTCTTCCCGTGCTTTGGTAAAAAAGACCATTTGAACTTCATAAGTGTCGGGATTGATAATAATGTTGCTGACATCATACTGGGGATCCTCTGCCAAAACTTTATATTTTCCGGTGGCGATATTCATCAGGGTTAAGCGACGGGTGTTGGCATCGCGCGAGTCCATCAGATAAATAGATTTGCCATCTTTGGTAAACCCGACAGGGCCGCTATTCAAACTGTTTTCCGAGTCCCACGAAACCAATTTCCTCCAAGGGGAGGTTTCATTATCACGCACCATCAAGTCGAACCCGCCCTCAGGGGTAGCAACCACTGCACCGCGCACTTTCAGATTCACATCAGTTAACCATCCGGCTACATTCCCCGGATTTTTCGATACCATCTTAATATCGCCGGTATCCAAATTAAGATGATAAACATCGTGAAAACGCCTGTCATCTTTGTTCATCGTAATAATCAATTCATTGGGGTAATGCTTATCCCGGGCGATAACTTGAACCTGAACATCCTTATAAGGTGTTAAATCCTTAATATCTCCGCCCTTGAGGTCAACCGAATATAACCGCCAGTTCTCATCTCCACCCACATCCTGAAGATACATTATATGCCGACTGTCATAAGCCCAAAAATACCTCCGAATCCCTCTGTTTGTATCTTTGGTAACCGGTTTATCATCGTCTTTGCCGATGGTTTTCACCCAGACATTAAGGACATTATCCACCGGAGCCAAATAAGCCATCATACTGCCATCGGGTGAGATATGTGGACTGGCTTTAGCGGGATTACCAAACAAGACTTCACGCGGAATTAGTTTCGGTTTGGATGACGAGCAAGATACCATACCAGCAGCTATGCCCGCAAAAAACATCAGCATAATCAACACCTTCATTAACTTTGAGTTATTCATTATAAGATCCTCTTTTAATCGAGGGAACGCAATAGAACCCTTAAAATCACTATCCCTCATTTTTTTATTTAATTTTCAATATAAACGATAATGCTATTGTCTGTCGAGACTTTTTTAGCCCAATTCAATGAGGGATGTCCATTAATTATCAGGGATCAATTTTATGCAGTCGGGAACAGGACAGACCAAGCGGCACAAACCGCAGCCAACACATTTATCTTCCATTACCTTATATATATGAAACCGCTCCCTTTCATTTATCGAAATCGCTTGGTATTCGGCATCATCGCAGGAACGATAACATATTCCGCAATGAATACATTTATCCTGATCGATTTCAGCAATTATGCGATGATCCGAATCGAGCTGTTCCCAATTGACCAATTTCTTCAATGAAAGGCCAATAAAATCATCTATGGATTCAAAACCTTTTCCCTCCATCCAATCGGAAACCCCCCGCACCAAATCATCGATAATGCCAAAGCCGTTCAGCATAACCGCGGTGCAAACCTGCACATTCCTCGCCCCTAACAACATAAACTCAACAGCATCCCGCCAAGTGGAAACTCCGCCGATGCCGGAGATCGGGATACCACCAATCTCTTTATCTCCGCCGATATCGGCTACCATCTTAAGGGCGATCGGCTTTATCGCCGAACCGCTATATCCGCCGAAGGTTGACTTACCCATAACATTCGGATATGGGACAAAATTATCCAAATCGACACCCATAATCGATTCCACAGTATTTATCAGGGAAATACCATCAACCCCACCATCGACAACAGCCTTTGCAGGAACAACAATCGATCCGACATTGGGGGTTAGTTTGGCAATGACGGGAATTTCCGCAACCTCCATCACCCACTCGACGACCATCTTAGCGATTTGAGGGTTTTGGCCCACGGCCGAGCCCATTCCCCATTCGCTCATTCCATGAGGACAGCTTAGATTCAATTCGAGACCATCGCAACCGGTATCCTGCACGCGTTTAACCAACTCCTGCCACGACCGTTTATTTGTCTCCGCCATAATCGAGGTGATAACCGCCCTATCAGTCCAATTCCTTTTTATTTCCGAAATTTCCTTCAAATTAATCTTAATGTCCCGATCCGAAATAAGTTCGATATTGCCAAACCCAACTATACCCTTTCCGTTGACATTCAGAGCCGCATATCTTGGGGAGACATTTTTAATGGCTACACCGATTGTTTTCCAAACCACACCGCTCCAGCCGGCCTCAAACGCCCTATTAACCGTGTATTTTTTATAGGTGAGAGGCGCCGATGACAACAAAAACGGATTTATTAATTTTATACCCAAAAACTCAGACTCAAGCGATACCATACTATTCCTATCAACAAATTAATTTATGGAATCGAACTTCATTATAAAAAATAATCAGTCCATTATCAAGGTTTCGGAAGCAAATTTGAATTGTCGGGGAATTGTAGTAAAATACCCCGATAATTACCCCATAACTGAATAGTACTAAGGATCGGTAATAAATATAAATAAGGATTAATTATCCCAAACCTCTTGGGCAGCGTCTTCCTACATTATCCCTATTTTAAGTTGGACATAATGGCTGTAATCGGATTGGCGTCCGGGACTGCTTCCCAATTCCTTGCCGATATACGCATAATTCAAGGCAACAAACTTTAAGTTCAAACCGGT
Source organism: Candidatus Zixiibacteriota bacterium (assembly GCA_026983835.1). Lineage (GTDB taxonomy): Bacteria > Zixibacteria > MSB-5A5 > UM-FILTER-46-8 > UM-FILTER-46-8 > JALSTH01. The sequence continues at coordinate 8,144 of JALSTH010000050.1, read as the reverse complement.
GCCAATACAGGGGTACCCTTGATTAAACCCAAAACGGAAATTAATTATCGGCATAACAATATCTGCCCCGAGATGGACCTTATTGAAAAAATTATCGCCGTCCTGATTAAATAGATCCTCGATATCACCGGCGAAGACAATCTCCTTCAAAAACCCATTTCCGACAAAACCACCCGTGTAGCGATAGCTCACCCCCGCCCTCAAATTAATGGGGAAGTGGTCATCATCGATACCACCGATTAAATCGTTTATGGAAACACCCAAATCAAGATTTGATTTCAGAGAATACAATGCCCCCATATCCAACCCGAAACCGGATTTCGCCGATTCCAAACTATCTTTGGCGGTCTCATAAATATCATTCGCATTCCCAAATTCGGATGCTCTTAATTTGATAGCTCCGGTATTGCGCCTGCTGATAAATTTTGCATTCGCCCCAAGAGCCAAATTATCCGTAATCTGTCTCGCATACCCGCCTACAAAAACCAAATCATTTTTGAGATCCGCATATCCGCGCGGTTCATAAATACCTTTATCGAGTTTAACTTTCAGAGACAAATTGTTGTAAACCGCCAATCCTACCCCCAACGGCAAAACCAAATTCACCGAAGGATAACCGCCTCCCGTTACCCAACGGTCATCGAAACTTTCCATCCCGGCGAGAAGCTCGTTTCTATCACCTGCGGAAAGGTTATCCCAATCCTCGAATTTTTCCTGATTATCCGACATATAATTAACAACATCCAAAAAGCTCGTATTTATCGATGCTTGAATGTCAATTACGGAAAATTTTAACCCATTCGCCCGCACAAGCAAAGCCGGGTTGTACAAAAAGCCGTTAGCATTGTTCCCATAAGCCACAAAAGCATCCCCCATTCCAAGCGCATAAATATCGCTATGAAAAGGTGAAAATGTTTTATCCGCAAAAGAGGTTGTGGAGGCAAGCAGGGTGAATGCTAAAATCAGTCCTATTACTTTTCTATTCATATTAAATCCTTTCTAATCTAATAATCGATTGTCGAATCTTCCCAATAATAGCCATCGCCATCACGATCGCCATTCGTTATATCACCCCAATGTTCTTCATCCGTATAGCCATCATTATCATTATCCCCGATGCCCGGATTTGATGGGGTTCCCGTGTTGATATAATATTTATTTATTGTTTCGACGATATTATCGATAAGTTCGTTAACCTCATCGAGGTTCAATTCCGGGTCTATACGCTGAAGGATATTATTTATCAACTCCCGGCTGTTGATCAGGGTATTTGCGGTCCATTGCAAAAGCCCGTTAAAATATTCCGCTCCGGTGGAATCATATCCGGCAGGATTTTCGCCTGCACCCGGGCTGTAATCGAAAAATTGTGATACATCACGGAAAAGAAAAGTCCCGTCCGATTGGGTAACTATATCCATATATATATCATTTTCATCAATATCACCATCCCTATCGGTATCCCTCAAACCGACAATTCCAACAATTGCAGTAGCCACAGCCAAATCGACATCCACATCGTCGGCGGAAAACCTTCCCGTAGATTGGCCTTGATATATCGCCTGCAAGTCATTCACGACAACCGTATTTGCCTGATATATCTTATTTTTATAGGCTATATCCTCCGCTTCAGTTTTGGTCGTATCACGGGAATAAAGGGGCAAATTATCCTGCTCGCTTGCGGCTTCCAATTCATCCAATATTACTCCGATATCAATACCAGCAACCGCAACAGTTGCTTTGGCATGATAATAATGGGCATCGGAGCTGTTGGGATTAATTTCAAGCGCTTTTTCAAACTGCTCCAAAGCCGCTGAATAATCACCCTCATGCATATACTCCCGCCCATTATCCATATAGCCGTCAAAGTTATCATCCTTGGCACTCCAACCGAAGATATTACATCCGTTAAGGATAAACATTGTCAAGATTAAGACGGTAAACAACAGAAACGGTCTTCTTGTCAGATCAAACTTCATTCTTTATCCTCCATTTTCATTTCATTCTTGTTATCTGTCTGGTAAACAAAAATTAGAATATCATATATTGTTCTCGTTACGCTGTGATACTTTATAGCACCTATAGACGAAATTTGTCAACAATTTATTCCATAGAAATACTTTCGCCCATAAAATTATAATATCACAAAGCAATAAGCTTTCTTGCTTATGATTAATTAAGTAAATAAAATTAACCGCTTGGGAAAAATTTCACTTGACTTCTTAAACCTACTAATTTAATATACTTTTTAAGGTCATTACAAATCATTAGATGTTTCAATAAAAAACATCTATCAAAAAAAGGAGTTAAATATAGGATGATAATTTTTTTGACTTACTTCTCGCTACTCATCGCTTTTGTTGCTATTGTGGCTAAGGTCTTTAAATATATCACCACGCCCGAACATCTGCGCTGGGAGCTTTATCCGGTTCCTCACGAAAAAGGGCGCTCCAAATATGGCGGATCGTATTTTGAGGAACTGGATTGGTGGAGCAAACCTCGCAGAACCGATATGTTCAACGAATTAAAGGAAATGGCGGAGGAAATATTCCTGTTGAAAGGGGTTTATAGGAACAATAAAAGGGTTTGGAAATCATCCTTTCCATTTCATATTGGAATGTATTTGTCCATCGGTTGGTTGGTTTTGCTATTAATCGGAGCTGTATTGGAAGGAAATGGAATTGCGGTATCTTCAAGCGCAGGGGTAATTGGGAGAGTTATTTATTTCGCAACGCTGATATTTGGATATTCGGGACTAATTCTTACAGGAATCGGGGCTTTCGGATTGTTTCTATGGAGGATTTCCAACAGCGAGCAACGAATTTACAATGCCCCGGCAGATTACATAAATTTAATCCTTTTCGATATTGTAATCCTGATTTCCCTCATATCCCACTTTACCGTCGATAGTGGATTTTCGATTATACGGGGGTATGTTCATTCTCTGCTTACCTTTTCCACTGTCAAATCGATCCCGGGAATTATGGAATTAGAGATTGTTCTGATATCGCTGCTTATAATGTATATCCCCCTGGGCAGGATGTCGCATTTCGTCGCCAAATATTTCTTATATCATTCCGTTAGATGGAATGACGAGCCGAACGAAAGGGGAAGCAAAATAGAAAAAAGTTTAATGAAATTACTACAGAGCAAAGTGGGCTGGAGCGCTCCTCATATACAAACCGAAAAGCCTTGGATCGAATTGGTGAAGGAGACAGGCGATGAGCAAAAGACCGACTAAATTAAAAGATATAAGTAAAAACACCGAGAGACTTCACACTATATTATCGGGGGATTTGCCGCCCCTTCCATACCCTTATGAGGACTGGGAGGATAAACCTATCTCGGAGATACCCGAATCCAAGCGAAAGGGAAAGGATATATCGCTTGACGGCGTAATGAATTTATCCGTCCCGATTCCGAAAACGGAAGGGGAAAAAGCGGAAATGGTGGCGAAATTCTTAAGTGGTTTGCGAAAACTGCTAACCCAAGAAAACAATTGGACATTCCTTGAACCCTTTTTGCTTTCGCTTGATAATTGTGTGAAATGTAATACCTGTTCCGAAGCCTGTCCAATATTTGAAATGAGTGGTAGAGCTGAAATATATCGTCCGCTGTTCCGTTCGGATATACTGAGGCGCATTATCAAAAAATACCTCTCTCCCACCGGAAAGCTTACCGCCAAATTCACCGGAGCCGATATCGATTTAAATTGGGAGACGGTAGCGCGTTTGGCTCAACTCTCATATCGTTGCACCCTATGCCGCCGTTGCGCTCAAGCCTGCCCTATGGGGGTGGACAACGGTCTAATAACCAGAGAAATACGAAAGCTGTTCAGTCAGGAACTCGGCATCGCACCTGCGGAATTACATAAAGAGGGAACCGTAAAACAGCTCTCGACCGGTTCTTCCACCGGAATATCCCCTGTCGCTTTGATGGATCTGTTCGAGTTTATGGAGGAGGATATTACGGACCGAACCGGTATGAATATCAAAATACCCTTCGATAAGCCGAATGCGGATATATTGTTGCTCCATAATGCCGGGGAGTTCCTTTCTTGGCCAGAGAATATCGAAGCTTTTGCAATAATTTTTGAAATGGCCGGCATAAATTGGACTCTATCCAGCGAACTTGTCGGTTATGATTCGGTAAATTACGGGCTTTTTTATGATGATATCCAATTGGCGAGGGTTACCTTGAAACATGCCGAAATCGCCAAGAAGCTCGGCGTCAAGAAGGTTGTAATTGGCGAATGCGGACACGCCCATAAAGCGATTATGGCTATCGGGGACAGAATTTGGCTCGATGGGGTCAATATCCCTCGGGAATCTTGCTTTGCAACTTTGGAGGATTTGATCCTAAATGAAAGGATTATGATAGACCCCGAAAGAAACAATTTCCCGGTAACCCTTCACGATCCCTGCAATATCACCCGTTCGATGGGTATAATTCAACCTCAGCGAAACATTATAAAGAAAATCTGTCCGCAGTTCCGCGAAATGACTCCCCATGGGGTTAACAATTACTGCTGCGGCGGTGGCAGCGGATTTGCAATAATGCAATCGAACAATTTCCCGGATTGGCGTTATCAGGTATCAGGCAGAAAAAAATTCGCTCAATTATTGAATGCCTTCACAAAAGAAGAAATCGACAGTAAAACGAACAAATATGTATGCGCTCCTTGTTCCAACTGCAAAGGACAGATTAGGGATTTGCTGACCTATTATGATGCTTGGGATAAGGTACGGCTTTTATATGGCGGATTGGTCGAGCTTATCGTCAACGGGATGACCGATGTTCGTGAGGGCTTTTTGGAATGGGAGTTCCATTAAGGCAGAAACCGATGGGTATAAAAGACTTGTTCAAACCCGCATATAAATCGAAAAACCCCGAAGTTCGTCTAAAAGCGGTCAGCCGTCTTGACGACCAAAAGCTTTTGGCGGAAATCGCGATGGGTGATTTATCACCTCGTGTGCGTATGGCTGCGGTTTCAAAAGTCAACGATCAGGATTTGTTGGTGGATATCGCCGTCAATGGGAAAGAATTAGATGCTCGTCTTTCCGCGGTGGAGCGAATAAACTCTCAGGAAAAGATAGCGGAAATAATAAAAGTCCGTAAGAATTATCAATTGATGGGGGCTTGCTTCGCCCGTATAACCGATAAAAAAATACTCAAAAGAATAGCTAACGATGCCGACTACAACCGCTCCGCCCGCCGAATGGCGATTGAGAATTACGCCGATGAGTCATTCTTGGAGGAAATCAATAACCGAGGAACCGACAGCGCTGCACCCAAAAGCAAAGAACAAATAAAAATCTTAATGGATAAATATGGCGGTGTCCGCCTTGTTCGAGCGTTGGGGAAATTCAGTGGCAGCAAAAGCGCAATAACTGCATTGGGCGAAATACTCAAAATGGGTGGAGAACCGGCATCTATTGCCATAGAATATTTAGCTCGCGGATTATCCCATTCAAACCCCGCAATAAGGGAATGCGCTGCGGAGCAATTATCATCGATTACCGATGGAAGCCTCGTAGCCAAATTAATTAGTATGATTGATGATACCGAACTACATAAGCGGATAATTGAAGTGCTGAAGAGAATAAATCATCCCGATGCCCGACAATTCATAAGCCGAAAGGGGAATGCGGAGAAATAAAATCAACAGTTATAATTATTGGATAATATGATAATAGGAATATGAATAATATGCCGAAAAAGATCTTAATAATCGATGACGAAGAGGATATGAGGATTTACCTCCAAACCCTGCTCCGAAAAGCCGGTTATCAAACGGAAATCGCCGTCAATGGCGAAGAAGCCCTCGAAAAAACGAAAACGATCGAGCCGGATCTCATCACCCTAGATATATTGATGCCCAAAAAAAGCGGCTTGAATTTTTTCAAATCCTTGCGGCAGGATGAGCAAATCGGTAATATACCGATAGTAATAGTTTCCGGCATATCAAGGCATAACGAATTCTTCGAAAATGAAACCCAAAAAGGCAGGATAGTTTTCATAGAAAAACCGATAAAACCGGATTCATTTTTAGCTATAATCGAGGAAATGCTCAAAAGTCATAGTTAATCGGTGATATTTTGAATACCGTTTTTCTGCAAAAGGCATATAATTGGGCGATTTTATCGGTAATCAGGATAGCGATAATCTCCATATTATTTGCGCTCCTACTTACTTTTATCTCCCTCGAATACAGCCCTTTTATCCTCGGTTTTGTGGCGGCTGCACTTTTATTTTTATTGGGAATTCTGGCACATCGTATCCGTCATTCGGCGGCGGCTTTGGATTATCCCGGTATAGATAGGTTTTTCCAGCGTGTCCCCTGCTACCTTTCAATTCAGGATAAGCATATGCGGATAATAAGGACTAATCAATTATTCCGTCGGGACTTTGGAGATAAGATCGGAGAACTTTGCCACAAGGCATATAAAGGCAGCGATATCATTTGCGAGAACTGCCCGGTAGTGAAAACCTTCGAAGACGGGCAGACACATACTACCGAAGAAACAGTTATCACCAAAGATGGCGAACAAGCCCAAATGATAGTTTATACCACGCCTATTTACAATGAGGATAAGGAAATAGCCGGCGTTATGGAAATGTCCACAAATATCACCGAAATAAAAAAACTACAGGAGCGAATCGATGCAAGCCGCCGTGAATATATGGATTTATTCGAGAGGGTTCCCTGCTATCTCTCCGTTCAGGATAGGGATTTCAGAATACTTCGGGTCAATAAACTTTTCCGCCAACAATTCGGGAATAGCACGGGGAAATATTGCTATGAGGTTTATCAAGGACGCAACAGTATCTGTCCCGATTGCCATGTTGCCGAAACGCTCAAAGACGGGAAAATCCATAGCAAGGAGAAAACCGTTATCAAATATGATGGTACAGAGGCGCGATTGATAGTCTATTCCTCCCCAATCTATGACGAGCAAGGGAACATTACTTCCGTTATGGAGATGTCCACCGATATAACCGAAGTTAAAAAACTCCAGCAGGAGTTAACCCTTATGGGAAGCACCATAGCGGTAATGGCTCATAGGATTAAGAATATCTTGATGGGGCTTGAGGGGGGGATATTCGTACTGAACACCGGAATGGAAGAAGGCGATGAGGCGACAATAAAACAGGGTTGGGGGATGGTTCAAAGAAATGTCGGCAAAGTTTCAAAGATAGTGAAGGACTTGCTATATTGCTCGCGTGAAAGGGAGATGAATTTCCAAATAATAGACCCCATCGATATAGTTCGCAATGTCTTTGAGCTTTTCAAGGAAAAAGCTAATCAAGAAGGTATAGGATTATTTCTGGAAATACGGGAACCTCTGCCGAAGGCGGTATTCGACCCGGATGCTCTCCATAGTATGTTGACGAATTTAGTTACGAACGCTTTGGATGCTTGTTTGAATGACTCCACTGAAGGGAAAGAACACCATGAGATAAGCCTTCGCTGTTATTCGGAAAGCGGGTCGCAAATTATTTTTGAGGTGGAAGACAACGGAAGTGGAATACCGGGCGCGGTGGGAGAACATATCTTCGAGGATTTCTTCTCCACCAAAGGAAGGGAAGGCACCGGTCTGGGATTATTGGTAGCGCAAAAAGTGGTTAAGGAACACGGCGGAACAATAACCTTCCGCTCCGATGAGGGATTAGGCACGACCTTTAGAGCATCATTCCCCTTAAAAAAGTCTTTGTAAACAAATTCCACTTGAATTGAAGGATTATAAATATTATAATGATATAGGATATCATAAAATTACGGGGAGAAAGAAAAATGGCTAAGAAGATATTGATAGTGGATGACGAGCAGGATATAATTACTTTCCTGAAAACACTTTTCCGCAAGGAAGGGTATGATACCGTTTCAGCAAATGACGGAAGCAAAGCCTTCGAAATCCTCAGGGAGGAAAGCCCTGACCTGATTACATTAGATCTTCAGATGCCACAAAATACCGGGACCGATTTTTATCGTAAGATACGCAAAGATAAGAACTACTCAAAAATACCCATAATCGTAATAAGCGGCCTTCCCGGAAAGCATTTAGCCCTGCCAAGACCTTTGGCGGTTTTCGATAAACCTATCGATAAAGATGCCTTATTGCAAACCGTTAGAGACGCCATAGGCT
>JALSTH010000049.1 GCA_026983835.1 Candidatus Zixiibacteriota bacterium | reverse complement strand
CATTATCATCATAATCATCACTGACAATCCACCACCCCTCAGCACTTCCATCATCGTATGCAATTCCCATCCCTTTGACCACATTATAGGTTATCGGATCGGCTGACCCGCCGGAGGGAAAATAGCTTACATTATTATTCATTGAAGCATCGGTCGCTTGTATATAGTAGTTGACCGTGGTCCCGATTTGGAATTCGGGCATTTCGCATTGATAGGTATCTCCCGAACTGTTCTCCATCTCGATAGCCTGATACCCATCACCGATATCATAATACAGGAAAACATTATCAACACCGGAATCATCGGAAACTTCGGCGCTTGCGGTAGTGCTTTGCTGGGAAAATCCCATATCGATAGGGGTATGGACGATCTGCGGAGCTACATAGTCATCTCCGAAATATTGGACATAAGCCCTGATATTCAAATTGTACTGAATATGGGAAGAGCCGTACCACGATTCACCCGGTAAAAAGATTTGACTTCTCTCTTCGGAATTATCATTTGCATCGGTAGTGGGCCAAGGAGGAGCGGTTTGGGTGAACTCTATGCCCGCATGAAATTCCGAACCTTCAGGTATGACTACGGGCGGGTTAATGTCTATTCGCTGGCGTGTTAAATCCCCGGTAAGGGTTTGGTCAAATGGAGTTATTAAATCGGTGCCGGGATTACCGGAACCGTCATCGCTCCAAATATGAACCTTTACATTCCCACCGGAATAATAGCTGACCACATCTATCGCCTTGAGGGAACAAGCTTGAGCTGGCGTAAATCTAACCGCCCACATAGTACCCTCGGCATCGAAGTCCGGATAATAATAAGTAGGATCTCCATCATAAGCGAGAACATCTTCCTGCGCATCCATAGGCATTTCGCCGCTATCGGTATTCAGACCTATTTTATTATATGACGATATTGCGGTCGGTTTCAAATTTACGGCAAATACGGATACGCTCCACAGAAGCAAAGTTAGAACTGAGAGAATAATAGCTGTTTTCTTCATAAAAGCCTCCCTATGTAATAGTTTAACGGAATAATTAATAATTATTTTAGGTATTATCTTTCCTCCCTTTCGCAATTGAAATTGCTTCGCTCTTTTCAGTCAATGCGTTTAGGCGCAATTGGTATGCCGGTTGATAGCCTTTATCCATAAGATAATATTGGAAATCTAAAATGATTATAAGTGCTTGTAAATCCATATATTAAGGGAATGCGGATTTACAGAATGAGTATTTTCAACGAAATTTCAATGATTTATTAAAGTAGTTGTCATTCAAAAGGGAGTGCAAAACTTTTCATTAGATTCGCAAAGAAGTGTTAGCAGTTTTCCTCAAATTGCGATAGGAACCCACTCATAAATTCCGGGAAGCTATCGTTTTCAATCGATTCTCTGATTTCGCGCATCAGGTTTAGATAAAAATATAAATTATGTATTGTGGTCAGTCTAAGCCCCAAGATTTCATTGACATTCAACAAATGCCGAATATAGGAACGTGAAAACCGCCGACAAGCCAAACAATTACAATCCTCTTCTATCGGATTGTTATCGCGAGCGAATTTCGCTCCCTTTATAACTAATCTCCCCGAATGCGTAAACACTGTCCCATTGCGAGCGTTGCGAGTCGGCATAACACAATCGAACATATCAATCCCCAAAGCAACTGCTCTGATAATGTCGGCGGGCGTTCCGACACCCATAAGATAGCGGGGTTTATCTTTTGGAAGTATTTCATTTGTTATCGCTACCATCTCCCACATCAGTTCCTTGTCTTCTCCCACAGCCAAACCGCCTATGGAATAACCGGGTAAATCATGCTCACTCAAGCGTTGAGCATATTCCCTCCTCAAATCGCTATATGTTCCTCCTTGAACAATCCCGAAAAGAGCGCTTTGCTGGGATGTGGTATCAATCGAATTAAACCTTTTTATACTTCGCTCTACCCAATCGACGGTTAAGTTTCCTGCCCGTCGGGTGGATTGATAATCGCTCGGGGAAGATAAACAAACATCGAGAGGCATTACAATATCTGATCCAAAAGCTGATTGAATATCAATTACCGTCTCCGGAGAAAAAAAATGTTTGGAGCCATCGATATGTGATTGAAAGGAAATCCCCTCGTCGGTGATTTTTCTAAGCGCCCCCAAGCTGTAAAACTGAAAACCACCGGAATCGGTAAGGATAGGCCCATCCCAAGAAGTAAATTTGTGTAGTCCCCCGGCGTTTTGGATAATCTCCACTCCGGGGCGCAAATAAAGATGATAAGTATTATTCAATATTATCTCCGCACCAAGACTGCGAAGCTCAGCAGGTGTCGTGGTCTTGACGGGACCCAGTGTCCCCACCGGCATAAAGACAGGAGTATTTATCACACCATTAGGAGTATTTATAATACCCCGCCTATGATTGGCCTTACCACCTTTTATAATTGTAAAAAATCGATTGTTCACCTTATAATTCCGTTATCCCAAGAAAGAATCTGTTTTTAGCTACTCGCTGAGCAATTCCCATTATTGTTTATTCATTATATGCATTGGGCTAATTTAATTATGGTTTTTATGGCAGGCAATGAAAATCATTGTATCTTTTATGAAACCGCATAGGTTATATTATCGTATTGATTTTACAGTTATGAAAATAAATTCGGGAGAAGCTTAATGGTAAAAAAAATCCTCATTGTTGTTGTTATTTTTATACTGGCTGCGGTTGTTTGGTATGCGTTCCTTTCGGGTAATGGTGAAACTAAAGCGAAGATAAAAACATTCCCGGCGAAAAAAGGTACAATTGTCGATAAGGCTTTGGCTGTGGGTGAGATTGAGCCGGTTACCGAAGTCACCGTTAAATCCAAAATATCTGGCATTGTAGCAAAACTTTATGCCGAAGTGGGTGATAAAGTAGAAAAAGGCGATCCGTTGATGGAGATAAAACCAGATCCCACCCCTTTGGAATATGCTGAGGCAAAAAAAAATGTAGCGATGTATCAGGTTGCTTATCAAAATATGGAAAAGGAGTTCAAGCGATCTCAATTATTACTTGCCCAAAAACATATTTCGGAATCCGAATTCGATAATATTCAAAAAAATTATGAACAAGCTAAATTCCAACTCAATCTCGCTGAAGAGAAGCTCTCACTGCTTCAAAGTGGTAAAACGAAAATAGCCGGTAGGTCGATCGAATCAATAATCAAATCCCCCATAGGGGGAATTATCCTTCAGTTGAATGTGGATAAAGGGGACCCCGTAATCCCCTTAAGCCAATATCAAGGGGGAACTGAATTGGCGATAATCGCCAATATGGACGATTTGAT
>JALSTH010000048.1 GCA_026983835.1 Candidatus Zixiibacteriota bacterium | reverse complement strand
TGCGGGAATTTGCGAGGATTGTGGAATTAAATTCATAGGCCCATCAGCGGAAGTTATCTCTTTGATGGGAGAGAAATCGCAAGCAAAGGAAACTGTTAAAAAAGCCGGAACTCCTGTTGTACCCGGCTCCGATGGGATTGTATCCTCCGTTAAGGAGGCAAAAAAACTATGCGGGGAGATAGGGTTTCCCGTAATGATTAAGGCTGCGGCCGGCGGTGGTGGAAAAGGGATGCGAATGGTTAGCACTCCCGAAGACCTCCCGACTCTTTTTGAAAACGCTCGCGGTGAAGCTTTGGCTGCTTTTGGGAATGATGATTTATATATTGAGAAACTTATTCCTAACCCAAGGCATATCGAAATGCAGATAATCGCCGATAGTTTCGGGAATTGTATTTATCTTGGCGAAAGGGATTGTAGCCTTCAAAGGCGCCATCAAAAACTTCTCGAGGAATCCCCCGCTGTCGGTATATCCGAAGATATACGGCAAAAGTTGGGCGAAGCGGCGGTTGCGGCAGCCAACGCAGTCGGGTATCAAAGTGCCGGCACGGTCGAATTCCTTTATGATAATAAGGGGCATTTTTATTTTATGGAGATGAATACCCGAATACAGGTGGAGCATCCCATTACGGAGCAGGTTACCGGTGTGGACTTGATAAAGGAGCAGATAAGGGTTGCCGCCGGTGAAAAATTATCCTATTCTCAAGATGATATTAAGATAAACGGCCACGCTATCGAGTGCCGCATAAATGCCGAAGATCCGAAAAATGATTTTGCTCCTTCTCCGGGAAAAATAGAATTTTTGCACCTTCCGGGTGGTTTGGGTGTCAGAGTGGACACTCATATATATGCCGGTTATAAGATACCGCCATTTTACGATTCGATGATAGCGAAACTTATCGTTCATGGAAAGGATAGGGGAGAGGCTATTGCCAAAATGAAAACCTGCTTGGAAGAGTTTATGATAACGGGAATTAAGACAACTATTCCCTTTCATCGGGATATTTTGGAAGATGAGGTTTTTATTGAAGGGGGTTTTGGAACATCATTTCTGGAGCAACGGAATAATCGAATTGAAGAATAAATGTTTTACGGAGGTTGTTTATGTCTGTTGAAGAATTGAAATATACCAAAGAACATGAATGGGTGAAGGTTGATAGCGATATGGCGGTTATCGGGATTACCGATTATGCCCAAAAAGAATTGGGGGATATCGTATTTGTGGAGCTACCGGAAGTCGGCGTCAAAATAACCCAGACAGAATCCTTAGGTACAATTGAAGCCGTCAAAACCGTAGCCGATTTATTTGCGCCTGTTTCGGGAGAAGTAATCGAAGTGAACGATTTAATAGAAAACGATCCTGCCGTTGTTAACAGGGATCCATACGGGGAGGGATGGTTTGTCAAAGTAAAGATGTCCGATAAAAGTGAGTTGGACAACCTGCTTTCCTATGAAGAATATTCCAAACTTATCGAAGGTTGATTGAAGATGGTTTATATTCCCAACACCGATTTGGAGAGAAAAGAGATGCTGGAAGTCTGTGGCGTGGAGAGTTTCGAGGAACTTCTCGCCCGAACCATACCAAAGGATTTGTGGGATAAGACTAAATTTAATCTTCCTGCCCCATTGTCGGAACCGGAACTCGACATACTAATTAAAGATATGAGCAGGAAGAACTTATCCACATCGGAAGCGATTTCATTTATGGGGGGTGGAGTTTATAATCATTATATTCCGGCGGCGATAGAAGCTTTGATAAGCCGCAGCGAATTCTATACCGCCTATACCCCGTATCAGGCGGAGGTCTCGCAAGGGACACTCCAATCGATCTTTGAATATCAAACTATGGTCTCCGAACTTCTGGGGATGGATATAGCGAATGCGTCTATGTATGATGGGGCAACTGCTTCGGCTGAAGCAGCCTTTCTATCCGTAGCGGAGACAAAAAGGAGCAGGATTCTTCTTGCAAAAACGCTTCATCCAAACTATAAATCGGTCATCTCCACTTATCTTTCGGGGCGGAAAATAAAAATTGAGGAAACATCATCGGTTGATGGTCTGATTGATTTCGACAACGCAAGGGAGGCTATGGATAACGATACGGCAGCGGTTTTTATTCAGCAGCCTAATTTCTTTGGGTTGTTGGAGGACATTGAGCCGATTGTTAAATATGCGAAAAGTGTAGGTGCGTTGGTGGTGATGATTGTCGATCCGATAACTTTGGGCGTGCTTAAATCACCAGGAGAATATGGAGCCGATATCGCTGTAGCGGAAGGGCAACCTTTCGGGATACCGCAGGCTTTTGGGGGACCTCTGTTGGGGATGATGGCGGTGAATAAGAGGCTCGTCCGCAAAATTCCCGGGCGGCTGGTTGGGAGAACCATCGACGGTGGTGGGAACGAAGGGTATTGTTTGACGCTTCAAACTCGGGAGCAGCATATACGCCGTGAAAAGGCGACCTCCAATATATGCACCAATCAAGCTCTTTGCGCTTTGGCGGCAACGATTTATCTTTCCCTTTTGGGTACGAAGGGATTGATGAAAATCGGCGAACTTGCTGTGGAATATAGCCACTACGCCTATGATAAAATAAGGGAATTGGACGGTTTCTCACCAAAATTCGACGGTCCGTTTTTCCGCGAATTCGTAGTGGAATCTTTGATGAAACCGTCGGAGATTATCGAGAAAGCCGTTCGGAAAGGTATCTTCCCGGGGATAGACCTTTCACGCTTTAATAGCGGATTGGATAATTGTTTGCTGATGGCTTTCACGGAGAAAACCGGTTTTGCGGAAGTCGATAAATTAGTTAAAACCCTTTCGGAATTATAAACGATGCCCTTCTGTCCAAAATGCGGTTATGAATATAAACTTGGTATGACGAAATGTCCCGATTGTGGAGTTGGATTAACAGGCTCTCCCCGGCAAAACGAAAACCGTTTTAATGAGACAAATGGGAAATTAAAATCATATACCGGAGAGACTAAACTGTTATATAATACCCATGATATGATGTTTGCCGGTATGTTGCAGGAAGCGCTTGAGTCTGCGGGGATACCTTGTTTGATTAAGAGGAGTATCGGGATTTATGGTCATGTTAGCGCGGTACTCCCCGATAAGCATTCGGTATTTAAGATATGGGTGCCGAGGGATCTCTATGCCGAAGCTTTGGAGATAAAAGAAGGTATTTTCGGTGAGAATTAAGGAGTGAGAATTGAAAAAAGCATTATTGTTGATCGGAGTACTAATCCCCCTTTTATCAATGTCTTATTGTTCCAAACCGCAAGTGGAAAAAATAAAATGGGCATCGGATTTGGATTCGGCATTAGCAGGGGACACCCCTGTTTTGGCGTTATTTTACAGTCCTACCTGACCGTGGTGTAAGGTTCTGGATGAATCTACATTTACCGATTTCGATGTTATTCAGTTAAATAGTGATATGGGATTTGTGAAAGTAAACGCGAAGGAGGATACGACCTCCACACGGGAATTTGGTATTAGCGGTTTCCCGACTGTCGTTTTGTTTGGCAAGGATGGAAAGGAAATCGATAGAATAGTCGGATATGAACCCCCGGCGGAATTCCTCAATACCATCACCCTTTATAAGCAAGGGAAGGAGACTTTGTCCGATTACCTAAAGCGGTATAACGACCACCCGGACAGCATAGAGCTGATTTATAATATAGGTGATAAGTATGAAGGGCGCTCTATGTATGACAGCGCTGCGCTGTATTATGAATTGATCTTGAAAAAGGATGCTGATAATAAATATGGATATACCGATAAGGCGATCCACAGCTACGCTTTTATAAAATATCGACGCAAAGATTTCAAGGGCGCCATCGATTCCGAAAGGGAGTTGATAGATAAATTTCCCGAATCGGAGCTATATGCCGAAGCTTATGGATATATACCTTGGTTTTATTCCAAATGGGCGAAGTACGCTGAAAAAAACGGTAATAAAGGGGAAACAAAAGTTCTTAAAAGTAAAGCGATAAAATATTATCAGGATTTCATAAAGAAATTTCCCAAAAACGAGGATGTGGATTGGGCTAAAAAGCAAATCGAGAAATTGAAGGAGAGTTGAAATTGAATAGAAGCGAAACCATATTTGATAAATCGTCTCCGGGCAAAATCGGGATTGGATTACCGAAAATAAAAACGGATGTTTCCCGATATATTCCCGGAAAGTTTTTGCGAAAAACCTCACCTATCCTTCCCGAAATAACCGAAAGCGAAGTAGTCAGGCATTATATTTCCCTTTCAAACAAGAATTATCATATTGATAAAGGACTTTACCCTCTCGGTTCCTGCACGATGAAATACAATCCGAAAATAAATGAGAGATTAGCGGGGCTTGATGGTTTTTCTAACCTCCACCCTTATCAGCCGGAATCGACTGTTCAGGGAGCTTTAAGATTGATGTATGAATTAGGGGCATTATTGGCTGAGCTTTCCGGTATGGATGAGGTAACGCTTCAGCCTGCTGCCGGCGCTCATGGTGAGTTCACATCGCTTTTGATGATTCGCGCTTATCACACCAAAAACGGGAATCCGCGTGAGATTGTTGTTTTCCCCGACTCCGCTCATGGAACGAATCCGGCATCTGCGGCGATGGCTGGATATAAGCCCCTCCAGATTAAATCCGATGGCAGGGGGATGGTGGACCTTTCCGTATTAAAGGAAGCTATGAGCGATAAGGTCGCCGCCTTTATGCTCACCAACCCAAACACATTGGGACTCTTCGATACCAATATATTGAAAATAGCCGAGATAGTTCATTCGGTCGGAGCGCAATTCTATATGGATGGCGCCAATCTAAATGCGATTGTCGGCAGGGTGAAACCGGGCGAGAACGGTTTCGACATTATTCATTTTAATCTGCATAAAACCTTCTCCGCCCCGCATGGCGGGGGGGGACCGGGAGCGGGTGGTTTAGGATATAAGGAGCATTTGTCTCCTTTTGCCCCCATACCTATAATCGCCAAGAAGAATGAGCAATACTATTTCGATGATAACCGCCCCGATTCGATAGGAAAGGTGCATACATTTTACGGCAATTTCGCTAACCTTGTGCGAGGGTATGTTTATATCAGGCAGTTGGGTTTGGAGGGTTTAAGGGCGGTTTCCGAAAATGCGGTTATAAATGCCAACTATATCAAAGAAAAACTTCGGAATTATTATGAGATACCATATGACCATCCCTGTATGCACGAATTTGTCCTTTCGGGGAATCGACAGAAGGCGTTTGGGATTCGGACATTGGATATGGCTAAGCGTTTGATGGATTATGGATTCCATCCGCCGACAGTTTATTTCCCGCTTATCGTTGGTGAAGCGATGATGATCGAAACTACCGAAACGGAATCCAAAGAGGAATTGGATAGATTTATCGAGGCTATGATTAAGATTAGCGAGGAATCCGAAAAAAAGCCGGATATAGTAAAATCGGCTCCTCACAACACCCCGGTGGGGAGGTTGGATGAGGGGAAAGCTGCCAGAGAATTGGTTGTGAAATGGTCACCGCGGAAATGAGGATTTGGAATGGCTAAAAGTAATATTGGAGCGAGAACTGACCTTTTCCCTCTCCCTGCTACGATGGTCAGCTGCGAAGATGATATCGGAAGGCGAAACATCATAACCATCTCTTGGACGGGGATATGTTGTTCGGAGCCTCCGATGCTATCCATTGCTGTTCGAAAGGGGAGATATTCCTACGATATCATAAGGCGTTCGGGAATGTTTGGGATGAACATTCCCAATGAGGATTTAACAGCTGCGATGGATTTCTGTGGCAATAATTCCGGCAGGGATATTGATAAGTTCGGAGCTTGCGATTTAACGCCTACCAAAGGTGAAGTGGTCGGGGCGCTTCTTATAAAAGAATGTCCGGTTAGTTTGGAATGTCTCGTGAAGCATTTCATCGAATTGGGCTCGCATACGATTTTTATCGCGGAGATAAAGTCGACCCATATCGATGAGGATGTTGTAGATTCTAATCGCCGATATATTGTCGAGAAGTTAAAGCCGATTGCCTATATACCCAAAGCAAGGGAATATCGAGGCGGTTTTAACAAACGGTTGGGGAAATACGGACAGTTTAAAAATTATTTCAAGTAGTCCGCTTATTACAGCGAAACGCCTTGTCATGGCACCTGCCGTATTTAGCAGATGCTTTCCGACATTTTAAGATGATGATTAAATCCTTGACGATTAAGGGATATCAATAATATATTCAATACATAACATGGGAGCGTTTAGGTCGAAAGGATAGTTATGCCGGAAAAGAATTGTAAACGATTATCATCAGAGTTCCCTTATTGGGAAAAGGTTAAGGATCTGATAGATGTTTATATCTACTTGATGCTGAATTACCGTCAAAGCGGGCATCCGGGCGGTAGCTTATCCAAGGTTCATACTTTTGTGGCATCGCTGTTATCCGGTATTGTAAAATGGGATATACGCAATCCTGCGAAACGGTTCTCCGATAGAATCATAATGGTAAGCGGGCATTGTACTCCTTTGGCTTATGCGGCTATGGCGGTGTTTTACGATGCGATGAGGATTAAATTCAATCAAACCGGTGATAAGAGATACTCGGTTGATGATGTGAGAAGAAGGGCTATTTATCCCGAAGATTTAATCACCTTTCGACATAGAAACGGACTGCCCGGACATATTGAGATGATAGACAAAAGTTTACTTTTCAAATTCAACACGGGACCATCCGGGCATGGTTCCCCTGTTGCTGCCGGCGAATCGTTGGCTCTTAAATTGGCTGGGGCAAGTGATGTGAAGGTTATAGCATTTGAGGGTGAGGCGGGGTTAACCGCCGGGGCTATCCACGAAACGAAAAACTCCGCTTGGGGATTGGGATTGTCGAATCTCTATTATTTGGTCGATTGGAACGATTTCGGTGTAGATGATCATAGGGTTTCCTCCGTGGTCCACGGCAGTCCTCGAGATTGGTTTGAGCCTTATGGGTGGCGCGTTTTTTCGGCGGAGCAGGGATCGAAATGGGACTCGGTTATGGATATGCTTTGCGAGATGTTTTATGGGCCCAATCCACACAATGCCCCAACCTGCGGTTATTTCAAAACCCGTAAAGGACGAGGATATGGTGTCTATGACAATAAATCACACGGCACCCCACATAAAATGAACAGCGGAATATTTTGGGAAACAGCCCGTAAGTTCGCCGATAAATATAGGATTATGTTCGAGGGGCAGGATAAATCAGCGCCGAATTCCCCTGAAGAAATTACAAATCAAGCTTTGGTTAATTTCAAAATTGTATCGAAAGTGTTGGAAGGGGACAGGAAATTGGTTGATTATCTCGCTGAAAAACTAGTGGAAATAGGCGATTCGGTGCCGGAGAGTATCACCGGTTTCAGGCTTCCGGTGGAGCATAATCCGATTTCCGATAGAGCACTATATGATTTTAAAAATTATCCCCCCGAGATATATGCCCAGCCGGGCGAAATGAAAGCCAACCGTTTGGCATTGGCGTCTTGGGGAGCTTGGATTAATTCCTATTGTTCCAAAAAATACTCGCGTCCGTTGTTTATTGCTATGTCGGCGGATTTGGCCGATTCAACGAATATATCCGGATTTGCAAAACAGTTTGGCGATTTCAAAGGTTATGGTTGGTATGAGCGCGACAAGAACCCGGAGGGCGTTCTTCTTCCTCAGGAGATAACCGAATTTACAAATGCCGGGATTTCTGTGGGTATTGCCGGTGTCAATTTTCATACCGATATGGAAAAGCATTTTAACGGATTCTATACAGCTTGCTCTACTTATGGTTCGTTCAGTTATTTGAAATATGGGTTGATGCGATTGTTCTCTCAATTGGCACAAGATTCTCCATTAAAGGTTGGTAAAGTTATTTGGGTAGCGGGGCATTCCGGACCGGAAACGGCTGAGGATTCCCGTACCCATTTTGGTATTTTCGCTCCCGGCGTTACCCAACTTTTCCCAAATGGAAAAATAATTAATTTGTATCCATGGGAACATAATGAAGTCCCCGTACTTTTGGGGGAAGCTTTGTCTTTCGATATTCCTATAATCGCCCTCCACTTGACCAGACCTCCGATTGAAATCCCCGACAGGAAGGCGTTGAAAATCCCCTCATATTTCGAAGCCGCCAAGGGAGCTTATATAATCAGGGATTTTAAGCCCGATATCAAAAAAATGGGGACTGTCATTGTCAGTGGTACAAGCTCCACGGATAACACAGTTAAGATTCTGCCCGAATTGGACAAAGCTAACCTTAATGTAAAAATAATTGCCGCTCCCAGCTATGAGCTTTTTATGGCGCAACCGCAATCGTATCGGGAATCGCTCCTTCCCTTTGATGATTGGATGGATTCGATGGTTATCACCAATGGCGCACGCCGTCTGATGTATGATTGGCTCTGTAATAAAGTGTGCGAGGAGTATTCTTTATCATCCGATTGGGATAATTCTTGGAGGGGTGGGGGGAGTGTCGATGAGGTCCTTGATGAGGCTCATTTATCTCCCGGATGGATTCTCAAAGGTATTGAGCTTTTCGTTAAGGATAGGGAAAAGCGTCTTTCCAAATTAGGTATTCGTAAATAATCCGCATTAGATAACAGCTGTTATTCCCGCTCGATGGTTTTCGGGGTACCTTTGCCGTCGAGGTTATATTTTTTCAATTTCTCAAACAAGGTTGTATAGTCGATTTGGAGAATTTCTGCAGCTTTGCGCTTGTTCCCGCGGGTCTGTTTTAATATGCGATCTATAATTTTGCTTTCAATTTTGGCGACTTCGTACGCAACTACTTCCTTAAGGCCAGCGCCCTCACGCAATCTGATATCATCGGTGCTTTGAAGCCGAATCGCTAAATTCTCAGGTTTTATCTTCCTTGATTCGCAGAGGATTATAGCCCGCTCGATTGTGTTCTCCAATTCTCGGACATTGCCCGGCCAATGATATTTCATCAGCATTTTTTTGGCATCCGCGCTCAGCGATAACTTCCCCTTACGCATTTCCCTCGAGTACTTGGAAATGAAATATTCCGCCAATTCAATAATATCATCCCTGCGTTCGCGTAAAGGAGGGATATTTATCGGGAAGACCGAAAGACGATAATACAGATCTTCGCGGAACCTCCGTTTGATAATCGATTCTTTCAAATCATTATTGGTGGCGGCAATAATTCTGACATCGATTGAAATTGTTTTGTTACCGCCTAACCTTTCGAATGTCTTTTCCTGCAGAACCCGCAGTAATTTGGCTTGAAGAGCCACATCCAAATCTCCGACCTCATCCAGAAAAATAGTCCCGCCGTTTGCGATCTCGAATTTACCCATTTTACGGGCGACAGATCCCGTGTATGCCCCCTTCTCCGAACCGAAAAGTTCATTCTCCAAAAGTGCGGACGGGATAGCGGCACAGTTGATAGTTACGAACGGGCCGTTTTTGCGGCGGCTCAAATCGTGGATGCTTCGGGCGAAAAGTTCCTTACCCGTTCCTGATTCTCCGGTGAAAAGGACAGTTGAATCCGAAGGGGCTACTTTGCGTACCAAATCGATAGCTTCCCGTAATATGGGGGATGAGCCGATAATTCCGGACAGACCCTGATTATATCCTAATTCTTCGCGGAGGAAGTTGTTTTCCGCCATCAGGCGGCGATTTTCGACGGCGCGGTTTATCAGCACGGAAAGTTGATCGGTATCGAACGGTTTTTGGATAAAATCGAAAGCTCCCTTTCGCATCGCTTCCACCGCATTTTCGATTGTTCCATAAGCGGTCATTAAAATAACCGGTGTTTCGGGACTATCGCTTTTTATTTGGGAGAGAATCTCGATCCCATTCATCCCCGGCATCTTGAAATCGGTCAGCACTACATCAAAATCTCTGCGCTTGGCTATTTCCACGCCAGCTTTTCCCTCAGCTGCCAGCTCCACGGAATGTCCTTCTGCTTCAAGGGTTTGCAGAAGCATCTTGCGCATACTATCTTTATCTTCAACGACCAATATTGAAGCCATCGAATTCTCCTATAATTATAACATTTTCCCGGCAGTCGCCCTCGTTTATAAATATCGGCAATATAAAACCGCTCTTAAACCTAAACTAAGGTCGGCAGTTTCTGCAGGGGGATAACCCCTCATCCAACGCTTCATCCCGAGTTTTGAATTTTCGGAGAGTATTGATGTCCTTACCTTTTACCGAGCGACAGGTTGGACGGTGGAAGCGGAACGATGATTTGGTGGCAAGGTAATATTCGCAGGTATCCTTTGGAGGTTTAGACCAAATATTAATTGACTTCAGGCGAGCCGATTTTTGAGCTTTTACGAAATCGTTAAAATGTGCTGAATTCCGGTGGAAAAAATAAGCGACCGCAAGCCCTGAATCCAATAGAACCCTATTAACCAAAATGGTATCGACATATACATAAGCCAGCAGCCTTCCATATTTATCATATTTTTGCTTATCATATTTCAGTTTTATTTTTCCATCATCAATAAGTTTTTCAAGCAAATTTGTTGCCCTCTCGGCGTATGGCTCCCCTTTTTCCGGGGTATCAATCCCCAAAAGTCGAACCTTCTCCCCCGAAGGCATTACAAAAGTATCGCCATCAATTACTTTTGGTTTCCTCTGCTGTTTTTCCGAACAGCCGAGTATTACTAAATAAATCGATAATAGGATTGATAAAGCTAATCGAATCTTCGGCATATCAATGCTATTTTAATTTTCCAATATTCTTTACTATTCCATAGCTGGTGGAATAGATATTTGCGTTGTTGTGTAGTATTATTTCCGTTCCAATCGCTTTCTTATACGATAAATCGCCCCAATACCGGTCAATATATTTTGATAAGATACATCTTGAAACCCCAACTCATTGAGCAATTTTATAAATTCTTTCTGCTTGTAGAAAATCCTCAATGAGGAAGGAAGGTAGCGGTAGGCATAATCCTTCCCCGTGATGAATTTAGTAAAGAAAGGGACGAATTTATAAAAATATAAATAAAAGAGTTTGGAAACCATTTTATTCTCCGGATGAGCTATGTCCAAAAATACCATTTCCGAATTATCTTTTGTAATCCTATCCAATTCCGCCATAAATTTCGGAATATTTTCGAGGTTGCGCAGTGCAAATCCCATTATCACCCCATCGAAAAGCTCGCTCTGAAAAGGGAGGCTCTCCCCATCGGCAATAATGAAAAGCGACTTTGTTTTAGTGGAAATCTCGGATAATTTTTGTTTCGCCAACTTTAACATTTCTGGACTTAAGTCAACTAAAACAATTACTTTTGGGGGAATTGTATCCTGTGCATAGATCATCGCCATATCCCCGGTCCCCGCACATATATCTAAAACTAATTCCCTTTTCCCCGTAAGTTTAACAGCCTTTTTTCGCCACCGCAGATCCAAATTTAAACTAATAATACGATTTAGCTTATCGTAATCCCCAGCTATTTCGGAAAACATTTTTTTAACAAAGCTCTTCTTCGCCATCAGGAAGAAACCGATTCGACGGCTATTAGAATTTCATAATTGCGATAAGGCGATTTCACGAATTTTATTTTGTTTGATTTCGGAAGGTAAACTTTTGCGGAATTGATTTCCTCATCAGTACCAATTATTATGAGTCCTGCCTTGGGCCTTTTGAGGAATTTTGCCCAAATATTTTTATCGGTCGGATATTTGTGAGCATTTGTTATAAAACAAACCATTGGGTCTTTGGGCAAAAAATGTGCCGTTTTTATATCCTTTTTCTCTACGCCGGTATAACCGGAACGGCGTAAAACTTCATTTAGGCGTTTAATTTCGTTTTTATCGTCCAATGTCAGATATATCCTTATATTGGTGTCATCCTCCATTTCGGTTATAGTCTTATATGTTTCAGTTGCTTTGCGGAGGGTGTGGACGAGTTGAACGCCCGTTTTAGCGGCATTTTCAATAAATTCAACTCCTTCCTTGATGTCAAATTCGGGCTTCAGGCTTTTCAATAACTCCGCTCTTCCAATAATTGTCCCCAAAATATTGTTAAAGTCGTGGGAAATATCTTTGTACAGCTTGTCAATTTGTCCGATGCTGTTTTTCGATGTTTCTTTGCGGTTAATCCCTGATTTGGTGCCTTTGCTTATACGAGTGGCATCAGCTGTATAGTTCTTTCCCCTCTTCGATAAAAATAAAGCCGATAAGCGGGTTATAGCGAATAATATGGCTTTTATAACGGGAGAATATTTATGTGGTCTGGTGGAGACAAATATCAGCGCGCCGCTAATATCCGAATTTTCAAATAAAGGGAAACCTGCAAACGCTTTTATGTCTCCACTTCCTCCCCCCAAATCCTCCAGAAGAATTGGGGATTTTTGAGACCAGAGCGAGCCTAAAAAGCCATCCGGCGACCCAACTCTTTTCGGAAATTTCGGGAATTGTTCCTTATTATTTAAGTTGATATAATTCCAAAGAAGCTCCAAGTGTTCATAATAATCCACAGAATATAAGGCTGCTGCTTCAAATCCCAAGAGGGATGAGAATTGTTCGAGAGTATCGCACAATTCTTCATTTTCAAAACGGTTCCCCGCCGTTTTAATAGCTAAGGATGCAAGTAGTTCAATTACCTTCGACAACGAATAATCATCAAGAAAAAATATATTATCCGACAAAGCTGTTGGATGATTGTGGTTTTCTTTTTCCTGATTTTTCATCTCTGAACCTATTTCCGCTGAGAATATATTTAAGTTGCGAATCCTTCGGCGAAAGTGTTCTTCGATGTATGATGACCGTTCCCTATGTTGTATGCCCATTAACTCCGATGCCTAAAAATGTTATATCGAAAAATAATTGTACATCTCTGCTATTAATAAAATAATTTATTTTTTGAAATTGCTTTTGCGGTGAATTCAAGTTCTCTTTGAAATTCATTTGTGTGTATTCAATCCATTGAAATTGCGGAATCCTAAACTATCAATAAGCTCATTGCATTTACAATGCAAAATTAATTATTATCCATTTGTAGGTTGTTGTCAAATAGTTTTTGTATGTTTATAGTTTCTGTCAACATTGCTTTCGCTTTCGTATCCCCGATAATGTTCCCAATTATTATTTTGATATGAGGGATTAAAATGGTTTTTGCCATATTTGGTGCTACTTTGATAATGATTATAATAATGCTTAAGGCAAAATTACCTATTGGGCTTACATTATATTCAGCGGCTGCCTTATTGATGATATTAAGCGGAGGGAATGTCCCGAAACTGATTGATGCCTTTATTCATTCGGCATTAGCATGGGAAACTAATAAACTCATCCTAATTGTGCTGGCGATAATTGCTTTGGGTAAGGTGATGGAGCTTTCGGGTTCGATGAAGGTGATGATTGAAGCTATTGAAGATACTTTTCCCAAATATGGAATAGCCGGTGCTGTGATGCCGGCGATAATCGGCTTATTTCCAATGCCCGGCGGGGCTTTGCTTTCTGCTCCGATGGTTGGGAGTGTAAATAAATTGAAGGAAATCGATGTGGATGTAAAGGCTGCGATAAATTATTGGTTCAGGCATATTTGGGAATGCGTCTGGCCTCTTTATCCCGGAATTATATTGACGGCCGCTATTACGAATGTCAGCATTGGAACCATAATTTCTTATCAATGGCCCGTAAGTGTGTTGTTTGTGATTTTTGGGATAATTGTATTTAGGAGGGTATTCTCGGCAAACAGCGAAGAAGGTGCTAATCTGCGGTGGAGCGGCGATTCAGCGATTAAATTCCTGATTTCGGTTGCTCCCATTTTTGCCGTTGTCATCCTGAAATTCGCTTTCGGGTTGGATTTTCTGGTATCGTTATCGATAATGATCTTTATCGTGGCGTTAATAAACCATAAAAAAATCTCACCACTTAAATCCCTCATAAAATCAATTTTCAATTTGGAGACAATTTTATTAATCGAGGCTGTAATGGCATTAAAATCGATAATCGGAGTCTCCGGCTTATCGGCGGAATTAGTGGATGCATTGTCGAAGGGTAATATATTACTTCCCGTTCTCGCTTCGATTGTAGCATTAATCATAGGCATTATTACCGGCACCACCCCCGCATTCGTAGGCGTAGCGTTCCCTTTGGTGGCTCCGCTTATGAAGGCTCAGACGGGATATGGCATCGGGTATTTGGTATATGTATCCGGTTTTATAGGGGTTATGTTATCACCGGCGCACTTATGTCTTTTATTATCCAAAGAGTATTTCAAAGCCGATTTAGGAGGGATTTATAAAATTATAATCGTCCCCTTGATTATAATTTTCATTTTGGCTGTTTTAATCTATTTGTTTTTATATGCATAAATTCCAAAAGGCATAATGGACATTTGTGGGATTAACCATCCGTTTTCCGCAATCCGTATTCCTTTATTTTCGCAGTGAGGGTGTTTCTATGGATACCGAGCTGTCCCGCGGCCGCGATGATATTCCACCCGTTTTCCTCCAAAGCCCTTTTAATGAGGAGTTTCTCTCCCTCCTTGAGTGTTTTGATTCCCGACAGGGATACGGGTGGATTGGATTTGGTTCGGAAATTATCCGGAAGATCTTCGGTATCTATCACGCTGCTTTGGGTGAGTATGATAGCCCTCTCCAAGACATTTTCCAGCTCGCGGACATTACCGGGCCAACTGTAACGCATCAACTTATCTTTTGCTTCCGAAGAGATACCTTGAACATCTTTCTTGTGGCGCTGATTGAATTTTTTAATAAAATAATCGATTAATATTCCTATGTCTTCTTTCCTCTCCCTCAAAGCAGGGATATGGAGTTCGATTACATTCAGTCGATAAAATAAGTCACCACGAAAATTGTCCCTTTCGACTTCTTCAACGAGATTTCGGTTGGTTGCCGCTACTATACGGGCATTCACTTCCACATAATAATCACCGCCTACGCGCATAATTCTGTTTTCCTCCAAAACGCGGAGGAGTTTTGCCTGCACGGACAATGGGACCTCCCCTATCTCATCTAAAAAGATAGTCCCGCCATCCGCCAATTCGAAGCGTCCCAACCTCAACCTGTTGGCACCGGTAAATGCTCCTTTCTCATGGCCGAACAGTTCCGATTCAAGCAGATTTTCAGGCAGAGCGCCACAAGCCACGGGGATAAATGGACCCGATTTACAATTTGATGCCTTATGAATTAACCCGGCGATTAACTCTTTCCCCGTGCCCGATTCACCTGTTATCAAAACTGTTGAATCCGTTTTTGCCACCCTATAGACGGTCGAAAGTAATTTCCTTATCGGTTCGGATTCGCCGATGAATTCGGTGGCGGAAGAATTAGATTGAATTACTTCCTTAAGCCTTCTATTTTCGGATAATATCTTAAATCTCTCGCCGGCTTTTTTGATAATTGTCATCAACTCTTCAAGATCTATGGGCTTATTCAGATAATCCAACGCCCCGGATTTCATCGCTTCTACGGCGGAGTGGACATCGCCGTGGGCGGTAATCATAATGACGGAAATATCGGGGAGATTCTCCCGTAATCTTTTAAGAAGCTCTATGCCACCGATCCCGGGTAGCCGTAAGTCAAGGAGGGCTATCTCGAAGCCATATTTTTCTATTATCGATAATGCCTCCTCGCCGGAGGGTGCATCCGTAGGCCTGAGGCCCTTCTTGCGCAGATATCCGGAGAGCATTTCCCTTTGGGATTTTTCATCATCGACAATAAGAATTCTATACGGGTACATCTTCATCCTTTCTGACCGGGAGAATAATCCTGAACTTTGCTCCTCCCTTTGGGAGATTTTCGGCTCGGATATTTCCTCCGGCATTATGTATTATTTTCGCGGTAATCGCCATCCCCAAACCTGTTCCGCCTTTTCTGCCGCTTATATAGGGTTCGAATATTTTGTCGATTATATCGTTCGGTATGCCTTCGCCATCATCGGCAATACTTATCTCTGCCTTATCATCGCTGATTTTCGTAGCATCGATTTTTATTTTTCCGCCTTTTTTACAAGCGCTTATGGAGTTCGCTATAATATTTATCATAACCTTCTGAAGATCATCGGGGGACAGCATAACTTCCAATTTGGAATCCACTTCAATTGAAATTTCTATTTTGTTCTCTTCGGCTTGGGGTTTGAGCAGTTCGACGGCATTTATGATTTCCTTTTGAAGATTGCTTGTGCCGGGCTTATAAATATAGCGGGCGAAAAGTAAAAATTCGTTAACTATCCTGTTAAGCCTTTTGGTTTCGGAGTAGAGATATTCCAATAATGAGTATATCTCGGCATCCGAATCCCCCGGCAGTTCTTCCTTTAGCCTTTGCACCGCAATTGCAATAGCATTCAGCGGGTTTTTTATTTCGTGAGCCACACCGGCGGACATATCGCCCAATTCCTTCAAACGCCGGTCTCTCCTCGCTTCCTCCTCAAATTTCCTCAATTCGGTTATATCATTAAATATTGATAAATTCGAATAACCCCCATCCGCGGGGAGTTTTATTTTCGTGGAGACAATGGTTATAATCCTTCTATTGCCGTCGCTTCGGTCAAATTCTATCTCCAGGGCTAAGCGGTAATCGTCGGCGGTTTGCTCGAACCTGAATATATCCTCGCTTACAATGTCGGTATATCGTTTTCCAATCGCCGATTTAGCCTCGACCCCCAATATCTCCGCTCCGGCTTCATTTAGAGCGATGATTCGACCTTCGTTGTCAACTTCAATTACCCCTCCGGGGATTTGTGATAATATCTCCTTAAATAGATTATGGATATATTCGTAGTTCTCGGAGATAGTTTGATATTTCTGCCGTAGGAGCAATACTAGCGATATTATTATTATTAATGCGATTAATATCGTAGTTAATAGGATTATTCTTGTCTTATAGTTTAAGATTAATTTGTTATAGAGGTTCAACGACAAACCGAGGCGGAAAACTCCGCTGAATTCACCATGGGAATAAAATGGTTTTACAACTTCCAAGACGGTTCTGCCGTTAAAATCGATAAAACGGCTCGATGTTGTGGAATTTTCCAACACCTTTTCCAAAAACGGATCATCTTTTATACGGATCATCCTTTTTATCTTTTTGGAGGCAAAAACGATACCATCGTAATTTTGGAGGAGGATGTATTCTATTCCGGGCTCTTTGCTTATATTATCGATCAGGTTCTTAATCGTCATCTCCTGCCAACCCGGAAGTTCCAAAGTCCCTATCTTAAAGATAAAATAACTATACCCTTCCGAATCAATCCCGCCCACTCCGATTATATCAGTGTTATTGTATTTCGGCATTGGAAATGTTTCGAATTCCCCCTCCATCAAATCGTTCGAAATGGCGGACAATGTATCGACTGAATTTTGGATATATCTTCCCAATGGAGTCGATTTATCCGGAAAAACCACGGTTATTTTATGATTATGAATTACACACCCTCCATCGGCTTCCGCCGATAACACCTGATCTTGGAGGTAATCGCTATCCAAATAACCTCCGTTTCTTGCGGTTTGGAGGTTGTAAATGCTCCTAATATACCCGTTGCGAACGGCGTCCTCCAAAAGCAATTTACCTTCGATAATCGTCTTGGAATTGAATGCTATCGATTCCAATAACCTCGCCCCGCCTTCGGTCATAACAGCCGACATATTCCTCTGGCTATGATGGAAGCTGATTATCGAATAGATTATTATCAATGCCACTATTAATACCGTGGCACCAAGATATAAACCGGGTGCCAATTTGCGCCTTATCGGTTTTGAGGTCTTAATTTCGGACATTTATTACCTTATGGATTTTGATTTGACTACTACTTACACGAATGGAGCAACCATTCGTTTCCAATGTGAAATTAATCATAGGATGGCAATTATTCCGCTTCGGTTTATTATACCCGTAGATGATTGTGATGTCAATTTCAAATCGTTTTGGTAATCTTAAGGGAATGGAGCTATTGGGGGGGTATTCCGATAATAGTAGGGAAGGGTCGGTTAAGAATATAATCTCTCGGCGCAGGACATTAATTCCACGATATCCATTTTGCTGACAATCGCTTTTACTTTATTGTCTTTGCGCCATAAAACCATATTACACCTATTTCCCTTTGAGCAGGAATAAAAAGTTTTCCCTTTTATCCGATGATGATTCAACCTTTTTCCGGAAAGGAAATCGTTGGAATCCAAAGAGAAGATCGCTACCGGGTTGTCCTTGTAATTAATGAATGCGCAGTTTATATAGCGGTTATCACAGTTCGAGGTCATAGCGGATATTATTTTAACGCTGTCGATATGTGCTGAAAAAATGGATTTGGGGATTAACTCGGATAGATCGGTTTCGTCCCAATAATCGGCATTGGAAAAAGAGGCATCGGCGTAATCCAATAATGAATTGTATTCCGAAAATAGATATTCCTCGATTCCTTTTTGTCCCCCGACATTAAAAACATAAATTCCGATTGAGATTATTACTGCTGCTGCGACTGCTTTATAGGGAATTGCTAGGGGCGAAAAAAAAAATTGCGGTTATTATCACTTGAATTTTTCTGCGAGATATTGTCAAGCTGCCTTATACGGGCTATAATCTCGGTTTTTAAACTGATAGGAACAGGATCGGTCTGACACCTTTTCCGAACTACTTCTTGGATTATTCTCTCATATTGAGCTTTGGCAAAGCATTTTTTGCAGGTTTTGAGATGGGCTTCAACTTCGGAATAATCCTCCGGGCTGAGCTCATTATCAAGATAATTATATAGTTTCATCAATGCTTGTTTACAGTCCATTATCCGCTTTTTCCTTTAACAATTCCTCTCCGTACCGCATATTGCCACAAACTCTTCTGTAATAGTTTTCGGCCCCTATGCAATCTCGATTTAACCGTTCCCAATTGAATCCCCACAATATCAGCTATCTCCTGATAGGAAAACCCTTCCACGAATGAAAGAACGACAACCATTCTAAAATCCTCCGGTAGTTCCTCAATCGCTTTTCTGACATCATCGTCCAAGAGCTGATTAAAAAGCATATGCTCAGGGTCAGAGAGAAGCTGCTTATCATTTCCAGCCTCCATTTGATTATAGAGATAATAGCTTTCTACATCATCGTAGGCGAATTGCTGTTTTTCTTTGGCTTTCTTGTGGTATGAAGTAATAAATAAATTAGTCAAAATCTTAAATAACCAAGCTCGGCAATTGGAACCCTTCTCGAAGCTATCCCAAAAACGGTATGCTTTTAGGAATGTTTCCTGAACCAAGTCCTCGGCGTCAGCTCTATTCTTCGTCATCCGCAAGGCCATCCGATAGACGGCGTCGGTATGAACCAAAGCTTCACGCTCGAATTCCAGTTCTCTTCTTAGTATTTTACTTTTTCGCTTATCCGTCACTGCTTACACGCTGTATAGCAGCTCGGCTGCCATACAAGTTAACATTGGTTAAAATGGAATTGTTCCTTTACTTTAATATGTTAAGTTTAATATCGCCTTAGGGCAATAAAAATTTTTAACACCATTTTATGCTGTAAAGAAGTGTCCGAACTATTGAAAATAGGTTGCCAATAGGGAGTATTTCCCATATTTTGATGAATTATCCTTTTAGATGACAACATAACAGGATTGAGATGAATAATGATTTTAAGTTGATTATTTTCGATTTGGATGGCACTTTAGTCGATTCTTCGGCAGATGTGGTGGATTGCTTTAATTATGCTTTGATGGAAGAAAAACTCCCTCCGATACCCGAAAAGGAGATTAAAAGGACAATCGGCTATCCCCTCAAAGAGGTTTTTTCCCGATATGGCGATGCGGAAAGGCTTTACTCTCATTTTACACGAAGGGCGGGAGAAATTATGGGAGATGGGACGACCCTGCTTCCCGATGTTAAGGAGACGATAACCGAATTGCGTAATATTGGGTTAAAAGTTGCCATAGCGACAACCAAAATACGACGGGATACCGAACGAATTCTCCGCAAAATAGGGATATCGAATCTTATAGATGAGCTCTCCTGCGCCGATGATGTTGAAAATGTAAAACCCTCCCCGGAGCCTCTTTTGCGGTTGCTTAAGATATTCGGCTTCGGGAAGGATGAAACCTTAATGGTCGGGGATACGGTGAATGATATTATAGCTGCTCGAAACGCGGGCATAAAATCGGCGGGACTGATTGGAGGATTTGATGACCCGACAAGGATAAAAGATGAGAACCCAAGTTGGATATTGAATACCTTAACCGAAGTAGTTGAAATTGTCCGAAAATCTCGATAAGGAATCTGTCAAACCGCTGTTCCTGAAATATCTCAAAAAATACAAAAAGAATTGGGTATTAGGAATTTTGGCGGTTGTTGGTTCAACCGGTTTCGGCGTGTTATCCCCCTTAATCCTCCGACGGGCTATCGATGATCTAAAAGAGGGGAAGCCGTTGAAAATAATTTTATATAACGCTTTGCTCATAGTCGGTGTCACGGCGGCTTCGGGTTTGTTTAGGTTTTTTATGCGGGAGACGATGATCGTTACCTCGCGGCATATAGAGTATGATATCCGCAACGACATATTTCTTCACCTCGAATCCCTCGACAGGACCTTTTATCATCAGACCCCTACGGGAGATATTATGAGCAAAGCTACAAACGATCTCGAAGCAGTCAGGGCTATGTATGGTCCCGGTATAATGCACTCCATATCTACAACCCTTACACTTATATTGGCATTCGTCCTTATGTTCCATATCGATGCCGTGTTGGCTGCATATACGATTATTCCTTTACCTTTACTCTCAATAACCGTATTGGTATTGAGTAAACAGGTTTACATGCGCTATGCCCGCATACAGAAACACTATGGAAAACTGTCCGCCTATGTTCAGGAAAATTTATCCGGCATAAGGGTTATCCAAGCTTTCGTTCAGGAATCGAATCAGGTGCACGGTTTTGATAAACTCAATAGGGATTATATCCGTAAGAATATGAATATGATAAAAGTTTGGGGGTTGTTCTTCCCTGTTCTATCGATGATTGGGGGCGGATTGATCGTTCTTTTGCTTCTCGTTGGCGGGAAGCGGGTGATAAACGGCGAAATTACATTGGGAACCTTTGTTGCTTTTATGGCTTATCTCTTAATGTTGATTTGGCCTATGATGGCTTTGGGATGGGTAATAGGCTTATTTCAGAGGGGTAAAGTGTCCTTGTTGAGGATCAAAAAGATATTTGACAGAAAACCGCTTATTGTCCAGCCGCAGGATATTGCCCCCGTAAAAGTTCTTAAAGGCGGTATTGAAATCAAAGGGTTGAGGTTTTCCTATGATCCCAAGTCAAAAGCGGTTTTAGAGGATATTTCGTTCACCGTAAAAACGGGTGATACAGTAGCGATAGTGGGCGCCACGGGAAGCGGAAAAACAACTTTGGTTTCCCTCTTACCCAAGTTGTATAATGTTTCCGATGGTATGATATATTTTGATGGGGTGGACATCAATCGGTTGGATTTGAACATCCTTCGTTCCAATATCGGTTTTATCCCGCAGGAAAGTTTTTTGTTCTCGGAAAGTATTGTTGAGAACATAGCTTTTGGGGCGGAGGAAAAACCTTCGAGGATGGAAATCGAGGAAGCAGCCCAATTGGCATCGCTGATGGGGGATATAAATTCATTCCCGAAAGGATTTGATACAGTTATCGGCGAAAAGGGGATTACGCTTTCCGGGGGGCAGAAACAAAGGCTTGCCATTGCGCGCG
The DNA here is from genome assembly GCA_026983835.1 of Candidatus Zixiibacteriota bacterium. Lineage (GTDB taxonomy): Bacteria > Zixibacteria > MSB-5A5 > UM-FILTER-46-8 > UM-FILTER-46-8 > JALSTH01. Next base: position 7,525 of record JALSTH010000048.1, on the reverse strand, counting down.
CCATTGTCAAAAGGCCTCCGATTTTGGTTTTCGATGATGCCTTCTCTTCGGTGGATACCCAAACGGAGGAACAGATTTTGCTCAACCTTAGAAACATTATGCGAAAGACGACGGTCCTTTTGATTTCGCACCGAATATCGACGGTGAAAAATGCTGATATTATTTTAGTGCTTGATGGTGGTAAATTGGTGGAGGAAGGGAAACATCAGCAATTGCTGAGGCTCGGTGGGGTTTATGCCAATATCCATAAGAAACAACTTATTGCTGAGGAATTGGAAACTATATAACGGCGGAACAGACATATATGCAAAACTACCATGAAGAGGAAATTTTAGGCAAAGCTTATGATAGCCGACTTATGCGCAGGCTTCTTACTTACATTGCGCCATATAAAAAATATGTCGTCATTTCGTTTTTCCTGTTGTTGGTTGTTTCCGCCTTAAAACTGATCGGACCGTACCTATCAAAAATAGCAATCGATAATTATATCCTCAAGGGTGATTATGTCGGGCTTCGCAAAATCGCCGCTTTGTATTTAGCGATGTTGGTTTTGCAATTTATCGTCCGCTATGCTCAAACCTATCTAATGCAACTGACGGGGCAACTTGCCAATTACGATATGCGGATGGAGTTATTCTCCCATCTGCAGAAACATAATCTTGGCTTTTTCGATAAAAATCCCGTGGGCAGATTGATGACAAGGGTAACTTCCGATGTGCAGGTTCTTAACGAGTTGTATTCTTCCGGCGTGGTTTCGATTTTCGGGGATGTATTCACTTTGGTTGGTATTGTTATAGCGATGCTCTCGATAAATTGGAGGTTGGCGCTGATAACATTTGTCTCAATACCGTTTTTGATAATAGTCACCTCGATTTTCAGGAGGAAAGTCCGCAATTCATATCGTGATATCCGCCTTAAATTGGCGAGGATAAACTCATTTTTGCAGGAGCATATCAACGGTATGAAAGTCATCCAGCTTTTTACCAAAGAACCTGTTGTTTTTAAAAAATATGATAATATCAATGTTTCGTTGAAAAATACCATTATTAAGGCGGTGTTTTATTATGCGGTATTTTTTCCGGTCATTGAGTTAATCGGGGCTGTAAGTTTGGCGTTGATTGTTTTTTATGGCGGGAGAAGTATTTTAGCCGGGGCGCTTACTTTCGGCGTTTTAGTATCGTTTATTCAATATGCCGAGATGTTTTTCTCTCCAATCCGCGATCTCTCCGAGAAATATAATATCCTCCAATCGGCGATGGCATCATCGGAGCGGATATTTAAGTTATTGGATAAAGAACCCTCGATTATAAATCCTCCGCAAGCGGTGAAATTGGAAAGAATAAGGGGCGAAGTCGAATTTCGAAATGTCTGGTTCGCATATAAGGACGAGGATTATGTTTTAGAGGATGTCAGCTTCCATATCAAACCCGGGGAGAAAATAGCGATTGTGGGTGCCACCGGAGCCGGCAAAACTTCGATAATTAATCTCTTGTTCAGATTTTATGAATTTCAGAAAGGGGATATCTGTATCGACGGGTACGATATTCGCAAGTTGGATATTATGTCGTTGCGCAGGAATATGAGTTTGGTTTTGCAGGATGTTTTTATCTTCAGCGGGACTATTGCCGACAATATTTCTTTGGGTGAGAATTTTTCGAGCGAGGAAATCGAAAGGGCGGCAAAACTCGTGAACGCCGATAAATTTATAAGCAGACTTAAGGGTGGTTATGATTCGATCTTGGAGGAAGGGGGAGCGAATATCTCTGTTGGGGAAAAACAATTGCTTTCTTTTGCAAGGGCGCTTGCTTTTAAGCCGTCGGTTTTAGTTCTTGATGAGGCTACCTCGTCGGTGGATACCGAGACTGAAATCCTCATTCAGGACGCATTAAGGAAGATGCTTCGGGGGAGAACGGCGCTGGTAATTGCGCATCGTCTGTCAACGATAAGGGATGCCGATCGTATTATAGTAATGCATCATGGGAAGGTTCGGGAGGTGGGAACACATCCTCAGTTGATTAAACAAGGCGGAATTTATTATCGCTTATATCAGCTACAATACAAAAATGAGGAGAAAAATTTTGAAAAAGAGCGGATCGACAGAGAAAGTTGAATTGGAGGCGTATAAGAAATCCGCTATCAAGGCAGCTGTCGAAGCAGGTGATTTGCTTGTGAAAATGCAGAGCGAAAAAAGGGAAATAAAATATAAGGGGGACATAGATTTGGTTACGGATGCGGATTCATCTTCCGAAAAACTTATTATAGAGATCATCAATGGGGATTTTGCGGAGCATTCGATAATAGCGGAGGAGGAATCGCCCATTAAAGGCGATTCGGCGTTTGAGTGGTTGATAGATCCACTCGACGGGACGACGAATTATTCACATAATTTCCCATTTTATTGTGTCTCGATAGCTTTGCGCTATAATGGTAAAATTGTGCTTGGTGTAATATATGCGCCTTTGTCGGAGGAGTTGTTTACGGCAGAACTGTTGGGGGGAGCATTCCTAAACGGAAAAAGGATTTCGGTTTCACGGGAAAATAATCTGGGGCGGAGTTTGTTGGCGACCGGGTTCCCTTATGACATTCGGGAGACGGATAGAGATAATTTGAATTATTTTAAAGCCTTCGCTAAAAAGGCGCAAGGGATACGCCGAGCCGGGTCGGCCGCTCTTGATTTGGCTTATCTGTCCTGCGGGCGTTTGGATGGATTTTGGGAGATGAAATTAAAACCTTGGGATATCGCGGCGGGTTCCTTATTGGTCAAAGAGGCTGGCGGGAAGATTTCCGATTTTTATGGCGGCCCGCTAAATTTATCAAAGGGGGATATTGTTGCTTCCAACAGTTTGATTCATAGCCAATTATTGGAGACCATAAATAAAGTAGATTTGGGAAAAAGTTGATATTCATTTTTGTCGCTTTTACAATCTGACTATTTAAGTGTTGTAATTCCGATTAAGGGAAATTATATTTGATATTATGCAAAAGATTAATAATAAGACCGCAAGAAAAGGAAACAATTCAGGCAGAAAAGAATTTATCACTGCCGAGGATGTGAAAAGCAATCCGATAGTCAAAACGACTATTGAGAAAGCGGATAAAATGTTGGAAACTATCGGCTATACCGAACACGGACAGCGTCATACGAGCTTGGTTTCCAATATAGCCTATAATATTATTCATCGCTTGGGGGGAGATGAAAAAAGGGCACAATTGGCATCCATCGCCGGCGTACTGCACGATATGGGGAATGTTATTAATAGGGATTATCATGCCCAAACGGCGGCTCTTATGGCAAGGGATATCCTCCTCGATATGGGGATGCCTTATGAGGATGTTTTGGATGTGATGACCGCTATAGGTAATCACGATGAGAGCGATGGTTATCCGGCGAGCGATATTTGTGCCGCATTGATACTTGCGGATAAGTCCGATGTCCATTATTCCCGTGTCCGCAATCCCGATTCGGTCAGCAGTGATATACACGATAGGGTAAACTATGCCGCTAAAAGTTCGTTTTTAAGGGTTGATGCGGAGAAAAAGACCATTGGTTTGGAAATACAAATCGATACCAAAATTTCATCGGTGATGGAGTATTTCGAGATTTTTCTTTCGAGGATGGTTGTCTGTCGGAGGGCTGCGGAATTCCTTGATATGAAATTTGAGCTTAATATAAACGGCCAAAAACTGCTTTAAGTTGGGGTGATTTGGATTACCGAGAAGCGGGCGTAGATGTATCTGTAGGGAATAAAATAGCAAAGAATATTGCTAAAATTGCCCGAAAATCGCATAATCATCGCGTTGTTAAGGAGCTGGGAGGTTTTGGCGGTTTTTTTTCCATTAAGGGTTTAGGTTATAATTCCCCCGTATTGGTTTCCTCCGCCGATGGAATTGGGACTAAATTGCTCATTGCCCGAAAAGCGGGCGTTTACCGAAATCTTGGCTTGGACATCGTTCATCATTGCATAAATGATATAGCTTGCTGTGGAGCAAAACCTTTATTCTTTTTGGATTATTTTGCCTCTTCGGTCTTGAATGCGGAAACGGTGGAGACAATTGTCGGGGGGATGGCGGATGCTCTTAAAGAAGCTGATTGCCCTCTTGTGGGGGGGGAAACTGCGGAAATGCCGGATTTATATTCGCCCGGCGATTTCGATATCGCCGGTTTCATTGTCGGTGTCGTGGACAGAGAATCGATAATCGATGGTTCCGCGATAAAGCCCGGGGATAGTGTAATTATTTTGCCTTCCAACGGATTACATACAAATGGTTTCACTTTGGCGAGGAAAGCATTGTTTGATAAGGCGGGTCTCAGTATAACTTCGATTATTCCTCCATTAAATAACACTTTAGGGGAGGAATTATTGAAGCCCCACATATCCTATTTGAACCCAATTCTGAAAATTAGTCGCCTAGTCAACGGATTGGCGCATATTACAGGTGGAGGCTTGAAGGATAATATATCGAGAATTTTGCCTGATAACTGCCGCGCAATTATCGATCTATCGGTAATTCCAATTCCCCCGATTTTCGACATAATTCAAAAAGCGGGATCAATTGAGATGAGCGAAATGTATAAGGTTTTCAATATGGGAGCGGGATTGGCGATTGTTGTCGGTAGCGATAAGAAAGAAGAAGTTTTGGAGCTAATAAAAGATTCAGGATTTGAACCTATGGAAGCAGGTTATATAACTTCTGGGGAGAGGGAGGTGATTTTGGAGGGGATTCCGTCCTGATGCCGCCGATTACATCTGCGATAGCAATTCTATAATGCTCAGCAAAAGAAAAAGGATTTTAACAGTTTACCTTGGGGCGATTTTAGGCGTAGTGGCGTATCAACCTTTTAATATTTGGTTTGCTTCTTTAATCTTTATTGCGGTCCTTCTTTATGCGATCAGGGGACTTCCTCCTCATAAATCCTTTTTGTATGGATATTTATTCGGAGCGATATTTTATATCACCTTACTGTATTGGATAGCGTGGGCAACATTTTTTGGGGCTTTGCCGGTACCGTTTATTTTTGCTTTCATCCCGGCTATCTTTTGCTGGCTTTTCAGCCGACTTGAAAGGATAAATTTCAAATTGGCGGTGATTTCTGCGCCCTTTATATGGGTGGCGACGGAATATATTAGGACATTCGGACAGATGGCTTTCCCGTGGAATCCTGTGGGAAACTGTTTTGCGGCTTATCCTCGATTTATTCAATATGCCGAATATACCGGCGTGTGGGGTATTTCGTTATGGGCATTGATAATCAATATGCTGTTTTATTTGATTTTGATTAAACCTGCGGCCGTTAAACGAGTCTTTGGATTATCAGTCCTGATAATTTTATTAATTATCAGTTCTTATATATATGGAGCGAATGTTATCCCCGCGAAGATAGAGAAAGAAGGTATTAAGGTCGCTTTATTGCAGGGGAATATCGGCAGGGATATAAAGTGGGCTCCGGGCAAATTAAATGTCTCATTTGATAGGTATATCGATATGACCGACTCTCTGCGGGGTAGCGATGTCAAGTTGATTGTTTGGCCCGAGACAGCTATACCCGCATATCTTCGACACCACAGGGTTTATAATTCCATTGTAAGCCGTCGAGCGGAAAGGTATGGAATACCGATATTGACCGGTTCTCCGGACTACATTGAAGTTGGGAAAGATAAATATATATATTACAATGCGGCATTTTATTATAAGCCGGGGAAAAGCAGCCCGAGGATTTATTATAAGTTGAAATTGGTCCCTTTTTCAGAACGGATACCGTTTTCGGGTAAGATTAAAATCCTCCGGGATATCCATTTGGGACAAGCCGACTTCACTCCGGGGGATTCAACGGTATTATTTGGTGTTGACGGTTATAGGTTCGGAGTATTAATTTGCTTTGAATTGGTCTTCCCGGATTTAGTGCGTTCCTATTTGGAACGGGGAGCGGATTTTATGATTACAATAACCAACGATATGTGGTTCGGCATTACTTCCGGTCCCTATCAGCACCTATACGCAGGAACGATTAGAGCGGTGGAAAATCGGGTCGGGATCGCGCGATGTGCCAATACGGGGATATCATTGTTCTATGATCCCTATGGCAGGATTTATGATATGAGCAAATTAAATGAGCGGAAAATCATCGTCGATAAGGTGGCTTTTAATAAAAAGCACACCTTTTATACCAAACACGGTGATTATTTGGCGAAATGGTCTTCCGGGATAGCCATAATACTTATTTTGATAATTGCTGCTGATGGTGTTATCTTAAGAAGGAGGAGTAAGTTTTGATTTTCCATAATAGACATTGTCCGTTAATCTTATTCTCGATAATTATGGGATTATATCTTTTATCAATGCCGATTGCAAACGCCATAGATTGGACGACCTATACCGATATGAATTCCGCTTCCGATCTCCTTTACAGTCGGGGATTAATTTGGGGTTGCGCCCCCGGGGGAGCGTTTGCCTTTTATCCAAGCGGATCGGTGGCGATGAAATTGACAAATATCGACGGACTGCACGGGCTTGAGCTGAACACCGTCGAGGCGGATAGTGCGGGGGATCTATGGTTCGGAGCTGTAAACGGGACTCTCAACAAATTCGATTCCGAGGGGAATTTCCTTACTTATTATTTTATTTTCGAGCGTCAGGATATTATCGATGTGCCTCTTGCTATTTTCGATTTGGCTTCCGATGGTGATTGGATGTGGATTGCGCGGGAAAAAGGTTTATCCAAATTTTCAATTTACAATAACGGCGGGGAGATAAAGGAGAATATCGAGCATATGGGACCATTCACCCGCTTGGATGTAAAAGCGGTATGTATCGATAGTGATAGGGTTTGGTTCGGCACTGAGCAGGGGATAGGTTATGCGGATAAAAACTCAGATTTCCTCCCCGATGGTTCTATATGGACGGTGTTCTATGAGGACAGCGCACGGGGGTTGGGCGATTTCGATATACATTCCATTATCTCTTATGATAACTTTGTATATGCGGCAACCGACAGCGGAGTTTACTATTATGATGAAACAATTAATCCCGCCGTATGGTCTCTGTCCGGGTTAGGTGGATTGGTGGTTAATAAATTGGAAGTTGGAGGGGACACATTGTTTGCGGCAACTGATAATGGCCCCTTTTATTACAGCGGTGGGGTTTGGCAACAGTATAATCCTGACGGTTATCCCGGCGGCAAATTGAACGATATTGCCTATGTGCGGGATTTGGGATTATGGGTGGCATTTGGCGATGGCGGTTTGGCAACCTATTATGGGAATTGGGAAATGATTTACATCCCCGGGCCCAGAGGACAGGATTATGGAAATATCGCTGTTCGTAATGATACGCTTTGGGCTCTTTCTTATGGGATAAGGGATCAGCCCGGCACGGCGGTGAATTATTTCGATGGGGTGAATTGGCGCAATTTCACTGCGGAAAATTCCGGGATGACTTCGGATGTATTTTACTCGGTGACGATAGATAATAATTCCAACGCTTGGATAGGCCTTTGGGGGCAGGGGGTTGATATGTTCAATCCTTA
>JALSTH010000047.1 GCA_026983835.1 Candidatus Zixiibacteriota bacterium | reverse complement strand
TATGATTCGAGTTGGACAAATTACAATAATAATAACAGCCCATTGATCGGTCTTGGAAGTAATGAAGGCTATGTAGTCGGGACCGGGCTGGCTGTGGACGATGAAAACAATATCTGGATGGGGATTTACCTTGCCGAAGACCCACACGCAGTTTTCGTTCTTTCTCCTGATTCCACTTGGGATGAGATTCAGCTTTCCGATAACGGACTGCAGTCGAATACCTTTTTGCGCATAAAAATTCGGGGGCATAAGGCTTTGTTTTCAACTGAACAAGGTTTCGATTTGCTCGATTATGGGACGGATATTCAGGATAAAACCGATGACAGCTGGATACATTTCGATAAATCGGATGGATTATACTCCAGCACTATTCTCGACTCCGATATCGATGAATCCGGTTATATATGGATAGGAACCGAGGGCGGACTGTATTTCTACGATCCGGAATTCGATTGGTTGGATAGCCTTTCGCTTCCTTTTGGATATGGTCCCGCGGTCAAAGCAATCGAAATAGATGGGTTGGGAAATAAATGGATTGGGACCGGAAGCGGATTATTGAAACTGTCTCCTGACAACGACAGCTGGACTGCTTATACAACCGAAAACAGCTATTTGGTCAATGATAATGTATTATCGTTGAATATGGAACAATCCTCCGGTTTACTTTGGATAGGGACCGGCGGTGGTATCTCTCGTTTCGATACAGGTTTTGAAAAACCGAGCGGAAACCTCTCCCAAATAGGGGTTTACCCAAATCCGGCCGGTCCTCGTTTTTCCGATAAAGTTTATTTTTCGCGGGTTCCTTACGGCGCCAAAATCTCCATCTATAATATCGCTGGGGAGAAAATCATCGAGTTTACAGGTGGAACGAAGGGGGGGACAACCTCTTGGGATTATCGCAATAGTTCGGGAAAATCCTGCGCTGGCGGAGTTTATATCTATTACATCACAACCGCTGATAATGAGTTTTCCTCGACAGGGAAATTCGTTCTTATTAAGTAGGTGGTAGTTGAAAGATTATATTGAGCATTATCGCCGTGATGGTGATTATTTCGATTATAATCAGGAGATGAGTAAGGGGCGGGTGGAAGTGGAAAGGCGGCGTGGGGAGGCGATTTTAAGTGTTTTGAAATCGTTAACGGGGGGAGTTGTATTAGATATCGGAAGCGGATCCGGGAAATTGGTAAAATCGATTGCGCAGCGTGGTTTTACCCTCTTTCCCGTGGATTTATCATATAGGAATTTATTTGGATTAAATCATATCAATAAAATATATCCTGTTTTGGCGGATGGTTATCATCTTCCCTTTGCGAAGAATAGTTTCGATGCGGTAATACTCTCATCGATATTGGAGCATTGTGAAAAGTCGGGAGCGATGCTTTCCGAGGCGAATTATATACTTCGACCCGGGGGGTTGGCGATAGTAGTAACTCCCTATAAGGAGCGCATCGTTTATCATCAATGTATCCATTGTAATAAATTGACTCCCGCCTATGCCCATCTGCAAAGTTTTGATGAGAATAAGTTGGGGGAAATCTTTCAATCAAGCGGGCTTGAGGAAATCAAATGGTTTGTCTTTGCTAATAAGGGATTGGATGTTTGTCGGCTTAATATCCTGCTCTCGTTTTTACCTTATCGGCTTTGGCGCATATTCGATTCACCCGCAAATTATATAACAAAGAAAGCTGAATACATTCTAATGATGGGGGTCAAAAAGGGTTAACATTTCGGTTTATCAGTATGTTGGAAATTAAGAAAATCAGCCTGGGTGAATACGGGAATTGGGATAAATTCCTGGATTCCGAAGCGCCATACAATCTATTCAGTCGTTCCGACTGGATTATTATGATGGCTGATGTCTCCGGTGCTGAGCCTATAATTTTAATTGGTGAATACGAGGATAAAATAATCGGCGGATTGGCAGGAGTGATAACGAGGCGTTTTAATGTGCGGATTTTTGAACCGCCGATTTTTACGCCTTATAACGGAATGGTTATCGCTCATAGGGATTCCATCGCTATTGGAAAAGCGGAGATAAGTAATAGTATTATTAAAGGTGCGAGGGAACATAGTGATAGGCTTTATATCTCTAATTTCCCTCGAGTAAATATTGCAAACCCTGAAATTAAAAGCGGTTATATTTCTTATCCTCGATATACGAGCATAATCGATTTAACCTCGGTGGAAAGGGTTAAAAGCAGATTAAAAAAGGATGTGAGAAATAAGATAAACAAAGCCAACAAATCCGATATTATCATCAGCGAGGATTTTAAACAGGATGTATTGCTGTCATTGTTGAAAGAAACCCTAAAAAGGACGAATGTGCGAACCTCTGTTAGCGAGACGGCTTTGCTTCGTTCTTTGGAGTATTTTCATAAACGGGGATGGATGTCGATTTATTTGGCATCGAAGGGTGGGAAATATGGAGCGGGAACCGCTGTACTTAAATTTAATGGAATTGCTTATAGTTGGCTTTTGGCAACCGATCCGAATTATTATAGGTATGGAATTACCCCTAAACTTTCTTTCGATGTATTATTGAGATTGTCCGAAGAAGGTTTCAACGAGTTTGATTTTATGGGTGTGAATTTGCCCGGAGTCGGTCGGTTCAAAGAATCCTTCGGCGGAGATAGGGTCGGTTATTATGTGCAGGATATCGCATTCAATGCCAAGGCGAAGCTATACCGTTTTCTTCAGCGGGTGAAAAACAGATGAGCGAAAATATGGTATCAATTTGTATTCCCGCGAAAATAAAACATCGAAAGAGATTAGAATATGCGTTGAGTTTTATAGGGACGAATTTGGGAGTGAAATTTGTTCGGCGCGAAAAAGATGCGCATATATATTATGGCGAATCCAACAAAGCTACCTCGAAAAAAAACATTTTCGTTCCCTATGATGAGGGATTGTTGAAAGGCGATTTGCCTCCTTTTTGGTATAAGGTTAAGGAAAAGCTGATTTTAAGTTCCGCTGAATTCGATGTAAACCTCGATTCGATATATGGGCGAGACGGCGAGGCCATTACATTTAATTTCGATATATTTGCCGAGATATTTTACATAATTTCGAGAAGTGAAGAATATTATTCCCCAAAACTGGATAAACATAATAGATTCCCATACTCCGAATCCGTCTTATATAAAAGCGGCAGCTTACGCTCTCCTGTTGTCGATTATCTCTTGGAAGATTTTAGAGAAGCGCTTTTGGAATTTGGGGTGTCCTGCGAGGATATTAGAACCCCCACGGCGATATTATCTCATGATGTGGATCAACCTGTTCGCTCGGTAAAGGGTTCCGTAAAACTATTGTTTGTCGGCGGATTCGGTGTCATTCGGGGTTTGCGGGGCTTAGCGGATTCCATCGGTAGTCGAATTCTCGGGCGCCCCAATCCCTTTTGGAATTTCAACAAATATGCAGACAGCGAGGAATCGCAGGGGTTTCGCAGCACCTTTTATTTTGCTAATCCTCTCAATCGCTCCCCTTATGATCCCAAATATGATATCGGGGAAAAGGCTTTTATGGATCTTATAAGCTCCCTATGCGATAGGGGATTTGAAATCGGACTTCACAGTTCATACAATAGTTTATCAGCGGGAGGGGATGTTGCTTTGGAGAGGGCGGATTTTATCAAAAAAATCGGAGTTCAAATATCAGGGAATAGGGGACATTATTTAAGGCTGAATATATCCGATTCCTTTCGGCGATTGTTCGAAGCTGGTTTTTCGTATGATTCCTCATTGGGCTATTCATCAGTAATAGGTTATAGAGGTGGAACAGGATTGCCGTTTTGTGTATATGATTTCGAGAACGATGATTATCTTCCTTTGGTGGAGATACCTTTTACCGTAATGGATGGCGCCCTTTTTTCGGAAATGGGCAGAGGAACAGTTGATGATATTCTCGAGGGATTGATAACGGACACTAAAAAACTTCGCGGGACTATCGGATTTTTATGGCATATACGAACCGCATATCGCAATGATTACCCCGGATGGTTCGAAGGTTATGCTCGAGTCCTGAAGCTTTTACGCGAAAATAACTTCAGAGTAATTCCCCCCTCTGCGTTGGCTCGGGAATACTTGAAGAGCGTAAAGCGATATACCGTAAAACTATCTGAATAATCCTTGAAATAAATATTCGTATCTGCTATTATAAGCAGACGATACTCGAACTTTTTTTGGAGAATGGTATGCTTTTAGGCGCACATATGTCTATCTCCGGCGGTGTATATAATGCCATTAAAGCTGGTGTGTATTTCAATTGCACTGCTATCCAGATATTCACGAAAAGCTCCAATCAATGGAAGGCAAGGGAGTTGAAAAGTGATGAGATTGATAAATTTCTGAAAATAAAAGATGAAACCGATATGGCGGTAGTTGCTCACGATTCATATTTGATAAATCTCGGTTCACCAAAGGCGGATTTGTTGGAGAAATCCCGGGAAGCTTTTTCGGAGGAATTACGGCGGTGTGAAGTTTTGGATATCCCCCATCTTGTTATGCATCCCGGAAGTCATACCGGAGTTGGAGAGCAAAAGGGGTTGGATACGATTGTGGAATCGATTGATTTCCTTCATTCCAAAACTCCCGATTATAAGGTCTCTATAACGCTCGAAACGACCGCCGGACAGGGGACCAATCTCGGCTATGAATTTGAACAACTGGCATATATCATCAATAAAGTTGAGCAGGGAGATCGATTGGGGGTTTGTCTTGACACCTGCCATATCTTTGCCGCCGGTTATGATATCAGGGACAAAAAGTCGTATGACAGGACTATGAAACAATTCGATGAGACTATCGGAATAGAAAAACTAAAAGTCATTCATATGAATGACTCCAAAAAGGATTTGGGAAGTAAAGTAGATCGTCATGAACATATCGGCTTGGGTTTTATAGGTGAAGCCCCGTTTGGATTTTTCTTAAATGACAAGAGATTAAAAAATCTCCCTTTCATTTTAGAAACGCCCAAAGGGGAAGATGGAGAAATGGACAGGGTAAACCTCGCTAAATTAAGGAACTTGATAAAAAAATGAAAACTATAAAAATCGTCGTTATTTTAATCTTGGCTTTATATTCCTATGCCGCAGCCGGTGTAGATTTTGAATTCAAGGTTGCCGAACAGGATACCGCGATAAACAAATCGGTTGTGGTTTTTAAGGACAATGTTCCGATGCAGGAAGCGAAAACATATCATTTTTTCACAGGTCCTTTAACTATTACCCTCTATACTTTGGACAAAACCGATAATGGTATCAATTCCCAAATCGAGATAAGCACATTGCCGCCAAATATTATAACCTCATCCCGTAAGGCTCTTTTGAAGTATGATAATAAGTTGCTGTTTGAAATCGGTGGTAAAAACAAGAGTGTATATAGGGTGGAAATGTCAGCGCATAAGAATTCGTCCCCCCCCCCTAAAAGCCTCCCGGATATAAAGTGGGCCCAAGATGAATCTTTTCATTTTAAGTATTCTTATATAAAAGGGACCATAGCCGATTACCATCTGCCGTATTACAGTGCTTATTTGGAAAAGGTGGATAAATTTTTAAAGAAATGGATGATGATAAAATACTCCGGCAAATTGGGATATACATTTTATTACGATTACAACCCCGATGTTTATTGGGACAGGGTATTCCCCGTTTCTTACGACCCCACCTATAAAAGAATGGCGGTCGTTTACAGCAATAAAAACCCCACGATAACTGCAACTTTACTTTCGGCATTCCTGTTTTACTACGACTGGGGATATTCGCATCCGTTTTTGGTTTGGGGAATCGCGGGATATTTCGACCAGCCTGATTTTTTCGCTTCGCAACTTCGGGCGAAAGGCGTAAATATCGATCCTCAAAACTATTTCAAATCCCGATTGAAATGGAAAGGAAATCCGAATGAGTATATGCCTTTTATCGCTAGTTTTACGAAGTTCATTTTCGATGGTCTCGATTTGGATAAATTCAAAAAGCTGTATCTGTCATCTACCGATATTACGGATTTGAAATCGGCAATAGAAGAATCATACGGCGAATCATACGAGGAGATAAAGGATGATTGGTTGCGGATGCTCGATGGCTATGATGCGAAAAGTTCCGACATAGGCGACTATGCGGAATTGGAGTATTATTCTTTGCATGATTATAAGCGGGCGCTTCCTTTGTATGAGCATTTGCATAAAAGATACCCCAAAGATGCCGATAATGCTCTTTTGTTGGCACGCTGTTATTACGATTTCGGCAGATATTCCGATGCCGCTCGGATATATCGCCAATTGATCAATACCTTCGGCGAGACCGCCCAGTATCGTTACCTATTGGGCAATGCCTTATATAGCTTGGGCGATTATAAATCCGCTTTTGAGAATTATCGAAAATCCGTTAAAATAGACAGCACTTACAATTATGCGTATTTGAAATTAGCTCAGATGCTTTATGGGGATGGTAAATATCGAAAAGCGGCGGAGAATTTCAGGCTTTCTCTTGGTTGGGCTCCCGAGGGGGACATATATTCGGAAATATATCTCGGTTGGGCTGACGCTTTGCGAAAAATAGGTAAAACAAGCGAAGCTGATTCCCTTGCGGATTTGGGGATATATTTTGCTCGCAACAAACTCCAATCATCTCCCGATGTTTTGTTGTATCACCTGCTTTATGGTGAGGCGCTCCTGTATAACAATCAACCTGACAGCTCTATGGTGCAGTTCTCCTTGCTAAAGCGCGATGAGAATCGTGAGTTTTACATCGGGCGCACATATCTCGATATCGGAAAGGCTTATGATTTAATGGGCAAACATAAAAGCGCTCGTAAATATTATCGCCTTGTTATTAAGGGAAAAAGCGCCGCTTATCACAAAGAAGAAGCTAAGAGACTGCTAAAATAAAGGAACAACATCTACTGTTGATTGTAAAACAAATCTGATGAACATTTCCAATTTCGGTAATTGATACGATGTGGAGCTTCTTAAATCCAGCAGCCCTGTTCGGGCTATTTGCCGCCGGCATACCACTGATTCTTCATCTACTTTCCCGTCGGCGGGTAAAAATCGTTGAGTTCTCCTCGGTGGAATTCCTCAACAAGATGAAACAGACTAAGCTTCGTTATATCCGTTTGAAGGAGATTCTGCTATTAATTATACGAACCTTGATAATTGCTTTTATAGTTTTGGGGTTTTCGAATCCGATATACAGGGGGAAAACTGGCACGGGTTATGGATCTTTTTCCACAGTTATCCTTTTGGACGATTCTTACAGTATGTCACGGCGAACCCCCTTCGGCACCCTTTTTGAGACGGCTGTTTCAAAAGTCTCCGATATATTGGAAAAAAATAAGCTTGGGGATGAAATCGCGGTACTGCCGTTTTCCAAATCGTCGGACCCGAAATACGACTTCCTTTCCCCGGACCCGGATTATTTTCTTCGCCTGCTCCCGGAAATTAAAGCGGTTCCCGATACAACCGAGACTTCATCGGCTATTATGAGCGGGGTTAATTTACTTGGAAAAGCAAACAATATGAATCGCGAATTGGTGATAATTTCCGATTTCAGTAAATGTGGTTGGGGGTTCAACGAGGATATCAAAAGAGCATTGAAGAATTTTGGAGGTAATGTGCTTTTGGTGGAGGTAGGAGATGATGTTGTTGAGAATTTATGCTTAACTGATGTTAACTTCGGTGGGCGCATAATCCAGCCGGGGGTGGGTTTCGAGATTGCAGCTTCAGTTAAAAATGGGACTGATAAACATATTAATAAGGAACTACTTGATCTTTATCTCGATGGCGCGCGGGTCTCCGAAACTGAATTTTCATTAAAGCCATTGGAGGATAGGGAGATCGATATAGCGGCGGTCGTTAGAACTTCGGGAATACATTATGGGTATGTCGAACTTCAGGAGGATGCTATTCCTATTGATAACCGTAGGTATTTCTCCTTTAAGGTGCCAAAATCAATCAAGCTTTTAATTGCCGGTGATGATGACAAATTGCTTGAAAGGATAAAGTTAGCCTCCTCTCCTCCGGGAATAATCAAGAGCCATATTGAGGTGAAAAAAGAAGCCATCTCCAAAATAATTTCTATGGGCATCGGGGATTATGACGCTGCCATCTTTGTGGATTACAAACCAAATAGCATTTTGGCACAGAAAATAAAATCGTTTGTCGATAAAGGGAAAGGAGTTTTTATTATATCTTCGCGCGGCATCGATGCAATAAAACTATCCAATGATCTTTCTACAATCGGATTTCCCTTTTCCATCGATGAGGAATTAGCGGCGGGTGCGGGATCATTTTTCAAATTAGGTGATTTGGACATCAGCCACCCGATATTTTCCGTTTATCGTGCCTCTATGCAATCCGGAAGGCAGTTTGAGCTTCCGAATGTAACCTTTAGGTCGGCTTATACTATTAAGGTTAATGGGAGGATACAGACTCCCGCTTTACTGAAGGGGGATAAGCCTCTATTAGTTACAGCCAAGTCAGGGAGTGGATATTTGGCATTTTCTACCGCTTCTTTTTCGTTGAATAATTCCGATATCTCCTCGAGTTCCATATTCCTGCCCTTGATACAGAGGATGGCGGAATATTTAGCAGCCGGCGAGGGAAATTTCGGGAAAGGATTTTTGGTAAACGAGTCCGTGCAGATTAATATCGGTCGGGATTTCAGCGGAACTGCCGTTGGGGTGGTTACCCCCTCGAAAGAACATTTCGATATCCAGCCGAAAGAGGGCCCATCAGGGAATATTGTTAATTTTAATTCCGCATCCTATCCCGGGATTTACTTTGTGGAATCCGCCGATACGATCGTTGCAGCTTTTGCGGTAAATGTGGACACGAGGGAATCTGAAATCAGCCCCGCCGATGAGGAAATAATATCATCTATGATGCCGCTCGGTAGATTCAGGGTTATAAGCAAAGATGATGACACTGCAAAAGCATTGGAACACTTCAGGATCGGCTATGATTTCACCACCGCATCTTTCACTCTTGTTTTGGCTTTGCTTTTAATTGAGATGCTTCTCGCCGGTCGATGGCGTATGGCTAAGGTTGGGAGGGCTAAACACCTATGACTTTGAATCTGCCCGCAAGGGAACATATTGCCCGAATACCCACGCCCATTGAACCGTTGAATTATCTTCCTTTTAGTATTAAGGCTGAGTATAAAATTTATATCAAAAGAGATGATTTGACCGGCAATGTTTTGCAGGGTAATAAAATTCGTAAATTGGAATATTTCCTTGCTGATTCCAAAACTAAGGGTGCTGACACTTGGTTGACCTGCGGAGGCTTGCAATCGAATCATTGCAGGGCGACCGCAAGGCTTGCCTCAATAACCGGGCTAAAATCCATCCTGTTCCTTAGAGGGGAGAAACAGGATATACCGCAGGGGAATTATCTCTTGGACCAACTTGTCGGTGCGGAGATAAAATTTGTTTCCGATAAGGAATATTTTCACATTGATGCGATTATGGAGGAATATTCCGATCGGTTAAAAAGGGAAGGTTTCAATCCGTATATAATTCCTGAAGGCGGTTCCAGTTCTCTCGGCTTGTGTGGTTATTTCAACTGCTACGGTGAAATAAAAAAGCAGTTAGAGGAAATGGAAATCGGAATCGATTATATTATTACAGCCGTTGGTTCCGGGGGAACTTATGGAGGTCTTTTGGCGGGAGCGAAATATTTCAGGGATGATATCGAGATAATAGGGATAAATGTTGGCTATACTTCAGATTATTTTGTCGATAGAATTTTCGGCTACCTTCGCGAATTCAATGATAAGTATGTAAGCGGGTTAAAAATCCGTCCTTCGGATATACATATTATCGATGGTTATGTCGGTGATGGATATGCTTTGAGCAGGAGAGAAGAGTTGAGTATGATTTTGGAGATGGCTAATCGGGGTGGTTTGATTTTGGATCCGGTTTATACCGGGAAAGCATTTTTTGGTTTGCTCGATGTTCTCCGCAAGCGAATTATTCCCGAAGGTTCAAGCGTATTATTTATGCATACCGGCGGAATTTGGGGATTAATGTCGATAGGGGATAGGTTCGTGAAATATAATTTAATGTAAAAATGACTTGCTAATATTATGAAGTTATTTGCATATTTTCATTAAAAAGCCTGTTTTGTTATTTAAAAAATAACCGGTTGAGAATACAATTAAAAGGAACTTCGCAACCTTTTAGCGTTGTTATATAAATAGAAATAAGAAAGTTAGGCGATATGAGATACATCCCCCCTATAATTGACTTGTTCGTTGATCCTTCGGGCATAACTATTGCTGATAATATTATCAGCAAATGGTTAAATCCGAAAGCGAGGAGGTGCTGAAATGTTGACCAATGGAATAAAACCCGGATTCTCTGATGACAAGCTAAAAAAGATTAAAGATCCCAAAATAGGCAGGGATGATAGTGGTTATTATATTTATACCACTAATGAAAATGTGAAGGTTTACTTTGGCGATTACTATGGATTTTTGGAGAAAACCGAAATTAAAGCACAGAAAGCGCTTGCCGACCTCCGTAAAAAGATAAAAGAATGCCCTGTCGATTATGAGGAAACCCTTTCATACCTTCGCGCTAAAAAGATTATAGTTGAACAACTTTTACTGAATATTTATAAATACTACTCTGATTCTGTTAATTTAAGCGCAATAATGAGCCCCTGGTGTTTCGGCACCGTTGTTTTGGAAAAGATTGAAATTTACAAAGATAAACTATCCAAAGGACAGATTCACGACCCCAACATACCCGATTATCCTTATTTCGTTTTGCGATATATTGATGAAATTTACAAAGCTGTCCTCCTTGAGATTTTCGAATTCCCCGATAAGGCGTTCTCGATGCGCTGGCAGTATACCGAGCTTCTTAAACGCTATAGTAAAGTCCTCTCGAATATCAATATGAGTCTTCAAAGTGTGGTTATGATGTTGAAGAATTCCGGCGGGATTTAGAAGAAATCGATTATAATTTCCCCCGTTTAAGCCCATCCTTTGAGATGGGCTTTTTTGTGTAAAACCCCGATAAATCAAATATAAAATTTTTGGATATTAAATATACTTGCGATAATAAGTATTTCATTGACTTATACAATTTGCTTTGTTATCCTAATTAAAAATTACGAGATTTGCTTTTTATTGATTTATCAATCAAGGGATTACTTCCTTAGGAGGTGCGAGATTGTTGGTAAAAAGGATTTTAAGCCTAATTGCAGTAATCGCTTTTATCGGTTTAGGCGGAAGCTTATCTTTGGCTGGTAATTTAACAAAGGAGGTAAAGATGTCTATACGGGTAGGAAAAGAAGCGCCGGATTTCGAGGCAACCGCTTTTTATCAAGGAGGCTTCAAAAAGATCAAGCTCTCTGATTTTCGGGGGAAATGGTTGGTCCTATGCTTTTATCCCGGGGATTTTACTTTTGTCTGACCGACCGAATTGAGCGCAGTTGCGTCGAAATATGATGAACTAAAATCTCTGGATGTTGAGGTTCTCTCTTTAAGTACGAACAGCGAGTTTACGCACTTAATATGGCAGGAAGAAGAGTTGTCCAAAATGGTAAAGGGTGGTATCCCATTTCCAATGCTTTCGGATGCGGGTGGAAAAATCGGGACTATATATGGGGTTTACGATGAAGATGCCGGAGTTGATATTCGGGGAAGATTTATAATTGATCCCGACGGCATTGTTCAGGCAATGGAGGTGTTAACTCCGCCTGTGGGTAGAAATGTAACGGAATTAATCAGGCAGTTGAAGGCTTTCCAATATGTCCGTAAAACAGGAGAAGCTACGCCTTCCGGTTGGCAGCCCGGCAGGCCAACCTTGAAGCCGGGACCCGATTTGGTTGGGAAAGTGTGGAAGGTTTGGAAGCCGGAAAATGCATTTTAATAGTGATAGAATATAAAATCGTTTGATAGCGAAAGTATTTAATCTATGGGACGGATTAGTTTATTCGTCCCATTTCAATTTGCATCCTCCGATGTTAAAATAAGAGCATTACTATCCCCGCGAGAATAACAACCACCAAATTGTCATCCAATTTCATAGAATATGCCTCCGCTATGGTGGCGGTAAAGGCTCCTGCCAATCCCGATCCCGTATTTATTCCGGGTGCAACCCCGACGACGAATAAACATGTTGTGAAAAATGCAATACTCCCTTCCAATGTTTTGTGAGTCCCGGGCAGCCGTACGTGTCCCCATTTTCTTCCTATTAATGCCGCCGATACATCACCCAAAATTACAAACCCCATTACGGCAGCGGCTTCGGGAATA
The DNA here is from genome assembly GCA_026983835.1 of Candidatus Zixiibacteriota bacterium. Taxonomy (GTDB): domain Bacteria; phylum Zixibacteria; class MSB-5A5; order UM-FILTER-46-8; family UM-FILTER-46-8; genus JALSTH01. The sequence goes on along the minus strand of JALSTH010000047.1, from coordinate 22,449 downwards.
TCTAAAAAGCAAATCGCCAACAAACCTGCTAAAAGTATGTAAAATGCTCCGCTAAACCCTTTATGTTCGTGGTCTCTCAATACGGGACCGATTAATTTTTTGAAGAATGCTTTTCCGGGTAGCCCCCATATTCTTGTTAAGTCGATGTAAGCGGCGATTAAAAAAGTAAAAATTAAAACAGTAATGGAGATATGCTTCCCGAATAAATGATAGCCTATAGGTATTGATAAAGAACATAAGTGTATAAGTTTGCGGTATAGCTCCTGACGATAACTGATTGCCATTTTTCGCGCTAATGCTTCATTTTGGAATTAGTCTTTTGTTTAATAAAGGCGAAGTGGGAAATATTGCCAATAAAAAAAGCGGCTGTAAGCCGCTTTTTTTACCGTGTCTTACAGTATATTTATTGTTTAACAGGGACTAATTTCGGTTGCTCCGCTTTGTATGTAATAACATATTCATCGAGCAGTTTGTTATTTATCTTTATCTTAGCGTTTTTCTTAAGTTTTGCAATGTATTCGTCATTGGCTTTTTGATCGGCTTCCTTTCGTAGTTTGGTTTTGATTCTATTCTTGACCTGCTCGAAAGTTTTTGAATGCTTACGGCTGACCAATTTGATGATATGCCATCCCCATTCCGTCCTAACCGGCGGGGATACTTCGCCAACCTTCAAAGAATTAGCCGCATCCCAGAACGCTTTGGGCATTTCCCTTTCAGAAATGAAATCGAGGTCATAAGCGACTTCTCTAATTTCAGGCTCCCCGGGATAATAGCGCTTCGCCATTTCCACAAAATCCGCCCCGGCTTCAATTGAGTCGTAAACAGCCTTCGCCATTGCCGAATCGGTAAAAATGATGTGATAGACATGGAGAGGTTTATCGACAATGAACTCATCGATATGTTCGTTGAAGTAAGCCTGTAATGCGGAATCGCTGGGTGAGAAATCCTTAGCCGTTCGTAGATCATCGACCCTGAGCTTTGCTTGGGAACGGGTATATTGATCCCCTTGAGCGACTACAGTGCTGTCGTTGAAATATCCCTTTTTGCGGGCTATCTGGACGAGTAGGTCGTTTAAGGATAGCGTCTTGATCATATCCTCTTTATCATCCATCGAAAGACTGTCAAGTCCCTTAAAACGCATATATTTCGGCTTTTGCTCTTTGTAAGTCGAGAATAAAATCGTATCTACATCATTAACCGTAGCCACCCACTCACTGCCCTTATAAGTCGTATCCTCATCGTTGGCTAATATATCCGTATTAAAAACGAATTTCGCCGCATTTTTTATACTGTCCACATATGATTGCGCCATTTCCCTTTCGAGGCGGGCCTTCTCAGTCTGTTTAATCTGCTCCAAACGGGCATCGTCGAACGGTTTTACCTCTTTCGATTTACGGTCGGTAACCTTGATGATGTGATAACCGAATTTGCTCTTAATCGGTTTTGAAATTTCTCCAACTTTCATTGAAAAAGCGACATCTTCAAATTCTTTCACCATCCTGCCACGGGTGAAAAAACCTAAATCGCCGCCGCGGGCTGCCGAACCGGGATCATCTGAATATTTCTTTGCCAATTCCGCAAAATCAGCGCCGTTGATAGCCTTCTTATAAATTTTATCGGCAAGTTTTTTCGCTTTGCGTTCCGCGATTTTCAATTTCTTTGGATTATTGGCAGCTTCGGTGGAATCTATATCAACCTTGATTAGAATATGGCTTGCGCGAACCTGCTCCGGGTTTGTATAACGGTTGATATTTTCGTCATAATATTTTTTCGCGTCGTTATCACTGACGAAGACATTATCCGCTATTTCCTTTTGATACATCAGTTTTAAGACGGATTTTGATAAATAATCATCCCTTTTCTTTTGAAATTCCGGATTTGATTTTAAGTCGTTATAAATGGAGTCGACCTGTTGGCTGATCAATTCATTTTCAATCATCTCATCGAGAATGGATTTCTTTATTTCTTTATCTTTTTCCGGGGTGGTACTCATAATATGCTTCTCTTTCATTACCGAATCGTAGGTAGCATAGTAAATAGGTTCCCCGTTGACATAGGCTATTATAGGCCGGCCTTCGATATTCCAGGTAGATCCACAGGATGATATTATCATCGCCGACAATCCCAATAAAATGATAATCAAAGGCGTGATATTTTTGTGTAGTTTCATATTTATTTCCTTTATGTTTTGCTTTATTTATTTGCTAACTAACTACCAATCTACAATCAGAGCTATCGCATTTTATCCTTGATATTTTCGATAGACCTAAATCCATTATAGATTGAAATTCATATTAGGAAAAGTAATCCCCAAAAACAAGTTAAAATATTCCGGTGAGATTAAGGCGATAAGTATTATCGAGATAGCTATTACTTAAATAAGCAACATCGACAACAAACTTCTTTAACCTTATCCCCGCTCCGGCAGTGAAATCTCCTCTGTACGAACCGATCCTTCCCGCTATAATATCCTTATATTTAATCTCGCCGCCAAACATAAAATCGGAGGATGCGCCGCCTAAAGAAAGCTGTGCGGATTTATCCCGATGCTCAAACTTTATGGATGCGTCTCCGCTCAATAAAAGGGTGAATCTCGATTTGGTAAATCCATATCCGAGTCCTAACTTCAAATTCGGGTAAATCGACTCGATAGTGCCTGTCGAATAGGAAAGAAATGTCGCACTTGCATCCTTTAAAACCGCTCCGACCTGTATCCTCTTGAAAAGCTTTGTCTTAAGACCTAAATCGAACCCCATCCCAAAAGCATTTTCATCAGCTAGTTTACGATAAATGATTTTTGCGGTTATTCCGATTGCGGTTTCCTTTTTCCATTTAGTCCCATAGGAAGCTAATGCGGTATAGTCGGCGTGGCTTGTTGTTTTCAGGACGGTATAAATGTTCCCATCGTAGGGATTTATGCCGGCGTAATCGGGGTTATTCGACAATTGAGTAATCTTTATATCCCCTCCGCCGAGGCGTATCAGCGCCAGTCCCAAGGCAGCATCTTTGCCTTTGACAGGTAATGTCCCGCCGATGAAATCGTGATTAATTAACGAACCGAAGGTTTCGGTATGCATAAAGGTTAATGATTTTTGTTTTGATGAGGATAATCCTGCGGGGTTATAAAAGGGTGCGGTAGCATCTTCGACTATTGCGGTATATGCTCCGCCCATTCCAAGTGACCTTGCCGATACACCTAACTCCAAAAATTCGCCGGAGTACTTGGCGGCTTCGGCAGTTGATACCATTAACGAGATTGCTATTAAGGCAATAAAAATACATATAAAATGGGAAGTCCGTATCGACATAAAAAATCAGCTTGCTTTTAGGTAAATTAATTTCCTCAACAGTTCTGTCAATAAAAAAATCCCTTTATTATAAATAATACCGCTTGATTTCTTAGAAATATTAAACGGCGGAGCTGTCCCGATGTTCCGGTTTTCCGGGAGGGATAAAGGGTATTTTGGTAGAATATGCAATTATTTTTTATCGGCTTTCTTTTTACAATTCCCGGTTTCGGGATTACAAATCTTTCCATCCGTACAGGATTTGACGGCGGTTTTGTTTGGTTTTCCCTTTATCTTTTCGCCTTTGTCGGGGCAACCGTTTCCGTTGCTTTTATGTTCTCCTTCGGCACGGATTTTGCCGATTTGGGCGGTATAGCCTGCTTTGACTACTGCTTTTACCAATTGTTCATTGGTTACTTTGCCATCTTCAATCTTGACGGTGGCTTTGGACTCATCGATATTTACCTTACAATCCTTGACCCCATCCAAGGATTTCAGCGAATTGCTGATTTTATTCGCACATCCCAAACAGGACATCCCTTCAATGTTTATTGTAATAGTTTTCAATGGTGTCTTATGGTTGGTGACATTGTTTGTTGTTTGGGCGTAAATAGGGATTGAGGTAAATGCCAAAAGTGTCATTAAGGTTAGGATGGTTAGAATTCTCCTCATTTCTCCTCCGAAGGGTTTGATTAAATTTTTTTTATTTGTTGACTTATTAATATGGTATTAAAGTATTAAAAACTAATATGTATCATCTAAATTAAAGCCAATATGTTATTCGATATTCTGTTATTCAATTTCTTTCAATTCGCCCGTTTCAAAATCATATAAACCGATTTTGCTTTCACCAGGTATCTCTTTCAGTAAACTTATTGGAATTGAGATTTTCACATCGTTATATTTTGGATTTTCTTGAGATAAACGCCTTCCAGTATAGGCCAATCCATTCATACGAGGGTGGAAAAAGACCAGTTCAACGAAAAATTCCTCATTGTTATGCCCAATATCTATTCCCTTCGATCCAGGCAATATAACCTTCGCGTAGCGGTCCATGTCTATCATAAGTTTCCCCTCGTTTTCGAATGATAATTCGGATGGAGCACTAGATACTGAATTTAATAGCTTTTCTATAGCCATAATCGTTTTGCGATTAATGTTTAAATTTCGTTCGTGTTTAGATAAATCAACAGCCTTTTCTATTGTTTGTTCCAATATAGATTCGCTTAATATGTGTCCGGACAATCTTAGACTTCCATATACCTGGTCATAAATAGAAATGAATTTATCTCCTTTATGAATTATCCCCTTATTGGCTCTGAACTTATCACATGCAAAATCTATATCACGCCTTTCAAAAGGAATAAGCATTAAAAATGCCTCGAACAAAAGATTGGCAATAATATCGCAGTGTACATTTGGGTTATTAAAGATTGGATGCGAGAGAATTATTCCGGTGGTAAAATAATTTCTGGTAAATCTGGACTGATCGAAATAAAGCCCCAAAGATCGATTTAAAGGATATTTTATGTTTATTTTATTTGGACCCCTGAATTCCTGAAATCCAATAATAGCCTCCCTAATTTGTAAGTTGCATTCCGCCGCTATGAGGTCACCGTATTTTTGACTAATAAAAATATTACCTAAAGTTAGGTTCGGGAAAACGAGCGTAGGAATCATCGAAGGTTTAGACATATATTTCTTTTCTTTTCGTACTTCTACTATTCTGGAACTGATCCGGACGCGATACACTCTATATGATTTTGTAGTATAATAATATATAGCACCAGGGTATGCTTCCCGCATTAATTGACCATAGGATAAAGATCCTTTATATTCCTCATGTGGCCCCTTTTTGTATTTAACCCGAAACTGGATGTCTGTGTCCCTTAATGGAAATGTGTGGTTTGGGTCATCGACGGCTTGTGCTTTCATATTTTGAAGCTCTGTTGGGATCTCCCCAATGCGCTCTGATCTACAGAGCCCCATAAAGCCACTTGGCCAGTCGATAGAGCTTTCAAAATCCGATATTTGGTCCATATTTATCGATGTACAAATTTGATCGTGTTCTCCTCCGTGCCTCGCCAAACATAAAGTGTGTATATATTGGATTCGCGGATTTTTCAGATACAATGCTCCCTCTGAAAGAGGCATATTCAACAATTGTTTTGGATTTCTAAATATGCTCTCATTGTAGATATCGCCTGTGTTTATAATTATTACTTCACCTTTAGATTGCCTGGCTATCCGCCCGATTCTTTGGTAGAGGCTTGTAGCTGAATGTGGTACCCCAAGTAAAACGCCAAGAGTTAGATACGGGATATCAATACCAAGTTCTAATGCGCTAGTGCTTACGACGCCCGTTAGCATCCCTTTAGTCAGTCTCTCTTGTATAGTTATCCTATCATTTTCTTCATATCCTGCTCTATACGGTAAAATATTAAGTTCTCTTAGATGATTAACTCCAAAATCATCATCCTCCTTGTCATTTGTAGAAATGCGTGAAATTATTGAGGCGATGTATTCGGTTTGTTTCCTACTATCAACGAAAGTAATAAATTTATGATTGGTATTTTTAGCGACATATCTCATGAGATCGGATAAATTAGCCAATAGATCCTTGTTTTTTAATGGTTTAACTAATTTAATGCTAATTTCTTGTCTGGGCGAGCTATCAAAATCTGTTCCAATTATCCTAAAATCTATCCCTAATAGGTTTTTTAAATGTATTTCCGGTTTAGCTATAGTAGCTGATGCACTTATATACTGTGGAGAAGCATTTAATAGATACATTAGATGCTGTATTCTTCTAAAAAGATAAGCGGAATTGCTGCCGAAGACGCCTGTATAATTATGAATTTCATCTATTATGATTAAAGAAATATTTGCGAGAAGATCAATTATTGGTTTGCTACTCAAATTATACAATAACCAAGCATGGATAATATCCGGCGTTAATATTAGTATGTGGCTTTTTTCTAAAATTTCCAAACGATCGTATACAGGAATTTGACCATCTATTCGCCCTACTCTAATATCAAGATTAGCTCCTTTTAGCGCTTTATTCCAGCGTTGTTCCTGTTCCTTTGCTAATGCTTTTAGGGGATAAATGGCAATGATCCTGGAATTTGGATTGTTAATTAATTTTTCAATTGCACCTATATAGAATACTAAACTTTTCCCTGATGCGGTTCCCGTACTCAGGCAAATATTATTACCTAATAAAAAACTTTTGATTGCCTCTTTTTGATGTCTATAGATACCATTGGATACAGAATTCCTTAGGAATTTTGTTGTTTTTGATGAAAGATTAAGATCATCGAAGCCAAAATACTCACCCGACCGTGAAGGTATTTTTTGTATATCTACGATTTTCCAATCTTTTTCTTTGAAAAAATTATCTAACAGTTTGATATTTCCTTTATCTTTTGAGGCTTTAAGAAATATTCTCTGTGGATTCTTTAATATATATAAATGTAATTAAAATACATATCAGGTTTCCTAACAGAAATTATTTCTTGTTATAATATAGATCTCTCTGTATTAAATCTACCTCCATCTTTTCGGGCGGTTTTTTGGTTCGGCGAAAATCGAGGAGGGAGCGGATGTCGGTATATATTGTTTCATAGTTTCCCGTTTTTTCAAATACTCCGTATCGGGGACCGTTATCCGCGACCGACTGTGATAATGGGAACTGATGGAGAACGATTCTTCCGCAATCCTTACAACTTCAGGGTCCAACCCCTCATTGGCGATTTCCTCGGTAAATCGCTCCCTTCCCTCCACTATCTCATCGATATACTTTTGAATCTGCTCGTTGGAATATAGTTTGTGCAAATCGAAAAAAGACAAATCCCCATCCTCGCAGGAGACTATATCCTCAGTTCCGAAAAGTCCGGGGCTGTATTTGTTGGATCCCCGCAAATCGCCCCTTTGAATGGCAGCCATTAACTCAATTGGAACGCGGGTTACTTTACGGATTAGCCTTTTTTTCTTTACTCCATCCTCCTCGTATTTTTCCAATATCTCTCCCATACCACCAGTGTTGTATTGACGGAAATGCACTTTGCCCGGGAAATTCGCTTCAAGGGTTTTGATTATCTCCATAAAATGATTAACCTTTTTCGCCCTTGAACCGATAATAAACGGATCGGTGCCGACAGTCCGCACCGACTCACCAGCCTTGCTCGGTTCCGAAGCTGCGCTGTGTGACGATTCCCCCCATAAATATGCCAATACCGCTTGATCGGAAGTCAGTTTTTGCGCAAAGGACATAATTGTATTTCGGCGGGTGATAAAGGCAAATATCAATCCATCCAATTCCGTTAAAGGCTCAAGGTTTATCGATTTGCCTTCAATGCTGACCAATCTACGCCCTCTCTTTATCCGCAATTTGCTTTTTTGTATAACCGCTCTGCCATTGCCGCAAAGACTTTCATCGAGGAAATCAGGATTGCCGTTCGCATCAATCATCACATTTTCCATCAAAGCCGATTTATCCACCAAAGCGTTATACATAGCTTCCTGTAGTTTTGGATGAACATCGGTTTTGACGAAGAAATTCGCCTCGGATCCCAATGCCGAACCGTCCTTTTTTAGGAAGACAATATCATCCTGAATGGCTTCGGTTCGTTCTCCCTTTTTGTGATCCAATCCAAGCTGATGACAGGACCAAGTGGATTTCCCGGTTGCGGATAATCCGAATATCAACACGCCGTACCTTTTGAGTTTTCCATCATTGGGATCGCGCACATAAACTAATTTCGATCCCGCATGAAGTCCCAACATACCAAGTTTATCCGCCATCCACATCGCTTGCCGCAAAAACCCTTTTTTGTCTTCCCCCATATAATCCGAACCCAAACAGATATTGAGATTATGCTCCGGAATAGCAAGGACCTGTTGATTTAGATGATGTTCTTCGGGGATGTGAATCATCGTGAATTCCGGACCCGGCCTATTGGATGGTTTGAACATCGTATTGCCGTACATATATCCGATACGGAAATTTTTGGGGTCGGCGACGGATAGATAAAGGTTTACGATCGGGTTGAATTCGCTGTTGTTTCCCATTTGGCGGCGTATATGAATGAACGGTAGGTTTTCCATAAGATGTAGAACTTTGGTCAATTCCTCAGGCGAGTTTTGAATTATGCTCTTTTGCAGCTGCGTTGGGTTTGGAATGCGAACCGCTTCATTCCCCAGATAAACGGTTTTGGGACCAATTCGGGATGATACCGATGAGCGCCACCCATAGGAACCGAATTTTGTCTTAATTCCTGTTTTTATCGCCCGGGACCTGATTTGTTTTAATTTGACTTTTTCGATGTTTGGCCCGTTCAAATAATGCTTTAGGCTTTCGGCAAACTGTTTATAGACCTCTATATTATAAATTGAGTTGCCCATAGTAATCCTCAAAATTAAAACATTAAATCCTCCATTAGTGGGAGGATATCTCGTTAATTATGGTAGGAGTAAATCTATGAATAAAATGACTTTAGTCAATAGATTTGTTAAATCTATTAAATTGATTTTCCTACTTTTGTGTTTTATGATTGATTAAATATTAAAGTTGCGATTGGAAACCTGATGAAATGGAGTATAAATGGAAGTTGACATAATCTCTATCGGCGCACACCCTGATGATGCTGAAGTCGGGACCGGAGGCGTTCTGGTAAAGATGAAGAAATTGGGATACTCGACCGGCATTATTTATTTAACTCAAGGAGAGATGGGAACAGGAGGCTTTCCGGAACTCCGTAAGAAAGAAGCTGTAAGAGCGGCTAAGATTTTGGGTGTTGATTTGGTGGTGGATTTGGATTTTGGTGATTGCAGGCTTGAGGATAATTATAAATATAGATTAAAAATTGCCGAATTAATCCGTAAATTCAAGCCGAGAGTAATCCTTGCTCCATATCCGAGGGGGGGACACGGGAAAAAGCAAAGCCATCCGGACCATTTGGCTGCTGGCAAAATTGTGGTAAATGCCGCAAATTATGCTATGCTGAAAAAATTGCCGATTCAAGGCGAGCCATATCAAGTAAGCGCAATATTTCATTATCTCTTGCCAACCGAAGTCCCTCCCACATTTGTGGTGGATATTACGGATGAGTTCGATATATGGACAGAAGCGGTCAAAGCACACAAATCACAATTCCAAAACCCGGCGAAGCAATACGATTATTTGTGGTTTTTGGAGTCTATGGTGAGAGGTTATGGCAATCATATCGGGGTTAAATACGGGCAGGGATTCTCCATAGGCGAGCCTATGAAGATTGAGAATTTATTCTGCTTAATTGAATGAGCGCTTTATCATTCAAGTTGCGATAACTCGTTTTCCAATAATCCTCTAATGAAAAATCAGCAGCATTTTTTATGTAAAGTGTGATTTATATCAGCTGACCAGCCGATAATATAAGTGTGCCAAACATTCTGATAACATCCTAATTTCTGAAAGCGGAGGGAAAATGTTGCTCTATGATTATTTGAAAATATCGGCTCATAAATATCCCCTTAAAACGGCGGTAATAACCGAATTTGAAAGGATAAATTATTTCGAATTATGGAAGAATTGCCTTAAGTTCGCCTCTGCGATAAAGAATGCCGGCTTAAAACCGGGCGGTAGAGTAATTCTCTATTTGGATAACTCCATAAGTTATGTGATGGCATATTTTGGAGTTCTGCTGGCTGGTGGTGTCGTTGTGGGACAATCTACCGCTAATAAAAAAAGGCAATTAAAGAATATCATAAATCATTGCGAAGCAACGGGCATAATAACATCAGGACCTCTTTTGCCGATGGTCGATGATGTTGTACCCGAATGCGACTCTTTGAAATTCGTTTTTTATGATAGGGAAACTGAAGATCCGCCGAATCGGAAAACAACGGGAAAGCCGCCGGAGAATATAGCCTATCGTTGTTTTTTGGATGTATACCTGAAGGAGAAACCTGATTGTCAATTACCGATGCGTAATGTGGAGGAGTTAGCGCAAATTATATATACCTCCGGCACTACGGGCAATCCGAAGGGGGTGATGTTATCGCACAAAAATCTTATGACAAATACCGAATCGATAATTGAATATCTACATCTGGCTCCCGAGGATAGGGTAATGGTCGTTTTACCATTTTATTATTCTTATGGTAATAGTTTATTGTTGACACATATTGCCTGCGGGGGAAGTTTGGTGATTGACAATCGCTTCGCTTATCCGCAGAAAGTTTTATCTCGTATGTCAGAAGAGAAAGTTACCGGTTTCGCCGGCGTTCCATCGACCTTCGCTATCCTGACTCACAAAGCCGGACTAAAGAACTTCGACCTTTCATCATTGAGATATATAACTCAGGCGGGAGGTCCAATGTCCCCTTCGCTGGCAAGCGAACTTAGGGGAGCTTTGCAGGGGATAAAAATTTATATAATGTATGGACAGACGGAAGCCTCCGCCCGTTTATCCTACTTGGAACCCGAAAAATTACTTGAAAAGCCGGGCTCGATCGGGAAAGCGATTCCCGGTGTAGAGTTGAAAGTGGTTGGCGATAATGGAAAAGAAATTTCTCCGGGTGAAACCGGCGAGATAGTCGCCAATGGCGATAATATAATGATGGGCTATTGGAGAAATAAAGCCGAAACCGAGAAGGTATTAAAACCTGATGGGTTACATACGGGGGATTTAGCAACAATCGATGAGGATGGTTATCTCTATATCATTTCCCGAAAGTCGGATATTATAAAATCCGGCGCACACAGGATAAGCCCAAAAGAGATTGAGGAAGTGATTATGGAGGATGGAAGAGTTCATGAAGTAGCTGTTGTCGGTGAGCCGGATGATGTTTTGGGAGAGGTCGTAGCAGCATTGGTTGTCCCTCGGCCCGGGGCGGAGCTGACAGTAATGGATATATTTAAGCGTTGCAGGGAAAACCTTCCTCATTACAAAGTTCCCCGCAGGATCGAGTTTCGTGAAGCGCTGGCGAAAACTGCTGCCGGAAAGATTAAAAAGGTGCAACTTAAGAACGAATTGGTGGAATCATTGAAATAAAGATGCCCCAGATAAAAATAAAGGAGCTATTATGAGTTTTTCAAGGGATGCGCTAAAAATCGATTGCCGTAAGGAAACCGAACGAATTGTTTCTTTTTTAAGGGAACAGGTAATTTATAATTTCAAACGGAATGGTGCGGTGGTCGGGATTTCCGGGGGAATAGATTCGAGTGTTGTAGCTGTTTTATCCGCGAGGGCATTTGGTCCCGATAAAGTAATAGGGATATCTATGCCCGAGAAGGAATCCTCCTTCCTCTCAAGCCCTTTGGCTGAAGAATTGTCCAAGAAATTGGGTATAGAATACAAAGTGGATGATATTACCCCGATCCTTGAAGGTGCTGATGTATATGGTAAACGAGATGAAGCCATTCGTGAGCTGATACCCGAATATATCGACGGTTGGAAATGTAAAATTGTTTTGCCGAATAATCTGTTGGAGAAAGGGGGAATGAACTTTTTCTCGGTTGTGGTTGAAGCCCCGAACGGGGAAACCATATCCCGAAGGCTTCCACCCAAAAATTACCTTCAAATAGTCGCCGCCTCGAATTATAAACAACGCACCCGGATGATGACCTTATATTATTATGCTGAGACACGGAACTATGCGGTTATAGGGACAGGGAATAAGAACGAGCACGAACAGGGCTTTTTCGTAAAATACGGTGATGGTGGTGCGGATGTAAAGCCTATTGCCCACCTGTACAAAACGCAGGTGTTTCAACTTGGCGAATATCTCGGTGTGCCAGAGGAGATTTTGAAGAGAACGCCCACTACGGATACATATTCAGCTGAGGTAACACAGGAGGAGTTTTTCTTTAGACTTGATTTTGAAACAATGGATTTGATATGGTATGCGATGGAGAACAGAATCCCTGATGAGGAAGTGGCTATGGCTTTGAATTTGGATTTGGAGCAGATAAAGCGTGCTCAGAGGGATATCTCTCAAAAATACCGCAACACTGAATATCTCCGAGCAGTCCCTGTTGAACTGTAATCGATTTAAATTCCTAATATCCGTATTAAAAGTTATGGGCGGTTTACAAAAACCGCCCATAATTGTTTTAATGTAGTTATTACGCTATTTTAGGAGCATTGCTCGTTTGGTTATTATTTTCTCATCGGTTTTTAGCCTATAAAAATAAACACCGGAAGCAAGACCTTTGGCATTCCACCTTACAGTTTTATATCCTGCCTGTTGATAACCATCTACTAAAGTCGCTATTTTCCTACCCAAAAGATTATAAATTTCCAGCACTACATTCGCATTTTGGGAAAGAGAATAATTAAAAGTTGTAGAGGAGTTAAATGGATTTGGATAATTATCGAATAGGTTTGTTTCCAGCGGTACTTCCGCTGATTCGTTAAACCAGCCGGAAAGATTCCAGTCTTCAGCTTTACCCCCCGTTCCGGGAATAACGTTAAACTCAAACCAAGCGGAATCTATAATAATCGAGGGGTAGTTGCCGCAATACGCTAAGTATTTATATAGACCCAATGGCGCATTCCCCGGTATATCCTGAGTTATATCTTCATAGTTGAGAGTGTCATTGGGGTTTATTGTTATGCCCCCATATTTATGTATGGGGCCATATGGGCCGTAATCGGGGACATCCAGATTTATCCAAACATCGACTGTTTTCGGAGTATCATCGCTATTGATAAGGATTCCCGTAAAAGTAAATGAACCACCTTGAGGTACCTCCACTGGGGGATTATCGGGAATCATTTTTATTGTCAAGTTTGTTGTATCAGGCGCACAGGAATAAGCTGTAATTGATAAATCGTCAATATTCCATCCACAGTATTGCCAAGATCCGTCAGTCGGTCCCAACCCAAAGCGTATTTGAAAATCAGGATTTCCATTAGCTATTGATGAGACATCAAATGATATTTGATTCCACTCATTCTCATCAATAGTTGTGGAACCATTCTCGAATAAATCCACCCAGGATGAACCATTATAGCCTTGTATGTAGGCGTGGTCATAAATGTTTTGTTCAACCCCGAGCCAGCGGAAGAACTTTATGTTTACATTTATATAATCGGAACAATCGATAACGGGGGAAGTTATCCAATATGTTGTATCTATATTTGGTGAATAATCTCCGCCCGAATCAGGAGTTAAGTCATTCCCTAAAACATAATTATCGGAAGAAGGGGAATGGTCTTCTGCGGGGTCCGGTCCGCCATATTGATCGTTACCACTACCACCGGTTGCGGGACCAATAGTCCATTCAGCGTCACCTCCTAATCCAGTCCAACCTTCATTCGTAGAAAAATCATCCTCATAGAGGACTACGAAACCTGTTGCACTGATAGCCGAATAAGAATTTAATGGTGCGCTATAAGGATCGGTTACAATAATCCCGTCTTCTGTTTCCGCCGTGATATAGTAATGAATTTCGTCTCCGCAATCGAATGCAGGAAATATTGCATCATAAACATTAGGTGCCACTACGGACATTGGGATTTCGACATACCCCGAACCATCATCATAATGTAAAACTCCTGTCCCCGGTGCAGGATCGCCTGAAACTCCATTCACTATCACTCGAAATGTTGTGCCACCTTCCGGATTGATGTATTCGGGGAGGCCGTAAGGATAGGTGAATGATAAAAGCTGAGAATTATCTATTGCAACTATTTGCACATCATCGATATTCCATCCACAGAATCGCCAAGAATTATCCGTAGGTCCCATAGTCCAGCGCAGAAATACGGTGGGCTGTCCATCGGCTACTTCAGAAATGTCGTAGTCGAATTTCTGCCATTCGCTATCGGTTATTGTACTGTTGTTTTCCCAAATGGTAGTCCAGTTCAAGTTATCGTTGCTGACCTCTATCCGAGCGTGGTCGTATAGAGGTTGTTCTACTCCTAACCACCTCCAAAACCTTAATTCGGTATTGGAAAGTTCGGAACAGTCTATAGGCTGGCTGGTAAGGAACATCTCTGGCAGATTATTATCATAATCCCCATTCAAATTATAGCCATAAACATTTTGTCCTGTGTAACCGCTTGTAGGGTCAGGAAACCCATGTTCTCCGCCTTGCCCGACAGGTTGTCCATATCCCCAATCGCCCTCAGTTGTCCAGCCCGGATCAGTATCCATAGACCATTCATAGATTACTCCAACACCAATTCTCAGGTTGACCGCTCTTTGCGTATCTCCTTGATGATCAGTTTCGTTTATGAAGTTGATAGTATCAGCGTAGTTTCCATTCCCCATAGAATTAGCATTGGAATTTATTGAAATAATTACATCCAACGAATCGCCGCCCTCAAGATAACCGTTCGGGTCTGAGATACTTACCCACGATTGGGAATTAGTTATACTATAGGCGATACCCGTTTCATTTATATTTTTTATCCTATATACCATTTCGTTTGGATCAAATGGACCACCCATAGGTCCCTCTGATTCGAAGTTGTTAAATGGAGACACAACCAAACCGGTTCGCGGCGAGTATTCTACATAACAAGCATCGAGACCGACATTAGAACATCCGTATTCGATTCGCATATAACCATCTTCACCCCAATCAGGACCCAATGCGTTTCGCAGAAACCAAACCCCATTTTCTCCTTGATTATCATCCCATCCAACTAAAACAACGGAATGGTTACAATATCCATTCTCGCAGCCATCGAAAATTCCCCCCGTATAATGATAGAAAGCGTCATTCCAGACTACCCTGCAAGTAATTGGGCCGTGATCCAATATAGCTTGCTTAATCTGTTCTACCGACGGAATTTCGCCTTCATTTCCAATAAACGACCACGAATCGATATGGTATGGGTGTGGGTATGGGCATCCGCAGGGGACATTCAATCCTTCATATGGAAAACTTTCCTCCATCACTGCACCGCTTTCGCCGCAGTAGTCAGGCTCTCCATCCTGCAACAAATAGTTGAAGGCTGCACCATACCACCCATTCCATCCGCCGCAATCGCCCGCATCGGTGCAACTGACCAACCATTGTTCCGATAGATCCACAGTATCTCCATCAGCGATGAGGATAGCGCTTTCCATCGCTCCCATTATAGCAAATGCCCAACAACTTCCGCAGAAGATACCATTAACAATTTGGTTTTTCACAGGAGTACACCCATTATGTTCACGCCAATCGAACCTTTCGGGGATAGTATCACTTGGGGTACAAGGGTCATAATGAACATTGCCTCGCCACTTATCAAATGATTCATTTTGTGCAAGCTTATTATTCATAACATTTTCAGGGTGCACAATCGGAGTTTTTGTATTGTTTCCATTGAATTTGTTGGGGTTTCCGTAGGTTAACCCAATATTGATCCCAAACAATAGAATTATTAGCATTGATAATCCAAGCTTGAAGGGAAAGTGTTTTTTCTCGTTTGTGGAACAGCGAATTAGGGGAATTTTCTTAAAATCTTTCAAACCGCCTCCTTATTTGTAGATGGTTTTGGGTTATTGAATAGGGTTGCTTTCTTGACGACATCATTAAATCGGAAGATAAATCGAAACCATTATTATGGTCTTTTTAGTAATATAATAAAAATTATTAAAAAATCAATATCAAAATGATTTGATGCTTTATCCCTTGACAATCTGTGAGGAAATAGTATATTTTCCTATAAGATAAAATGGGGTGGTTCGCATCCTCTTACAGGTTGCGAGCCTGAGAATACACCCTTGGAACCTGATCTGGATAATGCCAGCGTAGGGAAAGATGGTTTCCTTGTTTTTAACCACCTTCTGCTCGCTGGGAGGCTTTTTTATTTCTGCACGGAGGTTATAAATGTCTTCAAGAAAAATATCGTTGTTGCTTTTGTTTACAATGCTAATGCTTTGCGGCACTGCTTTTGGGGTAGAACTTAAGGGGGTTATAATTAGCAAGGATAACGGGGAAGCATTGGGGGGGGTAGCCATTAGTGTTAAGGGAACGAATATAACGGTAATTACCGATATGGATGGAAAGTTCAATATTAGGGATTTCCCGCTCGGCGAACAGACTTTAATTCTTAAGGTGATCGGCTATGGGATTGCTTATAAAAAAGTCGATGCTTCGAAAACGGATTATCTCGTTCTCAAATTGGAGCCCAGGTTGTTAAAGGGACAGGGGGTGGTAGTAACTCTAACCAGAGCATCCCGCGGTGAAACTCCTGTTGCCTTTTCCAATATTACCCGAAAGCAAATCGATCAACGGTATTGGGCGCAGGATACGCCGATGCTGTTAATGGAAACCCCGAACCTCTATGCATATTCCGATGCCGGAAATGGTATAGGTTATTCATATTTGAAAATGCGGGGCTTCGATCAAAAAAGGATTGCGGTAATGCTTAATGGGATTCCCTTAAACGATGCGGAATCGAGCGAAGTGTATTGGATAGACTTGCCGGATTTCAGCGAAAGTATTGAGGATATTCAAATTCAAAGAGGAGTGGGAAATTCATTATATGGCGCCTCGGCGATGGGAGGGTCGGTTAATTTAATCTCGTCGGAATATTCCCCTTTCCCGAAATTCAAAATAGTTTCGGGATACGGAAGTTATAATACCCGCAAATTAACATTTTCGGGGAATTCGGGATTGATTAAGGATAACTTTGTATTTTATGGACGATTCTCCAAATTACATACTGACGGATATCGCGAAAATTCTTGGTCGGATATGTGGGCTTATTTCTTCGGTATGGCTCGATATGGCGAAAAATCATCTCTGAAAATAAATTTATATGGAGGTCCGGAGAAATCGCATTTGGCTTATAAGGGAATTACTAAAGAACAATTATCTATCGATAGAAGGTATAATCCGCTCCAATGGGACGGCGAAACTGATCATTTTAATCAGCCCCATTATGAGATTTTACATAATATCGGTTTAAATGACAATTTAAATTTAGCGAACACGCTTTATTATTTTAGCGGCGATGGCTATTACGACCAATCCCGAAAGGGGAAATATATCGAGGAATACAATTTGGGCGAAGTCTGGGTCGGCTCACCTGATGAATTTCCATCTGGTTATTACGAGGATGTTGATAATAATGGAAATCCGATTCCCGATTCAACGACAGGTTTATATCGCCTTAAGAAAACGGATTTAATCAGGCGTCGAACCGTTGATGAATACGATTGGGGATGGATACCTAATATAGCCTGCAAGATGGGAAAAGCGAAGTTGACAGTCGGCGGTGAAATGAGACTTCATCGGGGGAGGCATTATGGTGAGGTCCGATGGGCGGCTGAGTATCCTTCCGATTTATCCCCCGAAGTTCGATATTATGATTATGTGGGGATAAGTAATTCATTTACGGCTTTTAGTCATTTGGATTACAATTTGGCGGAAAATATTATCGGGATGTTGGATTTACAGTATCGGCGCCAACATTATAGGCTGACGGATGATAAGCGGTTCGGCGTATTTTTTACTCGTGATTATGATTTCATTACCCCGAGATTAGGCGTGAATTTCAAATTGACGCCAAAAGTTAATGTATTTGCCAATCTTTCGACCGCTCAGCGCCAACCAGCCTTTAAAGATGTTTACGACCCAACCGATTATTGGTCTAATCCCGGTTATAAGCCTGATAATTTTATTGGGGATGAAGGGCATTACAAGTTTATTGGAAAGGAGTTAAAGCCGGAAAAACTTCTCGATATCGAATTGGGCGGTTCGTATAGCGGTAAGATGGGCGATAATGATTTTAATTTGGATTTGAATATCTATAGGATGCAGATTACCGATGAGATTATCCCTTATGCTGGGCAATTGGATGAGGATGGTTATCCTATCTCCGGCAACGCTCATAAAACCCTTCACCAAGGTGTTGAGATTTCCGCGAATTTGAAAACAACGCATAGGTTTGCCTTCAACGGTAACCTTTCGATAAACGATGACAAATTCGAGGATTATGTGGAGTATGGTTTCGATTGGGACAATTGGCAGCCGATAGTGTTGGATCGTTCCGGGAATAGGATTGGCGGATTTCCGGATATGCTTGCCAATTATAGTATCAGCTACCGGGATTATCCTTTTACTCTGATTGTCTCCGGCCGCTATGTAGGCGGGCAGTATCTCGATAATTCGGAGAATGAAGATGCAAAATTGGATGGTTATCATATTGTTAATTTGTCTACGGATATTGCTCTTGATAATTTGGTAAGGCTTCCCTTGAGATTCGCATTTCGGGTCAACAACCTGTTTGACAAGGAGTATATCGCCTCCGGTTATATCGAAGAGGATGATAATCTACCCCGCTATATTGTCGGTGCTGAGCGGAATTTCTATGCGAGCCTAACTTTGGAGATGTAATAATTGTACAGCGCGCTTGATATTGCGCTGGTTATCGGATATCTCGCTGTTTTGGTGGCGATAGGATTCCGCCAGCTTTTCGCTCGAAGGCAGGATGTAGATGAATACCTTGTTATGGGCAGGAGGCTTTCCTTGCCCGGCTTCGTCGCCAGCTTAGTCTCCAGTTGGTATGGGGGAATTCTTGGTGTCGGCGAGTATTCTTATAAACACGGTTTATCAAATTGGGTGGTGTTTGGTTTGCCGTATTATATCGGGGCGATACTTTTTGCCTTGTTCATTGCCAAAAAAGCAAGGCGCACAAAACTATATACTATCCCCGATCAACTTGAAAAGGCATACGATAGAAAAACATCTCTTGCCGGGGCTCTGTTGGTTTTTATCACTACAGTCCCGGCCGCTTATGTTTTGCAGGTGGGATTTTTGGCGAAAACCGTTTTTGGGGTTCCGTTGGTTTGGGGAATTATAGGAGGGGCTTTCTTCTCCGTTTTCTATATATTCACGGGGGGACTGCGCTCCGATGTTATTACCGATAGATTACAATTCGGATTGATGTTTTTAGGTTTTGGGATAATGGTTTCTTATTTGTTCGTTGATTATGGCGGTTTGGATTTTATCGCTTCCAATGTTCCTCCCGAGAATCTGACTTTGACCGGAGGAAAACCGCTGAGCTATATCCTCGTCTGGTATTTTATAGCATTGGGGACTTTGGTGGATCCGTCCTTTTACCAGAGGTGCTTCGCCGCCAAATCCGAAAGCACCGCCCGTAAGGGAATTTTTATCTCCATCGGTTTTTGGATGCTTTTTGACTTTATGACGACTTCAACCGGCTTATATGCCAAAGCGATTGTTCCCAACCTAACCGATCCGGCTACATCCTATCAAGTTTTGGCGGCTCAAGTTCTGCCCGATTTATTTAAGGGAATATTTTTGTTGGGATTATTCGCCACCGTTATGTCCACAGTTGACACTTTTACTTTTATATCCGGGCAAACATTAGGTAAGGATTTTGTTCATAAGTTAATAGGTGGGAATATTACCACTTTAACCCGTATAGGTCTTATTATTTCAGGAAGTATCGCCATATTGATAGCGATATTCAAGCGCTCGATTGTTGAGATATGGTATGATTTTGGGAGCATATCGACAGCTGCTTTATTGATACCTTTGTCGGCTTCCTTTGGGGATAAGTGGCGAATGCGGAAGAACTATGCTTTTGTATCGATTGTTGCGAGCGGAAGTATGGTTGTAATATGGATGATTGGGGGATATATCGCAAACTCCAAACCGCTGTTCGGGGTGGATACGATTTACCCCGGATTGGGATGTTCCCTAATTATATTTTTGGCGGATCGCCTTTTAAGAAAACAAAACCATCGCCGGTCGTTAAACATAAAAAAGGAGTAAAAAAAATCAACGCCCGAGTAGATGGACGTTGATTATTTGAGTATTGTTGTTGGAATTAATTTACTGTCCGGAGTACATACTCCACAAAAGGGACTATCTCCTCCAGTTCTTCCTTTTGTACGGACGGATGATTTTATAGCGTCCTTCACCAACCCTCCATGTGAATACCCAAGGCGAGGCGGATTTTCTCCTGCTCTTCTCACATTTGGCTAAAATAACTCCGATATAGCTTGGTGAATGGGAACGACCATATTTCTTCCGAAGCATTTCCGTAGTTACTACCTTACCATAACCGAAGTCCCGGATAATTTTTTCCCGGAGCGAAAGCTTCGGCCTAGGATTATAATTTCTGCGTGTAGTTTTACGCGGCATTCTTTATCACCTCCTTTAGTTTTTCCATCGGCAATAAAATTCACAAAATTAAAGCCCATTGAAATTTTTTTGAAAAATTCTTTATTAACATCTTTTAGTTTATGAAGTTATAATTATGTCCCGATTCTCTCCGAACGGGTGATGCCAATTTTTTAGATTTCTTTTTGCCCAATTCTCTTTTGAGAGAGAGAATAAAAAAACCGGGGCATAATGCCCCGGCATCTGGCAGGAAGGGGATCTCTATTTTACCAGAACCATTTTACCTACGGCGCTCTCATCCCCAGTTGCAATGCGGTAGAGATAAAACCCGGAAGGTAGTTCCCTTCCATCATTATCAACCGCATCGAATTTAATTAGATGTTCCCCGGCACTTAATCCCTTGAGGCTTTCCGTCCTTACTATTCTACCCCTGATATCATATATTGAAATCCCAACATCCGAGAGTTTATTCAAAGTGAAATCCAATATTGTGGATTTATTAAACGGATTTGGGTAGTTGCCGATTAAGGAAAACTTCGTTGGTAATTTATCGCTTTCTCCCACATCGGTTTCGGGAATCAGTTCAGTTTCCGCAAGAAATGGCAGAAAGCCGTCCTTCGTTACGGTAATGCTCATATCTCCGGATGTTTTTGGCGAAACCTCCAAAATAGCTTCGCCATAGCCGTTGGTGTAACCGACAGCGAGGAATTCGTTCTCTTTATATAAACAAACTTTGGCGTCCTCAACGGGTGTGCCGTCCGATTTTACGGCGACGCGATAAAATTTGCCGGATAATAAAACCTCCGGCTGATAATCGACGGAAAATGAGGAAGGATTGCCTTTCCAGATAATAAACTCGGGATCGCCCAAAAGATTATGCCCATAGTCGAGATCGCGGTATTCCGGATAATCGGTTTTGCTTAATGCCTCCGCTCCACCGATATGCCTGCCCATCGGATTATTACCGAAAGCATAACGGATGAAAGCTTCCTCCAAAATATAAGAAGTTGGAACCCATCCCCATCGGCTGTTCCCCAAAAACGCCACTCCTGCTTTATTTGGAATCTCAATATACGATTCCCCCAAGCAATTATTGGTGGGCCAGCTATATCCCACCCAAATATCGCTGTGGTCCATATCGATAGCGGCTACATCACAGGATACGGAATAATGAACACCGTATTTAGAATTCTCCGGAAGGTCGGTTAGCGGGGCATTGTGATCCTCATCGTAATGCACATCACTTATAACATAGGATTTGGGGAATTTGTTATATAAACTCGATTTGGCGGCATAATGTTGAGGACTGCCATGATTGAGGTTGGACACAAAACCGAAACCTTCGCCCATTTTATCGATTACTTGCCTCCCAGTGGGTCCGATAGGATCCTCATCATAACCCGATTGCCTTTCCACGCAGCTTGTTGTATCGACAAAGAAATTGGAAGGCATCGTATTCCCAAGCTCAATTTGTTGATTGTCATCTACCATTTGGTCGGCGGCTATAAAAAGCGCTTTGGATAAATAGGAAGTATCTCCATTGCCCGGATTTTGTTCATAGATCAATAACTTATTTATATAGGCTTTAACTTCCTCGGGTGTTTCAGCGGTGACCCTGCCTACATATACTTCCGGATAAATATCGGGATTGTCATTGAGAGGTTCTCCATATACTCCATCGCCATCGGTATCCCAATCGCCGGTTAAATCCGAATAATATAAATCACATATCTGCTGCTCCACCAAATCGGGATTGTGGGATGTATCGATCTGGAATGCATATCTCACCGGAACGATATTCTCATCTCCGCCCAATAATACCCATTTTAGGTTATGTTGATAAGCATCCTTAATGTAATTCCTTATCTTTTCCTGCAAATCCAACCCTGAATATTCGGCATCTATCTCCTGAATTGTAACTATCCCGGCATAAACGCCCTTCCTCGTTTTCCACTCCACCAAAGGCTTATAACTTTCCGCTAAGGATTCATCGGTGATTACAACATATTCATAATCCGTATTACTGTCTCCCACCGGGGATTGGAGTATCGGAGAACGCGAAAGTCCCTGAGGGGATATATC
>JALSTH010000046.1 GCA_026983835.1 Candidatus Zixiibacteriota bacterium | reverse complement strand
GACAGTTCAAAAAATTAAAGAGAAAAAGAAAGTTGATAAAAAGGAAGTAAAGGCAGCGCTTAAGAAAACCCTTACGGCTTTAGATGGTCATAAAAAAGCTAAGCATTATCATAAGAAAGAACAAAAACAAATAGATGGCGAAGGAGGGGAAAAATTTATAAATGTAATAGAATTTATGACTGTCGGCGAGTTGGCGAATTTAATGAATGTAAAGCCCGCCGAAGCTGTGTCGAAGCTTATGTCTCTTGGTGTGATGGCTACCATTAATCAGCGGCTCGATATAGATACCATTACGATGGTAGCGATGGAATTCGGGTACGAGGTAAGGCAGGAAACTGAGCTTGTGGTGGAGGAGGAAGAAACGGATGAAGAACATTTAGTCCCCCGTGCGCCTGTCGTTACAATTATGGGGCATGTGGATCATGGCAAGACATCATTGTTGGATTATATTCGTCGTTCGAATATTATTGGTAGGGAATCGGGTGGTATTACCCAGCACATTGGAGCCTACGAAGTAAAAGTCGGAGACGGGTCGATTACATTTATCGATACACCCGGTCACCATGCTTTTACTGCAATGAGAGCCAGGGGAGCTCAAGTAACGGATATAGTTGTATTGGTTGTTGCGGTTGATGATAATATAATGCCTCAAACTGTCGAAGCCATCTCCCATGCCCGTGCCGCAGGTGTACCAATTGTTGTGGCTATAAATAAAATGGATCTCCCTGGCGCCAATTCGGAACCCGTTAAGGCACAATTGGCTAATTATAATCTCCTCCCAGAGGATTGGGGTGGCAAAACAATAGTTTGCGAAGTGTCCGCAAAAACGGGTATGGGCATTGATAATCTTCTGGAGATGATTCTCCTTCAAGCGGAAATGATGGAATTTAAAGCAAATCCGAAAAAGAGGGCAAGCGGAACAATTTTGGAGGCAAAGCTTGATAAGGGGAGAGGACCGCTCATAAATGTTTTGATTCAAGACGGGACATTGCGGATTGGAGATTGCTTCGTTACGGGAACGCATTATGGAAAAGTGAGGGCTATGTTTAATGATTGGGGCGAACGAGCGGAAATTGCAGGTCCATCGACGCCTGTGCAGATACTCGGTAGCTCCGGTATTCCACAGGCGGGGGATAGTTTCGTCAGCGTGGAGGATGAGGTTACCGCCAAGGACATTGCCCAAAAAAGAGCTCGCTTAAAAAGGGAACATGATATTCGTAGGGCTAAGCCGGTAACGCTTACCGATGTCTATGACCTTATTCAGGAAGGTTCCGTAAAGGAACTTAACCTTATTATCAAAGGGGATGTGGATGGTTCCGTCGAAGCGCTTTCGGGAACCCTGCAAAAACTTTCTACGGATGAAGTCAAAGTTAATGTGATACACTCCGGTGTTGGCGCCATTACAGAATCGGATGTGTTGCTGGCATCGTCCTCCCAAGCGGTGATTATCGGTTTTCATGTAAGGCCTGATGCTCGAGCTATCGAAATAGGTAGCCATGAGGGGGTGGATATAAGATTATATACGGTAATTTATGAAGCGGAAGAGGATATAAGAAGGGCGCTGGAAGGACTTCTTGAGCCTGATGTTATCGAGAATATCGTTGGGATGGTGGAAGTGAGAGAACTTTTCAGGGTTCCCAAAGTGGGCGTGATAGCCGGCTGTTTCGTACTGAAGGGTGTCGTAAAGCGAGGAGGTAAAGCTCGTATCGTCCGCGATGGAGTTGTCATTTATGAAGGAACAATTTCTTCTCTTAAGAGATTTAAGGATGATGTGCGCGAAGTTTTGGAAGGGTATGAATGCGGTATCGGGATAGAAAACTTCAATGATTTGAAAATAGGTGATATTTTTGAAATAATAGAAACAACCGAAGTGGCGAGAAAATTGGATTCGGGTATAGGTGTAGAGTAAACCTATGGTAGTTGGTTTGCTTAGTATGGAATTATATATACCTGAAAGCGGATCTCTGAAAATGAAGAGGACAGTTCTTAAGAGTATCAAGGACAAATTGAGGCGGGATTTTAATATATCGATAGCGGAGGTAGGTGCGAATGATTTGTGGAGGCGTACACTTTTGGGTATATCCGTTGTTAGTAATGATAGGAAATTTGCGAATAGTGTTTTGAATAAAATTGTTGATCGTATCTCAACTAACGGTTCGGTCAATATAATAACTTATAATATTGAATTTTTATAGTTATGAGATTTCATAGAGTTGACAGGGTTGCGATCCAAATACTAAAAAATGCCTCCGAAGTATTGAATAAGGAGGTCAAGGATGCGGATATGGGGTTTGTGACCTTTTCGAGAGCTGAGGTTTCCGGGGATCTGAAGTATGCTAAAATATACTTTACCGTTTTGGGGACGGAAGGGGAAAAACAGCTCAGTATTATAGCACTCGAACGGAGCAGACTCTTTATTCAATCGAGAATAGGGAAGCTTTTGGGCTTGAAATACACTCCCCAAATCTCCTTTCATTTGGATAAGGGATTAGACAACAGTTTTAGGGTTAAGGAATTATTGAAGAAAATACACGATGAGATTGGAGAAAGAAATTCAAGTTCAGCGAAAAATAGCGGAAGTTAACGACCTCATCGGAAAATCAGAGCGAATTCTTATTACCGCTCATGAAAACCCCGATGGTGATTCCATAGGTTCGCAAATAGCATTGGGGGAGTATCTTGTATTTTTAGGGAAGAATTTTTGGATATTTAACCAAGGCACTGTCCCGTATAAATACAAATTTATCGATCCAAAAGGGTTAATTCGGACGGAAAAACCGAAAGGGGATATAGATCCGGATTTGATAGTGGTGGTGGAATGTCCGAACTTAGACAGGATAGGTTGGGTGAAGGAATATATCAAGGACGGTATTCCTCTTATAAATATTGACCATCATCAGGATAATAAGAATTTCGGAACTTTGAATTTTGTCGATGTTCATAGATCGGCGGCGGGAGAATTGATTTATGATATTATTCGCTTCGGGAATTATAAACCCAATCAAACCGCCGTTAATGCGATATATCTTGCTATTTATACGGATACCGGCAGGTTCAGGCACGACAGTACCACACCGGACGCTTTCCGAAAGTGCGCCGAACTTTTGGAATTGGGGGCTAATCCAAGAGTAGTGGCTGATAACGCCTATTACAATATGTCTGCACCGTCATTGAAACTATTGGGAGGGGTTTTAAGCAATTTGGAACTTCCTCTTAATAATAGAGTTTGTTTTTTAACCGTTACCCCGAAATTAATAAAGGCTTCAGGAGCGGAATATTCCGATACGGAGGGGATTATTGATTATGGATTATATATCGATGGTGTGTTGGTTACCGCTTTATTTAAGGAGATAGAGGGGGTTGGGGAAATAAAGGTTAGCTTTAGATGTCGGGAAGAGTATGATATTTTACCTATTGCCAAACTATTTGGGGGGGGGGGCCATCATCACGCCGCCGGGGGTCC
>JALSTH010000045.1 GCA_026983835.1 Candidatus Zixiibacteriota bacterium | reverse complement strand
TTTGATGGTTCTGGTTTGCCTTCGGGGTTATATTTTTATCGCTTGAGATTTGGCGATAAATCCATCACCCGCAAGATGGTGTTATTGAAATAACGCACTTTTGCGTTGGGAGAGGGTACGCCTTCTCTGAAACTGCTTGACAAGAAGTGTGATATAGGATATAATAGATATCAGAGATACGGGAGGGGAAATGTCTGGAATAATAAAACAACTAAAAACAGCAACCGCTAACCCGTTGGGGGGGGGACAGTTAGCTATGTCTATTATAACCGCTCCCGCAGTCCGCCGATTTTCATAAAATAATTGAAACATTAGTTAGTAAAAGTTTGTAAATCTTTATAAGGAGAATAAAGATGAGTAAAAAGTCATTTTTTCTAATTGCATTAAGTAGTCTGGCTCTATTTGCGGTTATATTATTCATAGGTAATATAAATACCGCTATGGGGGAAGATCATCTCCATGCTTTTTATGGCATTACTTATGTCGATGGGACGGCTCAAAGCGGTGTATCGGTAACCCTTACGATAGGTAATAAGCATTATACTACTACATCATATACCATAAATGGCCAAGATGGAGTTTATGGAATAGGAGGGTATCAGGATACTGGTTGGTATTGTCTCCAAGCGCGTTATACTACGGGACAAACGCAGAAGGGATATGGAACCTGGGGGACCAAATCGAGCCCGGGTTCAATAAATCAGGATTTATATCTAACCGGAACTTGGGATTCCTGCCCACAGCATAAATAATTAAACAGGGAGCCTCCTGATCGATTGGAGGCTCCCCCTATTTTATCATCTCGGAGGATATTATGAAATTTGATAGATGTATTTTATTAATAGTTTTATTTTTCTTGATCTTGTGCCCTAAATCGTATTCGCAGGAACCGATTTTGATGGACGGTTGGCCTATTTTGATCCACGAATACCATTTATTTTCAGCCCCGATGCAGGGGTTAACACTATATGATATCGACGGCGATGGGGATTTGGAGATATTTATGAGCCTTGCCAATAAAATATATTGTTTCGATTATCAGGGAAATGCAATGCCCGGTTGGCCCTATGTAAATGAAGACATAAATGATGAGTTTGCTAATTCGCCTGTTATCGGGGACATAGACGGCGATGGCACTCCGGAAATAGTGGTTGATTGGGAAGATGCGGTTGAGCATCATTCGGAATTGATAGCGCTTGAAACCGATGGGACTATGTGTTCGGGATTTCCGATTGATATGGCAAATAATAATTCCGCTTGGCAATTGGCACTTTATGATTTGGATGGGGATGGGGCAATGGAGATTATAATTGGTCTACATCAAAGTTATCCTTACGAAATTAATGAATTAAGGGTATATAACGGGCAGGGGGAAATGTTACCTGGTTGGCCTATCGAAGGGTTATATACCACGGGGTTAGCTATAGGTGATATAGATAATGATAATTCTCCAGAAATAATAGTTTCCGGAGCGATTTGGTTCGATTATGTCAATCAGCTTTTCGCATACGAGGCTGATGGGACCTTACATAATGGATTCCCGATGGGATTTGGGATACCGGAAGATTCTTTTTGGGTTCTAACCCCGCCGAATCTCTTTGATTATAATGATGATAATTTTTTGGAAATATCGCAGCTTTTCCTTAATGTCGATAATGAAGGTTATGCTGCGGTTGTAAATGAATCCGGCGAATTACTAAATGGTTGGCCCCTGTTTTATGGAGGCTTTTCTACAGCCGGTTGCTCTGTGGCACCGACAAGCGTTGGATCGAATGAATATGGAATTTCATTCGGGGAGTCCATATTTTATGGTTATGATTATCTTGTAGATACGAATGCTCATTATTACGATGGTTGGCCCTTCTGGGGTGGTGATTCGATGGCTGGTAATTATGACCAACCGACTATCGGCGATATAGATGGAGATGGTTCTATGGATTATATTTTTAATTATAATATGACGATTATGGATAGCACCGGTCAGATGGGCAGGATATGGGCATTGAATCAGGATGGCGAATTGCTCGACTATTTTCCTTTATGGGTGCTCGGGACGACTTTTCCGGGGGGTGTTTCTTTGGGAGATATTGATAATGATGGCATAACAGAGATGGCATTTGAAACCGACTATCCGACCTTTGGGTATCCGACCCAGAGGATTTATGTATATAAGTTGGATGTGATTACTTGGGAGCCGGAGAGGTTTCCTTGGCCGATGAGTTGCCATGATCCGCAACATACCAACAATTTGACCTATCATCCGCAAACAGGCGTTCCTTACGATGACCAAACCGGCTTGCCCAGAACCCCTTATCTCTACCAGAATTACCCGAATCCGTTCAATGCAGCCACGACAATTAAATTTGGGATACCGAGAGCTGGGAAGGTTAAATTGGATTTGTATGATTTGGGAGGGCGTAAGGTGGCGAAGATATTGGAAGGTGATTATCCTGCGGGGGACAGGGAGATTGGATTTGATGGTTCTGGTTTGCCTTCGGGGTTATATTTTTATCGCTTGAGATTTGGCGATAAGTCCATCACCCGCAAGATGATTTTGCTGAAATGATAATAATATAAGGGTCGCCTCCACCGCTACCCCTACCAGAAAAACACCCATAAAAAAACGGCGGAGGTGGGATACTTCGCCGTAATCGTTATCCCAATTTGTTTGGACTACAAGTATAAGATTTATAATTTCTAAATTGTACTACCGAATTGGATTAGCTTGCCCATCGGTCATAATAGTTATACATTGGAAAATAGATTATTGGAGAGCTTTTATTGTATGCATAAAGATAATAAAACCCAATTGGATATCTATATACCGGGATTAATAGACTACCATCGTGCATTGGAAATCCAGCATAAGCTGGTCCAAAAAAGAATAGCCGAGGAGATACCCGATTCGCTAATCCTATTGGAACACCCGCCGGTGATAACTTATGGCAGGGGTGGGAATATGGAAAATCTGCTTCTGGATATCGGCTCTCTAAAAGATAAGGGAATCGATTTTTACGAAATCGAACGGGGAGGGGATATTACTTTCCATAGCCCCGGGCAACTTGTCGGGTATCCCATTATCAAACTTGATACGCGGGGTAGGGATATGCATAAATATCTCCGTGATTTAGAGGGAGTGTTAATTGGGGTGTTGAATGAGTTTGGGCTGGATGCGGGCCGAAAGGAGAAATATACGGGCGTTTGGATTGAGGATAAAAAGCTGGCCGCTATCGGCGTTGCCGTGAAAAGATGGGTCAGTTTTCACGGTTTTGCACTCAATGTCAATAATGATTTATCTTATTTCGATTATATAATTCCTTGCGGAATAAAAGAATATTCGGTTTCATCTATTTCCGCCGAATTCGGGAAGTTTGTTGACTTAAAAGATGTTATACCGATAATAATCAAAATATTCAGGGAGATATTCTCCTATAATGAGATTTATTATCGTTCGGCGGAGGAATTAAATAAATTATAGGAAATTTTTGGAGGCCTTCATGTTATCCTTACTTGTTTTGAAATATCCCCATAATATTTCCATCAGGATCGGCTAATAAGCCGAAATATCCGATATTCGGTATTTCGGTCTTTTCACGAACTATATTCCCTCCGGCATCCTTAATTTTCCTCAGTGTTTCGGCGACATCATCCACCTGAATGTATATCACCACACCGTTGTTGAAAGGTTCCATTTTTTCGATTCCACCGTGAGGTGGATTAGATGTCTCAAATGAGGAATAATTGGGAGAACTTTCTTCCTTATTGAACTTCCATCCAAAAACTGTTTTATAAAATTCCTCCGCTTTCCCCAAATCCTTCGATGGGATTTCGAAATAACATAAGTTTCCGGACATAATACCTCCGATTCAATAAAAAGGTTAAGAAAACTTTAATTGTTAATTAGCTTGCTTCAGGTAAAAACACTACTTTAATTCCCAAAATGCAAACATATTATTCCATAATATCGGTTTTAGTAAACTCCGTTTTTCGAATCATCCCGCCATTATAGTCGCTACCATAGCACTGTTGGCATACATATTTTCAAAGGTTATATGTTCATTTGGACTGTGTGCCACTTCATCAATTTTTGCATAAACCGCAACAGGTATCCCCTTACGGCGGAAAAATGAAGCGACCGTTCCCGCACCAATTCCCATCACCCGAGGTTTAGTTTTCAACACTTTTTCGATTGCGGTTTTTAATTTATCCACAATCTCGGAATTTTCCGGTGTAGGCTTTGGCGCAATTACCGTTTGTTGGGGAGAGATATCCACAAAGACCCCGTATTTATCCACAACTTTATCCACATTATTCTGAATAAAACCCATCACATCATCCAAACTATAATCCGGTAGAATTCGGCAATCGAAGTAAAATACATCCTCACCCGGGATAGTGTTTATATTTTGCACATTAGCTTCTTTCTTGGTTGGTTCGAAAGTCGAATTAGGAGGGGTATAAAGTTCATCCTTTTTGGGAAATTCATTATAAAGGGAATTGAGACGAACAATTAACTCCGCTCCGGCTTTCATAGCGTTGACCCCCAAACTTGGTCTTGAAGCATGGCATTGCTTTCCCTTAACAGTGAATTTCAGCCAAAGGATCGACTTTTCGGCTATTTCGATATCAGTGCCTTCGGGAGATCCTGAATCGGGAACCCAAACCAAATCATTGGTGCGGAATAAATCGGCATTGTTCAGCAGATAATCAAGCCCATATTTTGAACCTGTTTCCTCATCAGAAACAAAAGCCAATCCAATATTGCAGGATGGGGTTATCTTATTATCGATTAGATACTTAAGCCCGAACAAAGACATTATAATCCCGATATGATTGTCTTCCACCCCTCTGCCGATAATCCTATCGGATTCCACTTTTAGCTCGAATGGATCGCTTTTCCATAGGGATAACTCGCCTGCGGGAACCACATCGATATGGGATAATATCCATAGAGTTTTTGAGCTATTATTTCCGGGATATTTTGCGATAATATTTGGTCGTACCTTGTCGGGGACTCTATTGTCGGGACAATTATATTCGGATATATTATTAATCCCCAATTCTTTTAATATCTTAATTAGCTCCCGCGATTTGGCATATTCTCCCTTTCCGTTATTATCGGGACCTAAACCGGGAATGGATACGAGCCGCCTTTGAGCATCGATAATATTATCCTTGTATTTGCTGAAATACGACGAGGAAATTTCCATCTTATTACTCCAATGATGTATAGGTTAAATTAAATATACCGATTTACAAAATCATTTTTGCGGCGGAATTATTTTAAGTCCTCTCCCAAAAGTTTTCGCCTTAATAAATTCAGAGCCGCCGAAGCGGCGCGTTGACGGTTTATCTCCCTGTCGGAATTGAAGAGATATTTTTTTGTAAATATATTATCATCAAAGGCGATACCTATCCAAGTCGTGCCGACAGGTTTCTCTTCAGTCCCGCCGGTTGGTCCGGCTATACCGGTTATGGATAGGGAAAAGTCAGTGTCCGAAAGTTTCCTGATTCCCTTTGCCATTGCTTCGGCGACCTGTGAGGATACCGCCCCGAATTTGTTTATCAACTCCTCGGGAACTTTTAGAATTTCAATTTTGGCTTGATTGCTATAGGTTATTACCCCTCTTTCAAAATACTCGGATGAGCCGGGTATATCGGTCAGCAATTTGGCAAGCAGCCCCCCGGTGCAGGATTCGGCGGTGGAGAGGGTCTTTTGAGAGGATTTCAATAGCTCCGCGACCGCTTTGGGCAGGTTGGCTTCCTCTCCTTCGCCGTAGATATATTTCCCTATCCTCGATTTTAATTTTTCCTCGAATTGAGCCAACAATTCCTCAGCTTTTTGACGGGTTTCATTTTTGACGGTTAATCTGATATCAACTCCGGTAAAGCTTGGGAGAAAAGCGATATTGACAGCTCCCCGTTCGTTGAGTAAATCCTTTACCATATCGTAAATAACAGCCTCCCTCATACCGGATGTTTTTAATCGTTTGAATGTTATTGTTTTCCCTTCGGGAGGTGGAGGCAATATCGGTTTTAGTTGATGGATAAATAGATTCTTCATCTCATACGGGACTCCCGGAAGCGAGACAAAAATTCTTTTTCCTTCGGTTATCATAATTCCCGGTGCTGTCCCCCAATGATTTTGCAGTACTTTACAACCTTGAGGCAATAAGGCTTGGGACTGCACCGATGGAGGCATCTCTTTGTTTTGCTTCTTGAATCTATCTTCGATGAATTTCAATACATCATCGTAAAGGATAAGGTTTCTCTTGAACGCTCGACATATCGCCTTTTTTGTAATGTCATCATTGGTAGGACCCAATCCCCCGGTTGCAACGACTAAATCAAATTCGTTGAAAAGTCTCGAAATACTTTCTCGAATAATCTCGATATCATCCCCCACGGTTTCCGTTAACGAAGGATCATATCCGGATTTTAGCAACTCCCTACCTAAAAAGGCGGAGTTGGTATCGATAGTCTGCCCGTATAAAAGTTCATCCCCTATGGTTAAAATAGCGGCTTTCATAATCTATCTCCATAATTTAAGATACAGCAATGTTATCACCCGCACAGTCAACAGAGCATAAGCACCAGCTACGATATCATCCATCATTACCCCCCACCCCGAAGGAAGTCTTTCGGCAGCCTTTGCCGGATAAGGTTTGATTATATCATAAAAGCGGAAAGCGAGGAATGCTGTTAAATAAAGAGCTATTGTTTTTGGTAAGGCGATTATCGATATCAGCATCCCCGCCGATTCATCGATAACGATGGGACCGCCGTCCTTTCCATAAACATCTTCAGCTCTACCGGAACTTATTACTCCGACGATGAATATAGTCAAAAAAATAGTTATTTGAGCTATTATATTCGTGGGGAAAAAGAAATAAGCTAAAATCACCGTTGCCAACGCGCCCCAAGTTCCGGGTGCTTTGGGAAACAACCCCGAACCAAAAAAAGTGGCGGCGATAACTGAAAATGGGCGTGAGGATGCCCTTATTTTTCCGGGCTTAGCGGGGGGTTTATACATCTTTTGAATGAAATTGCTCATTTAAGCAAGCTCTTTATTAAAGGAAGGCTCTTTATGATATAATCCATCCCCGTCCAAACGGTAATCAACATAGTAATAAAAATCATCCAATCGAAATGAATTTGCATTTGCGAAATGTTGAAAAGAGAAATATTTGAAGCGGAGTTCCCCAAAATAGTATGCCCGTTTATCACAATTAGCATAAAGACAATTACGGTCATTTGGACGGTGGTTTTTACCTTTGCAAGGAATGAAGGCAGGATTACATATCCTTTATAAGCCGCTGCGGAACGAAGCCCGGTTATCAGGAATTCCCTTCCGATTATGGTCAATACCATCCACGCTTTGGCATATCCCAGGCTGACAAAAGAGATAAAAGCGGTGGAGGTCAAAATCTTGTCGGCTAATGGGTCCATAAATTTCCCGAAATTAGTTGTTACATTATATTTGCGGGCGAGATAACCATCATAGAGATCGGTCAGCGCGGCTATGGTGAAAACGATTAGGGAGAGTATGCGGGTGGTTTTGTTTTCCAATAGAAACAACACCATAAAGACCGGGCTTAATATTATTCTGGATATGGTCAGCTTATTCGGTAAATTCATTTCCTATATTCCGGTTAAAACATCAATTTATCCCTTTAAATATTTGTAGTCAAAGATTTTATTGTGATGGGGCATATAATAGATTTGGAAATATGATTTCTGCTGCCGATTTTGCAGGAGGCGGTTAAATCGGCACATCAACGGTTATGGGTAATCATAGCCGATAAAATGAGATTTAAAATCAAAATCATCATAAAAACCGCCTTTAATCCTACCACCGGTAAGATTAACGGCGTTCCCACCAATGCGCCTATACCGGCACCGTAAAGGTCATAGCCATAGGCAATAGCGGGCGGGATTTTTATATTGTCCATTTTTGAAATAGTATTCGAGGCGCTCGTGTATGCCGAGCCGCCGATTATTCCGGATATAACAATCAAAACTATGGAATATATCCCTAGTATTTTCGGGGTTAAGATACCGATAATATATGGTAGAAGGGATGCTATGAGCAATATCGATATTGATATCTGAATTGATTTTAAGGGAAGACGGAACTTCTCCGTTCGAGCGATTAATCGGCGAGTTATTGTTATACCTATTATGCTGCTGATCATAAACAAGGCGATTAACAAGGCTATGTAGATATAAAGCGAGCCGAAGCGGTTTTGAAACAGGAAGATAGAAACCATCTCCAATAACATCACTGAAAAACCGGACAGCGATATTAGCGCAGCCGAGAGTTTGTAATCGCTTAAATATCCATACCTAAATCCGGGCAGGAGTATAATTAGAAAAAGCACAATCGCCAAACCGATGAGGAAAACTTCCGTTTTGTAATTCGGAAATGTCAGTATGAAATTCCTGAAAGGGAAATTCAGCATATCCGCCGAAAGGAAAAGGGAATAAAAATAGGAAACAGGCGAATTTATTGTATTGGCGATATTTCCGCTGTTGAATTCCTTAAGTGAGGATAGACTTCGTTCCCTTCGGAATTTAGAAAGGATATCGTTTATATAACCGTGATTTACAAAACGGTTTTGCAGCCTTAAAGAATCGATTCGCTCAATATAAACTGATGGAGAAAGGGTTATCCCGTTTTCCCTGTCAGTAGAAAGGACAATCAGCAGGGGACCGAAAATCGGTTCTACGCAGCTGAATGTTTCCCTCAGAGAAGCCAGAATTGAGTTTATAAATAATCCTTTGGGCTGAGTTATAACATTTTCCGCACCGGGGAAGGAAAATGCAAATATCCCCTGATGTTTCAACCTTTTTTTGATTAATTGGAAAAATTCTCGTGTGAAATATCTTGAGTCGCCTAATGTGCCGATTTGCTGTTCGGAGATTATTATTAAATCGTATTTGGAATTATCATAAGCTAAAAGCCTCGCGGCATCCCCGATTTTGATATCCAAATTTAAGTGGTTTTTACTTTTGCCGATTGAGTATTTCCGATATGTATCGAGCAGGCGCTTGTCCAACAAAATGGCTTCGACCTTTTCAAACCCGTATTTGTTCAATTCCTTATAGAAAGCGAAGGGATTGCCACCGATTATCAGAGCCGACCGATGATCAGCGATTTGGAGAGCGGGGATATGGGTTTGTAATTCATAATTTATTACATCCGGGATGGTCTCTATCCGTCGGCTATCGAAGTAAATATCCGCTTGAGTCTCCGATTCGATGACGGCGATTTTTCCGTAGGGGGTATTGTACTCGGAGGCGACATTAAGCGATCTCCATTTTAATTTCGATAGTGTCTTATTTGAGTTGGGGATGATTAAAACTATGGAGAAGATAAGGGTCGAGAATACTAAAAGGGTAAATAATCTCCGATGTATCCACAATGAATAAATCGCTGCCGATATGAATACTATAGAGACAAGTTGGAGGTTATTCAAGTGTGGATAAAATATCAAGCTGCATAGCAATCCTCCGGTTGCAAAACCAATTACTTCATATAAATAGGAAGAGTCCGCCCCGATAAATTTCTTGAAATATCCATACCCGGAGGTGAACATCAATCCGCCGAGAAACGATACAATCGGAAAGGTTGGAAGGGCGATAATAATTTTGGTTGTAAATGATATGGTTTCGGTGGGATAGATTCCGAAAAATCGCGGGGTTAATTTTATGGCGAGCAGAGCAATCAAAGCAAGTATGGACAATATGTAAAACCCAAAATCTATTAAATGTCCGGATTTTAATTTGACACCGATTAAACTTCCCAATGCGCCGCCGAATAGCCATAAGAAAAATAAAATTCCGAAAAGAAGCTCATTGACAGCATAGTCGGCGATGAACTCCCGAAGCAGTACCATTTGGGAGACAACGGATATAAATCCAATTAGGGAAAAATATATCCTTGCCCGCTGACGCATCGGCTACCGCCAAATTCCGGGTATCTCTTGCCCGCAGAATTTACATTTGGAATCTATAATATTAATCTTCCCGATGGAATAACCTGTCCGTTGTATAAGGATTTTGCCGCAGTTGGGACAATAGGTATTTTCGGCCTTATTGCCCGGAACATTACCGATATAGACATAATGCAACCCCATCGATTTTGCCGTGGAATGTATCTTTTCCAGTGTTGATACGGGCGTAGGCGGAAGATTTTTCAGAAGATACATCGGGTGGAAACGGGTGAATTGGATTGGAACATCGGGGCCCAATTCCGTTAAAATCCAAGCCGACATCCGTTTTATATCCTCTATTTTATCATTAAGGGTTGGTATAACCAAATAAACCAATTCCAGCCATTTCCCTTCCTTACGGATGATTTTTATGGCATCCAAAACCGGTTTCAGCTCGCCGTGAACATAATCCCTGTAAAAACTTTCGGTAAATGCTTTCAGGTCTATTTTGACCGCATCCAAAACCTTGAGCAGTTCTTTAAGGGGGTCTGATTGGATATACCCCCCGGATATCATTACACTCCGAATCCCCCTTTTATGTCCTTCAACGGCGCAATCATACATATATTCATAGAATATCACCGGTTCGGAATAGGTATAGGCAATTGTGGGGGTGCTGTACTGATAAGCCAAATCGGCTATCTCGGACGGTTTCAAAAGATAATTGTCCACCTGTTCCGGGCGGACTTGAGAAATGTCCCAATTCTGACAGAATTTACAATTCACATTACATCCGGCAGTCGCTAGGGAAAAGGCGGTAGTTCCTGGAAGGAAATGAAATAGCGGTTTTTTCTCGATCGGGTCTATATTCAATGCGCAAGGGCGGGAATAGACAAGGGTATGATAAACGCCGTCTCGATTTTCCCGTGTTCCGCAATATCCCCTTTCGAGCGGGCTTACTTTACATTTACGGGGACAAATTCCGCATTCTATCTCCTTATTCTCCAATTTTTTGTAATGTCGGGCTTCAACCGAAGAAAGACCTTTTGCACGCGGGAGCTGAGCTGCGCGAACAGATGATATGCTTAAGGATGAGAAACCCGAAGGGGAGATTATCGATGCAAGGGTTATACCTACGCCGCATTCCGTACACCGAATTAAAAATTTTCGCCTACCGATTCCCATATTATTTTATACTATATTTTATACTATTATTTCCACCTTATCGATTAAATCCCGCCGAAAATTCCCCAATTTATGATTGGAGTCCGCAGCGGTTTCCAAATATGATGGATACCTTTCCGCCTTCTTCAAATCCGGTAATCCGTTTTTATGCCTGATATCTTCGAGTATATCCAATGCTACCGCATCGATCGCTACGGGGTCATCGGACATCAAAATAAAATTAGAGTCGGTAGCGAATTTCCGATTATAAGAGGGACCTGCATTGTATTGGATTTTGAAGCAATCCATTATGGTCAGTTTGTTTTTATTTTTTATCTCCGGAAGGGAATAGATATCCGCTGCATAGGGGTCGCAATTTGTATCGTGATATTTATTGGGGTTATGAACGGCGCCGTATAAGTTTTTCAACCCTCCGGATAATCCCGCTATGCTGTGGTCCTTCAATATGGGGAAATTAATGTGATAATCGATCATATCGGTAAGGATTCTGGTTAGAAGCGAACCGACAGACCTGAATGATGAAAATTCATTGTTATAGCCGACATTAGGGCTGTCATTCGCCAAAACTTTTGGACCTTTTCCATTTCTGTTTATTTTATATCCCGCCAATTTAAGCTCCCGCTCGGAGCGTTCCCAAATTATCAAGTTATTCTCATCGATACCTGTATCGGTTAGTAGTTTAACAATCGCCTGACATAGAACGGGTGAGCTGGACATCATCCTTCCCGCAAGGCAGTTTGGTTTTATTCCTATCTTACCGACAGCCGGGAATAACTTGGATAGGGCGTCTTTTATATTATTCTTGGCGGTTAATTTTAAAACCCCTTTTTCCAATAGCTCAATGAGATGCGGTATATCGGATTCGACCGGCTCGCCGATTATGTGTGATGATTTTAAAATTACTACAATCGATTTTGTCATAACAGCCACCGCCTGTTAAGTTAATTCAAGTTTGGGGTTCTGTCAAGGGACATCGGAGATTAAACGGGTTGACATTTATTGTCGAATTGTGTAATATTTTATGAGTCGTTGATATGAGAAAATATCGTTTTATTTTTATTCTCCTGATAATCCTATTATCAAGCCTTACCGCTTCGGCGCAGGTCAGGAAAGCGGTCGTATCCGGGCAATTCTATCCAGATGACCCTAAGGAATTGCGGTCGCTTATCAATAAATATATCGATGCGGTCCCCGATAATCAGGATATCGGCGGCAAACTTGTCGCCCTTATCTGCCCTCATGCCGGCTATATCTATTCGGGACAAACCGCCGCTTATTCATATAAGTTGCTAATTAACAAAAAGTATGATGCGGTGATAATCGTGGGGGTGAGCCATTTTTATCCGTTTAAGGGGGTTTCTGTCTGGAAATCCGGCGAATGGGGGACTCCTCTTGGCTTAGTGCCCGTAGCGGAAGACATCGCCCGAGAGCTTATCGATTATTCACCCTTGATAAAGTTCGATAGAATAGGGCATATCCGCGAGCATAGCGTAGAAGTGCAGATACCATTTCTGCAAATCGTCCAACCGGGAGTGCCGATAGTTCCGGTAGTTACCGGAGACAGGGACCCGCAAAGTATTCATACTCTCGCGGATGCTTTGTCAAGTGTAGTGGACCATAGAAATGTTTTGATAATAGCGAGTTCCGATTTGGCTCATTATTTCGATAGGAAAACAGCCTTTAGTATGGATAAAATAGGCATCGATTGTCTCCGAGATTTGGATTATAACAAATTTATCAAAAAGTTGAATGGGGGGGAAACTCAATTTTGCGGTGGGAGTGGTGTCGCCGCCGTTACCGAAGCATCTACTAAATTGGGTGCGGATAAGTTCGTGCAGTTATATCATTCCGATTCCGGTTATGCGACCGGCGATTCTTCCTCTGTGGTAAGTTATCTTGCCGCCGCTTTTGTCAAAACGGATAATCATTCAAAAGGGAAATCGAAGATGAAAGAGAATAAAAACCCGTTTTCGCTCAATGATGAACAAAAAACTTTATTGCTGAAGATAGCGCGTGATGCCATAGTTGATGCGGTAACGCCCGGAAAGGAGCCTCACCTCCCCGTAGTAAAGGATTCAATCCTCGATACAAATTGCGGATCCTTCGTAACCATCACCGAAAACGGGCAGCTTAGGGGATGTATCGGATATATTCGGGCTTATAAGCCATTGTATCAAACCGTCCACGAATGCGCTATCTCGGCCGCTTTGAACGACTATCGTTTCACGCCCTTGCAACAGAACGAATTGGATAAAATCCATTTGGAAATATCGGTGTTGTCCCCTTTGGAGAAAGTCGAAAATTTGGATGATATCAAAGTTGGCAGGGATGGTTTGTTGATTGTGAAAGGGGCTTATCAAGGGGTTTTGCTGCCGCAGGTCGCTACCGAGTACGGATGGGACAGGACTACATTCTTAGAACAAACCTGCCGAAAGGCGGGGCTTCCTCCCGATGCTTACAAAGACAAGGATACTACAATTTATAAATTCAGCGCGGAAGTATTCAGTGAATAAGTATCGATTCTTATTGATATTTGTCCTGTTGATTGTTTCCTGTTCCGGAAATGACGGTAGTTATAAATTCGAGGTTACATCGCGGATTCTCGGGGGGTTAGTATCCGAGAATGTAAAACTCGCCGATAGTATTTATACTTACAGCGATTCCACATTGCATAATTATATCGATGGCGGGGATAAATATTTCATCGACAAGGGGGTGAGGGAACTTTCAGTGGCATATTACTCGGTCACAGGTATTCCCGATGATTTCATTGCTGAATTATATAGGTTTACCGAGCCGGAATCAGCAAAAATAGCTTTTACGGAGCTTGAAGAATACGGTGGCGGTAATTTCGATGCTACGGCAGACATAATAAACGACGACAGGGGAGCATTTGTATGCGGAAAATATTATGGGGTTATATATTATGGTTTTCGCCCGGATTCAAGCCTTGCCGATAGCATAAGAAAAGTAATTCTTCTCATTACTTCCCAGTGCATGGATGGTTGCAGAAAAAACCCGGGCTGGGATTAAGTCTTATGAGGTTTTATGTCATTTCCCGTAAATTTCCTTTTGAACCTCCATCCTGATGTCCTTACCATCCAAGTTTTCCAAGACCTCGAGGAATTTATCGGTCGAGCCGACTTTATCTTTTATCAGGGTTTGTAAAAGTTTCATAAACTTCGGACGTCCTATTTTCTTTTCGAGATTATAAAGGATAACGGGTCCTTTATTAAATAAAACGGGGTAAGCGAAAGACGATTCCATATCCAAATTATAAAGCGGTGGAAATTTGATTCGGGATAGAAAACCGATTTTGCGTTTCATTATGCTGTTGAAAT
This sequence comes from Candidatus Zixiibacteriota bacterium, assembly GCA_026983835.1. Lineage (GTDB taxonomy): Bacteria > Zixibacteria > MSB-5A5 > UM-FILTER-46-8 > UM-FILTER-46-8 > JALSTH01. Next base: position 1,314 of record JALSTH010000045.1, on the reverse strand, counting down.
ACCGTTCGCCGTATCGTTCTCGTACCGCCATAATCGTCGAGTACTCGGCGAATGATTCATTTAACCACATTTGCCAATCACCTATGGGAGCATTATCCCACCATATACGAGCTATGGCGGGAGAAATTCCCAAAAAGAAATGGGAGAAGTAATCCATTTTCTTTTTGGAAAATCTATAAACGATGAACCTTGTATCGGCATAGGCTCCGCCGCTCTCGCGGGGAGCGATTAAAATCGAAAACACCTTAGTTTTTTCGGAGTCGAACCATTCATTATATTTATTTAAAATCCAAAGGGCATCATCCATTATTCGACCGATAGGTACATCTTTTTGAATTTTATAATATAGGATGACTTTCTTGTCTTCATCTTCTTTGACCAATGTTTTCAACCCTCTTGACGCACCGATGAAGATGTCGTTTACAGGTTCGTCCTCCGTGATATACCACCTATTCTTCTTATGTTTGATATCACCGATTCCGACAACATTGTAATCCTTTTCAATCCCGACATTTATGGCGAAATTGAAAGTTCGGTATTGAGTACTATATGGATACCATGGACATCTCCAACCCAATTCCACCCAATCCTCAGAAATACTGTTATTATGATATTTGAAATCCGTTATCGTTCCGGAATAAGCGAAATCGAATTTGTATTCGTCACCCTTTTGTAAGGGGGTTTTAAAGTGTATCGTTAATATCCCCGCATCCGGAGTAAGGTTATACGGGCTAACCGTTTTTTTGTCAAAGGAAAAGGATTTTATATTTTCGCCGGTTATGGAGGAGATATTGAATTGTTTGTGGAGCAGGAACGATACGCTGTCGGTTTTATCTTCCAAGGCGGTGAATTTCACCGATCCTTTTGCTTCCACGCTGCTTTCGTAGGGATCTATGTCCACATTTATTATATAATTATATTTGGATCCGGAAGCCGAGTCCTCGCTTGACTTCTGATTCGATTTACCGCAGCTGACGAAGATAAATATTATCGATAGAAAAATTAAAGCGAACTTTTTCATAATATTCCTCTATAGTTGCCTTTTAATGGATTATTTTAATTCGTAAGTTAGGGCGGAATTTCAAATAAGCAAATATTATTTATGTATTCCCGGAGACCATCTCAACCCAAACACCGATAACTGTATCCATCATTTACCATCAGGTTTTTCTCTCTTTCTTTTTCGCCGCCGGGAAGAGGACATTATTTAATATCAAACGATAGCCGGGCGAATTCTTATGCAATTCGAGATTCGTCGGAGGGTCCCCGATCCTATGCTGGTAATCTTCCGGATCGTGTCCGCCAAGAAATGTA
>JALSTH010000044.1 GCA_026983835.1 Candidatus Zixiibacteriota bacterium | reverse complement strand
CCTGAGGGGATATATCCGCGAAATTAATTGCTGTTTTGAAATTGTCAACCGCCGATTCCAACTGTTCCGATGGAATGGGCTTCGGATTTGCAATTGGGAATACTTTCGAGTTGTTATAACTTGTAAAGACGCGGACATCCAATACTTTGGAAACTTCGAGGGTTTGCTCCGCGGGATAATAAATTATAGGGAATAGCTGAATTGAAATAATATGATTGGCTCCCCAATATCCCTCATCGATTAAATTATAGCTTTTTTTCGGGAATTTCTTGTTTGAGTTATATATTTCCTCATCAATTGTGGTTTTGGGAGCGTACGGTTCGAGAAGGGAGGTCTTTGTCGGCTTCCGAGAATAATTGACCAAGTAGTTTCCGCCCAAGGATTTATATTGAGCGGAAACCTTAATTGAATCTACCGAATCGTTCAGGGGTATCAATAATTTTGTTATTATATAGGGAATCGAAGGCTTTCCGGGTAAAAATGTGTTTTCCAAATCGGGAACTGATATATCGGCATAATTCCCGTTGCCTGATATTTTGATATTATTCGGATCGAAATCTATTCGATGCTCGATTATCGAGCCGTAAGCCGAAGCCACCCAAAGAAAACTCGAGAGAATTAAAAGACTGGTTAATCTCCCTATCCTGTTGGAATATAAAGCGAATCCTTTCATTGCCCCCTCCTTTATAATTGTAAGACTTCTAATTCAAACCCTTATTTAGCAATCGCTGTGCCGTTGTTGGGATGCGGACATTTTAGGGGGAATGGCATCTTGTAATCGCTTATTCCATAATATGTTAACAGCGATTAAATTTTGTGTGGCATTCTCAAAAACAGCTTTTTGGCTACCTTGAGGACAAAAATTATGGGGAATTTCCCATAATTACTTTTGCAATCCCAACAATAAAAATAAGTTAAAAAAATATGAATTTTTAGCGACTTTTTTCGCTTGACTATTGGGGGAAGATGGGCTATTTAAGGTAATAGTGGGTGAAAGTGGAGTAAAGTGGTTTAATTCAATGTTTAGTTTTCGTGGAACATTTATACATACCTTACAACCGAAAAATAGGGTTAATATACCTGCTAAATACTGGCCCAGAGGGAAAAAGAGAACGGATGAACCAATTGTAGTGGTTCTTTCCCGGGGGTTGGATGGGTGTATATGGCTTAATCCCAAAGAAAGATGGGATAGAATAGAAAAAGGGTTGGATAGCAGATCCGATTTGACTTTCGGGAAATTCCGCAAATTCAAACGAAATTTGTTGCTCAATGTTTCTGATATTGAGGTTGATAAACAAGGAAGAATTATCATATCCCGGGAGCTTCTCGATTACGCCGGTATAGAAAAGGAAGTGCTTTTTCACGGGCTTATCTCCTATGCAGAACTTTGGTCACCTGAGAAGTTTAAAGCAGTAATAGAAGAAACACAAGAAGAATTTATAAAACTCGCAGAAGAACTAAATTTGGAAGTTTAAATAAGATGGCGCATAATCCCGTGATGGTATCAGAGGTTATCGAATATCTATTATGGGATTATTCAGGGGTTTATGTTGATTGCACGGTTGGGGACGGTATGCATACCAAGGCGATACTTGAAAAAATCGCTCCATACGGCGGCAAAGTGATTGGAATGGATAGAGATCCGCGGGCTATTAATATTGCCAAATCGATTTTGGAGAATTATGGCGATAACTTAGAGTTGAAATTGTCGCGTTTTTCGGATTTGGAGTTAAGGCTTTTAGAGTATAAATGGGCGCGATTCAGCGGATTCTTTTTTGATTTGGGACTAAATACATCAAGGTTGGAGGAAGCGGAATCCGGATTTTCATACAAAGTGGACGGACCTTTGGATATGCGGATGTCTCCGAAAGATACTTTAACGGCGGCGGAAATAGTGAATCGGTGGGATGAAAAACGGCTCGCGGATATGTTTTATTTTAACAGCGATGAGCATTACAGCCGTAGAATAGCCAGAGCCATAGTCCGCTATCGAAATAAATCCGAGATTAAGACTACTTTCCAATTAAAGGAGATTATCTACAAAGTTGTCAAACCCCCATATCAATTGAAAAGTGTCGCCAGATGTTTCCAAGCCTTAAGGATTGTGGTTAATGGTGAGATGGAGGAGTTAAAAGCCGGGTTATCGGCCGCACATAAATATATGATCGATAATAGTCGCTTGGTCGTCATCGCTTATAATTCTTCGGAAGACCGTATCGTAAAAAATTTTATCAGACAGTATAAATACAATACCAACAAAAGTAAATTCGGAAGATATTTTAGAGTGTTGACTCCCAAACCTATTATACCCTCGAAGGAGGAGAAATACAGAAATCGGGCGTCAAGGAGCGCCAAACTAAGGGCTGCCGAATTGGTTGAGGTGGCGGATGCGTAGGGCAACTAAAAGGAATACGCAAAGACCGAGCAAAAGGTTCGGATTGACTTTGAAATTTGGATTTGGGCTTATTGTTGTTTTTATGCTTGTGTTTTTGGGTTTGGCCAATTCCGCACGGGTTAAGGACCTGCTTTTGGAACAGCAACGCCTTCGTAATGAGGGAGAGCGCTTATCCGAAGAAAACAAGAAGCTCGAGTTGGAGATTGCGAAATTATCATCATTGGATAATTTGCGGCGGACGATTTCGGATGCGGAATTTGGTTTTCCTCCGCCCGAGGATGTAAAGCTTTTTCATTGGGAGCAAAAGGATACTACCAAAGCTAATTTTTTTGATAGGGCTTCGGATTTTGTGATGAATTGGATTAAAAGAACATTGGATGTTAAAGGACCGATTTATGCGGATTCGCTTCGTAAAAAATAAATCCCGTAGATCGGATTCTTTCAGGCTGATTAGGAATGTGTCCCTCTTTATGACCGCTTTCTGGGCTGTGCTGATTTTAAGGTTAGTGCAGATAAGCGTTTTGAAGCATTCCGATTTTGTAAAGATTGCGGAAATCCAGCAAAAGGTCATAATTAATGTAAGAGCACCGAGAGGAAAGATTTATGACCGTGCAGGGGGAGCGTTGGCTTGGGATATTCAGGTCCCTTCGATTTTTGCCGTCCCAAATAGAATTGAAAGCCCAACTTCCGTCGCGGTCGAATTGGCTAATGTTTGCAACACAAACGCATTGGATCTGAAAAGGCAGCTCAGTGATGAATCCTTAGAATTTTGTTGGGTTCGAAGGTTGGTTTCGCCCGAAACGGAGAATAAGATAATAAACCTGAATATCAATGGTGTTTATTCCCTTCCTGAGAGGACGCGGGGTTATTATGGGGGGAGGGATTGGATTTATTTGCTCGGTTTAACCGATGTGGATGGACGGGGTATCGGTGGGGCGGAGAAGGGTTTTGATAATTTGCTTCGCGGGGGCGAAAAGCGGATTAGCCTGAATCGCGACAGGAGAGGGAGAGAGCTTGATATCGATGGGAATTATGGTTCGATTCCGAAAAGCGGCAATAGTGTGATTTTAACTATAGACG
>JALSTH010000043.1 GCA_026983835.1 Candidatus Zixiibacteriota bacterium | reverse complement strand
TCAGGGTAAATAATGTTCACATTCAACCCAATGACTTCCTCTCGGCTTACGATGTCGTGCAGGATATTCCCGAATATGCGCCTATGGGTAATTACGATTATATCGCCTACTGCGGTGACTATCCCGATGGTATTGTCGATGAATTTTCATTCCCATTTTCGGTCGTTGCCGACTCGAAAAGAGTTCGCAATAACGGTAGCTGGGCGGTAACGGAGTGGTCTTTCGCACCGAAGGGATCGGATATCGCATCGACACCGCAGAATGTATCATTGTCTTTGAATAATTACCCCAATCCTTTCAATGCATATACTGATATAACATTTCAGATTCCATCTGCGGGCGAGATCGATTTATCGGTATTTGATATCAGTGGGCGAAGAGTGGCAACCTTGTCAAGGGGATATTTCGGTGCGGGATATCACACTATGGTTTTCGATGGTTCAGATTTGCCTTCAGGTGTTTATTTTTGCAAACTTACCTGTGATGGCTATACAAAAACAAGCAGGATGACTTTGTTGAAGTAAAGTTAAACGAATCAAAGGAGGTGATGCCGGTTAGTTCACGCTTAATTATATAAGGGGGGATTAAGGTAAAGGCTTCAGTTTGCAGGAGGAAAAATATGAGTAAAGTTAGATTGTTGTTCGTTTTAACTGTTTTATCTTTTCTTTTGATTTTCTCCGCGGTTTTCTGCTACGCAACCCCATATTCGGTGTATGGGATCGTGCATACCGGTATGCACTCCCTACCCTACGCTTTTGTTAGTTTAACCGATAAGGAACAGGGAGATGTCGCCATCGATTTCAGTAATGATTATGGTGGTTATCGCTGCGATTTTTTAAGTCAGAACGATTATGTCGGGAATACAATGATCCTCCATTCTTACGGAGAGGATTTGGTAGGAGTCGAGTATCAAGGCGGACTTATCTATACGGCCGATGTCTGCGAGCGCGAATCGCTTTTTGTATCTCCAGTTCAATACGGATTATCCGATTACGCATTTTCGGTTGAACCTATTCGCCTTGAGGAGAACGGGATATATTCATCTTATGGCGATATTTATTTTATGCCCCCGATAGGTGACCAAGAAACGATAATTAATCAAGTTTATGTGGAGGTATGCTTCGACCCCGAGCAATTGCAGTGTCAAGAGATTATCCCTCTACCGCCGTTGAACGATTATTTCGATTTCGGGATAGAATTCGGGTGATTTTGGTACACAGCCGGTTCGGCTGATGGAATAACGCCGGGGGATGTCTTTGATCCGACCCATCTTTTCGAAATTCTTTGGACACCTGTAATTGCGGGAGAAGAACCTTTCCCAAGTTATTTGGAACCTCAATCCAGCTGTAATGCCAATACCCCCGATGGTCCAATCGATTTAATTCCCATCAGATCGAGGTTCATTATAGGACCGTTGCTTTCGCTAAGTATCGGTATGGTACCTGAGGATTATCCCATATTCGTTCCTGCGGGAGGGGAATTTAATTATAACGGTTATCTGCGAAACAATTCGGATATGGGGCAGGTTGTGGATGTTTGGATAATGCTGAATGTTCCGGATCACGGGATGTACGGTCCCATAATGCGTATGAATAATATCCCCGTTGCTCCGGGACAAACACTTTTCACGGAGGATATTGTCCAACACATCCCTTCTTACGCACCTTTGGCCAATTATGATTATATATCTCTATGCGGTGACTACCCATTTGCGGTGGTGGACGGATTCTCTTTCCCCTTCGAGGTAATTCCGGATACTTTTGCCACCTCCGGGGGGGATTGGTCGATTGCGGAATGGTTTGACGATAAAACTGTTTCCGATAATGGCGTAAAATCCGGCGAAAGCTCTGAGACGATTTCAAATTTCCCAAATCCGTTCAACGCATCGACGGAGATAAAATTTAACCTCAAAGCCGATGGGGAAACTCATCTTGATGTCTACGATATAGCCGGCAGGAAGATATCTACTTTAATCAGCGGATATTTGCATGCCGGGGAACATTCCATTTCTTTCGATGGCTCCCATTTGGCATCCGGGATATATTACTATCGGCTTATTACGGGGGATAAAACAATAACGAATAAGATGGTCTTGTTGAAGTAATCAGTGGATTACACTAATTCAGAGTTATGGGCTGGGAGATTATCTCGGCCCATAATTTTTTAACAATAAGTATTCTATTGCTTGAATTGCCACCTTATCATTAATATCGAACAACTTATAATATGACTACTTTATGGGTAAAAGATTACAAACTTTGCATAAGTAAAGATGCTTCATATATAATTAGTATCGTCCATTTTTCTCTAACAGAGGGTATAATAAATTTTTCCGCTGTGGTCTATTTATCAAGTGGCAAGGGTAAAAATCCATTTTTGTCCAACATCTCTATGATACTTCGTAATAAAAAATTATTATCAAAACTCAAAACATATTTTCTCCCATTTTCATTTTTTGAAATAATCATTCTCACAAATCTATCGGAAAGGGAATGGGAAAACAAGGCATCGAACTTAAAAAACATCGGATCTGTTTTAGAAGAATCCATTGCCCATTCTATATTCTACGATAAAAAATACCTTTTCCTTTCACTTGACATTCATAGCAAAAAATTTATATTTTGAACCTGATTGTGGTACAATTTCCAACAATGAATATTATAGGTATATTTAGCAATTTTGTAATAAAATGAAGTAACCCAAGTTTTGGCCGAGTGAATTAAAATAAATAGATTAAGACTTCAAATACCCGGGCAAATCGAATAAATCCAAACTTTGTAGTAAAATTAGTTCATAATTGTGGGTTTCAGCAATGTTGTTTAACTCGTTTCATTTTTTGATATTTTTTCCAGTAGTTGTTATGGTTTACTTTTATATCCCACAACGATACCGCTGGATATTATTGCTGATTTCTAGCTATTATTTTTATATGTGCTGGAAAGCAGAATACGCGATCCTGATAATAATCTCAACGATGATAGATTACATCGCCGGTATTCGAATGGCGAAAAAAGAAACGAGGCGAGAGAGGACAAAATACCTGATTATGAGCTTATGCTCTAACCTCGGGCTACTTTTCCTTTTTAAGTATTTCAACTTTTTCAATAATTCCCTTCATACCGTCCTCTCGGATTTCAACATATTCTATGCTCTCCCTGAATTTAAATTGCTTTTACCGGTAGGAATTTCATTTTATACATTCCAAACTTTAAGCTACACGATTGATGTTTACAGGGGAATAAAAAAGCCCGAAAAACATCTTGGGATATTTGCTGTTTATGTTGCCTTTTTCCCTCAACTTGTGGCCGGCCCCATAGAAAGATCGACCCACTTGCTTCCCCAATTTTTCAAAAAAATGGAGTTCGACTATCATAGGGTTACCGATGGGCTGAAACTGATGGCATGGGGATTTTTCAAAAAGATAGTAATAGCCGATAATCTTGCTTTGTATGTAAATCATATCTATAATCATCCGCAGGATAATTTTGGTTGGTCGTTGATTTTCGCGACCTATTTTTTCGCCTTTCAAATATATTGTGATTTCTCCGGCTATTCAGATATCGCCATAGGCTCCGCTCAGGTAATGGGATATGATATAATGGATAATTTTCGCCAGCCGTATTATGCGAAAAGCATATCCGAATTTTGGAAAAGATGGCATATCTCACTATCGACTTGGTTTAGAGACTATTTCTATATCCCTTTGGGGGGAAATAGGGTCTCTAAGCTGAGATGGTACTTCAATCTAATGGCTACTTTTGTTGTCAGCGGATTATGGCACGGCGCAAATTGGACATTTGTAATCTGGGGGGCATTGCATGGCACTTATTTGATTGTTTCCATAATATCGCGGAAAATACGAGATAAATTTAATGCATTCGTTTCGCTCAGCAAAAATGAGACCGTTCATAAATTCGTGAAGATATTCGTAGTTTTTCAGCTCGTAAACTTCGCTTGGATATTTTTCCGAGCAAATTCATTATCCGACGCTTTTCTAATTATCAAGAATATGACCAAGTTTGGTTCTATTGGATTGTTGCAATCCCTCAATGCTCCTAATTTCCGGTGGGAAACCGCTGTCCTAACCATTTTTGTTATGGAGATAGTTCATTTCCTGCAAAGGCATTCCAGCGTGAGGGAGTTGATCGCCAAACAACCTTTGTTGGTGCGTTGGACAATTTATTACTTGGGGGTGATGAGTATTCTTCTGTTAGGTCGGTTTCAAGAACAAGCTTTCATTTATTTCCAATTTTAGGATGACCGAGTGAAAAAGCTAGCCTTGAAATCCTTTATTGTCCTTGTTTTGATTGTCTTAACAACTATCCTGCTTGTCGATCTGGATAAAATAGGCGCGGACAATTATTACTCGGCGGTTGTATTCAAGCACAAAATGTTAAAGGAAACTGATTCCCCCCGAATCGTTTTAGTAGGTGGTTCGAATGTAGCAATGGGGATAAACAGTGAAAAAATACACGAACATTTTGGGCTACCGGTTATAAATCTTGGAACAGCCGCCGGTTACGGATTGAACTTTATGATTGAAATGACAAGCAAGAATGTAAAGCCGAATGACATAATAATTATGATACCGGAATATTATCAATTCTATTATTATTATAATGGAGGCGAGGCATTGACCGTATTGTTAGAGGTCTTTCCGCAAAGTATAAAATATCTCTCTTCGCCAAAGCAGTATATAAACATAGTTAAAAGTTATCCCTCATATCTACAATTGAAATTCAACGACATTGTGTTAAAATTAGTTGGGAAAAAGAACGGAAGCAGATTCAATGCTCCTGCTAAATATAATGAATATGGCGATTATTTATTTCACCTTAACCTGAAACCGAAAGACATTTCAAACCAATACCTGTACGACAGGTCGAAATTAACCGATTTTGATCAATTTCAGGCAGCCGCTATTGAGGCTCTCAATCAATTGGATGAGAAAGTACGGGCGAATGGAGGTATAGCCGCCTTTATTTTCCCCCCGATACCGGAAAAACGATACCAGGAAGAAAAAATATTCATAGAATATGTTTATAAACGGTTGGAAAAGGAGTTGACAATGCCTATGTTCGATGGACCCAGCGATCAGGTATATCCGTTGAACTATTTTTTCGACTCCCCTTACCATATGAACAAAATAGGGAGGGAAGCTCGAACCAAAAGGCTGATAAAAGATTTGGAAAGGGGACTAAAGACTATTCCACATTGGGCGGAAATAAAAAGGTTGTGCAAGGACGATAAAAACTGATTCCGACAGACCATACTTCGATCCTATATCGATGTCCGTTTTGTTCATCCGCTTCTCAAAATATATCTAAGACATTAAATCGTCAGGCAGAAGCAAAATTCATTTTTGTCCAACATTTATATATATATAATAACCCCCATAACCGCCGTAAAAACAATCAATTTTATACAAAAAGATAAAAGCACTAAGGTATCACATATATAATGCGAATAATTTCATTATCTTTATATATAGGTTAGCCAGCCGCGCTTGTCTTCCTCCTCATCCTGCAGTACGGCAAAAAATTTCTCTTGAAGTTTTTTAGTAATGGGACCTCTTTTACCGCTCCCGATAGGAATTTTGTCTATGGAACTAATGGGGGTTATTTCCGCCGCCGAGCCGGTGAAAAATACCTCATCGGCGATATACAGCGCTTCTCTGGGAATCATTTGTTCACGGACCTCAATTCCCAATTCCTCCGCAAGCACTTTGACCGTATTTCTCGTTATGCCCGCCAGTATCGAAGCTCCAAAGGAAGGGGTAATCAAAACTCCGTTGCGCACCATAAAGATGTTCTCGCCAGAACCTTCGGAAACATGACCATAAACATCAAGCGCTATCCCTTCGACATAGCCGTGTTCCATCGCTTCCATCTTGATAAGTTGCCCGCTCATATAATTCGAGGCCGCCTTCGCCATCGCAGGAGCCGTATTGGGAGCGGAACGGTTCCAAGAGGATATGCAAACCGGCACACCGTTCTCAAGAGCTTCTTCCCCCAAATACGCTCCCCAATGCCATACAGCGATGGCAACATCAATGGGACAGCCTTTCGGACTTACCCCTAATTGTTTATAACCACGATAAACTATCGGGCGGATATAACACTCATCAAGTTTGTTAATTCTTATTAAATCTATTATCGCTTGATTAATTTCCTCCTCTGTATAGGGGATATTTATACGGTATATTTTCGCGGAATTAAACAATCTGCGGGTATGGTCCTTTAAGCGAAATATAGCCGATCCTTTTTTTGTTTTATAACATCGCAAGCCCTCGAATACCGCCGAGCCGTAATGAATCACATGGGAAAGCACATGGATTTTGGCATCCTTCCAATCGATTAATTCGCCATTCATCCAAATTTTGCCTTTTCCATCATCGAAACCCATTGTTCCTCCAATATATTAAATTATATTATTTTTCCGATTTGACACCGGCGGTTCCCATCGCAATCGAAAGGAATTTTGTTTGATGGTCATCCGCTCGGGAAGTCAGTACGACAGGCGCAATAGTCCCAGTGACTATGGCCGCCGCTTTAGCACCTGCCAAATAAGTAAGCGATTTATATAGAATGTTTGCGCTGATAATCTCCGGTGCCAGCAGTATATCCGCCTTTCCAGCAACCGGTGATGTTATTCCCTTTATTTCTACTGCCTTTTCGCTGATAGCCACATCCAAAGCCAGGGGTCCGTCTATTACGCAATTTTTAATTTGTTTCCGAAGGGACATCACCGCAAGGGCGGCGGAATCAACCGTATCGGGCATCTTATCGGGATTAACAACCTCCACCGCTGCCAAACAAGCAACTTTAGGATAATTATAACCTATATTTCTTGCCATATTAACTGCATTTTTGATTATCTGGACCTTATCCCATAGCGAGGGGGATATATTTATGGCGGCATCCGTAATGAAAAGGAGACGGTTAAATCCATTTATCTCAAAAACGGCAACATGGGACAAAAGCCCGCCTTCGGCCAGACCATTTTGTTTGTCCAAAATCGCTTTCATAAAAGCGCTGGTTTTTATCGCCCCCTTCATTATAAAATCAGCTTCCTTATTCCTGATGAGCCGACAACATTCATCCGCAGCCTCACGGGAATCGGGGATATCGATTATCGAAAAATTCTCAGGGTTGATTTCGGCATCATTGCAGGTTTTCAGTATCCGTCGTTTATCGCCGACCAATATCCCATCGACTATCCCAGATTTACGGGCTTCTTCAACAGCTTTTAAGACCTCAAACTCATCGGCAGCTGCAACAGCCAATCTCTTTCTCCCCAAGCTCTTGGCTCGGTCCAACATTTCTTCCAAAGTTTTAATCATATGAATATTTCCACTACACCAACCCCCGCAATCTCTTCACCCTATCTAAACGCTGTCTCGCCATAACCATTGCGGCCTCATAGGTAGTGATATCCTTTTCTTCCGATATTTCTATGATACTTTTTATCTTGTCGTAAATTTTGCCGGCTTGTGCGAGCGCTCGTGCCTGATTGTATCCTTCAATTTCGTTGCAAACATTGATCAATCCCCCCGCCCCAATTATGAAATCGGGCGCATAAATTATCCCCCGTTTTTGAATAGTTTCGCTTAAGCTGTTATCAGAGAGTTGATTATTAGCGGCTCCGGCTATTATTTTGCAATTCACTTTGCTAATAGTTTCCTCGTTGATTATTCCCCCCAATGCACAAGGGGAAAATATATCCGCCTCTATCTCAAAAATCCTTTCGGGGCTAACTATCTCTATCCCCAATGTTGAACGGGCTGATTCGGAAAGCTCGGCGTCAATATCACAGCCATAGACCTTACATCCCGCAGCCTTCAGTTCACGCGCTAAAGCATAACCAACCCTTCCGAGCCCTTGTACTGCTACCTTGATATCCGACATCGAAGTATCGCCGAATACCTTCTCGACGCAAGCACGGATTCCGGAATAGACTCCGTGCGCAGTTATAGGCCCAGGATCTCCGCCCCCCCCAAGAGCGTGGGATATACCAACAACATATTTCGTCTCTCGGCGTGCTTTTTCTATATCCTCCACTGAAGTTCCTATATCCTCGCCACCTATAAATCTTCCCCCCAAGGAATTGATGAATCTGCCGAAGGACCACCAGAGGGCATCGCCGTCGATCTCGCCATCTGGAGCCATAATAACTCCCTGCCCACCGCCAAAATTGACGCCGACGGCAGATGCTTTGTATGTCATAGCTTTGGACAACAAAAGAGCATCGGATATCGCTTCGGCTTCGGAATCATAGTGCAATAATCTAACTCCACCGATGGCGGGACCTAAGGTTGTGTCGTGAATAGCAATTATGGCTTTAAGGTTCGCTACCCTATCAAGCCAAAACACCACCTGCTCATGGCTGTCGGCCGCTATTTGTTTGAATAATCCCACCTTAAAATTCCTAACTTGTTCCCCTAATCAATTCACGGGAGATCACCAACCTCTGGATTTCAGAGGTTCCTTCGCCGATCTCGCAGAGTTTTATATCCCTGTATATCCGCTCCATTGGGTACCGTTCCGTATAACCGTAATCTCCCAATATCTGCATACCCCAATAAGCGGCAGAATGAGCGGCTTCGGAGGCATAAAGTTTTGCCATCGCCGAAAGTCGGGTAAATTTTTCCCCCGTGTCTTTGGCAAGGGCGGCTTCATAAACGAAATTGCGGGCAGCTTCTATCTGCATAGAGATGTCGGCGAGCTTAAACTGGATGTACTGACGGGAAATCAAGGGCTTGCCGTTTTCTTCATAAGTTTTTGCGAACTCAAGTGCGCTGTCGAGGGCACCCTGCCCAAGTCCTAATGCCAAAGCTCCAATGGATATCCGACCACCATCGAGGGTTATCATAAATTCTTTAAATCCCGCACCTTCAGGTCCTAATCTATCGGAGTCGGGGATTTCAACATCGTCGAAATGGAGGAATGCCGTATCGGAACCTCGCAATCCCATCTTATTCTCTTTTTTCCCCACTGAAAATCCGGGAGTCCCTTTCCGCAAAATAAAAGCGGTAATTCCCTTTGCACCTTTCGATTTGTCGGTAACAGCGGTAATGACAAATGTAGTTCCTACCGAAGCATTAGTTATAAAGCATTTTGTACCGTTTAAAATCCACTTGTCACCTCTTTTAACCGCAGTCGTCTTTGTCCCGGCGGCATCGGAACCAGCTCCAGGCTCGGTTAAACCAAAGGAACCCAATTCACCTCCGCTACAAATCGGAGGAAGATATTTGCGCTTTTGTTCTTCGTTTCCAAAAGCGTAAATGGGATAAGTTATGAGGGAATTATGAGCAGCAACGGTTATGCCCGTCGAACCGCAAACGCGAGAAATTTCCTCGACCGCTATTGCGTAATCCAAAGTATTGGTATAAAACCCCCCATATTCCTTGGGGACAACCATTCCCAACAGCCCCTTTTTATTCAGTTTGGGGATATGTTCGTAAGGAAAGACCTGTTCTCTATCGATCCTTTCCGCATCCGGAGCTATTTCCGCAAGGGCAAACCTACGCATCTCCTGACGGAACTTTTTATGTTGTTCGGATAAAATCACTCTTCATCTCCTTATTTTAATACCGCCCTTGAAATCACAATTTTCTGCACTTCCGAAGTCCCCTCGTAGATTTCGGTTACCCGCGCATCCCGAAAATACCGTTCGACAGGATATTCCTTGATATAGCCATACCCCCCGTGTATCTGCACAGCTTCGTTTGCCACCCAGTTAGCGGTTCTGGAAGCAAACAATTTCGCCATAGAGGATTCGGTGATATGGGGCATATCATTATCCTTTAGCCACGCCGCCCTATGGACTAACAAGCGTGAAGCATCAATCCGCAGAGCCATCTCGGCCAATTTGAAAGATACCGCTTGGAAATCACAAATAGGCCTGCCGAACTGCTCCCGCACTTTTGAATATTTAACCGCTTCTTCGTAAGCCGCCTGTGCGATACCAACAGATTGAGCCCCGACACCTATCCTTCCGTTAGTCAACAGAGATAAAGCTATCTTAAACCCGTTATCCTTCTCGCCCAAAAGGTTTTGCGCCGGAACACGACAATCGTCAAACAGAATTTGACGAGTCTCCGATCCTCTCAACCCCATCTTCTTTTCCTTTTGCCCGATCTCCATTCCGGGAGTACCCTTCTCAACAATGAAACAGGAGATCCCATGGCTTTTAGCTTCTTTATTCGTGAGGACGAAGACGAGATACAGCCCGGCTATACCGGCGTTGGTAACAAAGGACTTGGTCCCATTCAAAATATAATAATCACCATCTAAAGTCGCCGTAGTTTTCAAGGAACCGGCATCCGTTCCGGATCCCGGTTCGGTTAGACAATATGCCCCAATTAGCTTACCGGAGGCTAATTCGGGCAGATATTTGTCCTTTTGTTCTTCGGTGCCATACCGTAGGATAGCTTCACAAACCAATGAATTGTGAACGGATAAACCGATCATCAGGCCGGCACACCCGCGTGCGAACTCCTCCATAGCACATATATAAGTCAAATTATCCAGTTCCATCCCGCCGTATTTCTCCGGCACCATCATCCCCATATAACCCAATTCCGCGAGTTCATCGTAGATGGATTGAGGTATCTCCGCCTCAACATCGAATTTTTCCGCATTCGGGAAAAGCCGTTTCTCGGCAAACTCCCTTGCGGCATCTCGTATTAGTATGTTATCTTCAGAGAGTTGAAAATCCATAATTTATCTCCAGTATTTTAAGGGAATCTTTTCCAAGAATTAGTTATTGTAATCGTAAAACCCTTTCCCTGTTTTTCTGCCCAAATATCCAGCCTGCACCATTTTCACCAACAGAGGACAGGGACGATATTTTGAATCCGAAAACCCATCGTATAAAACATTCATAATATCCAAACATACATCCAAACCTATAAAATCCGCCAGGGTAAGCGGCCCCATAGGATGCGCCATCCCTAACTTCATAACGGTATCGATATCTTCTTTGGAAGCTATCCCCTCATATAAACAGTAAATCGCCTCGTTTATCATCGGCATTAAGACGCGGTTGGAAACGAATCCGGGGTAATCCCGAACGGTAACCGGTGTTTTACCAAGTTCTTCGGTTAAATTTTTTATGGCATCGAAGGTTTCATCGGAGGTGGCTATTCCCCTTATCAGCTCTACCAATTTCATCATTGGAACGGGGTTCATAAAATGCATTCCCATAACCTTGTCCGCTCGGTTCGTGATTGCGCCCAATTCGGTTATCGCCAAAGAAGAAGTATTCGATGCCAATATCGTATCCTTTTTGCAAATAGAATCCAATTTGGAGAATATCTCCCGTTTGACCTCCATATTCTCAAAGACCGCTTCAACAACCAAATCCATATCAGCAACATCATCGAAAGAGAGGGATGCTCTAATCCTCTCCAAAGAGGCTTTTTTATCTTCCTCGGTGATTTTCCCCTTTTTAATTTCTCTGTCCATATTTTTTGAAATGGTTGATAAAGCCCTATCAAGATATTCCTGTTTTGTTTCCACTAAAACAACATTAAAACCTTTCTGAGAGAAAATATGGGCGATACCATTGCCCATAGTCCCCCCTCCGATAACAGCAACATTTTTTATAGCCATAGAGATTCCTTCAATAATCATTTAACGATTTTACAGACGCCGACATTACACAATTAAATCTAAGCGAAACCTTATTTTACGAATTAACGGAGATAAATTCAATAGATTTTTATCTATTTATGCCATAATTTTCACAATATGTTATGGGAAATTATGAAGTGAACTATCAATTATGTCGTGTTTTATTCGTTTTTTTGCGTATAACTCCAATATCGCAAGAAACGATCTAATCAAAGCTTGAAATCCAATAAATGGTTTGCGGACTGTATGTCTAATTGATTTAATTATATAACTAAGCCCACATTAAGAGGTGAAAAGAGTTTTTATCGGAGTTGTTATGTCTGTTAAGGAAAAGGTCAAGAAACAAATAGGATTAATAATCGCAGAAGGCATCCAAAAAGATGTGGAGATAATAAACTTTGTAAGGGAATTTTATCGAAAAGCCCTTGAAGATAGTATCAAATCCGAAGCATCGGTAAAAGATACGGCTTACGATTTATTATCCGGAGTCGAGGATGGGTTGAGGGATGGGGGATATGACATCGGGGTTATAATTCAAAAATCAGCGGATACGATAATTGAGGTAACCTACAATCGGAGCAAGGAGGAAATAGGGCGGATTGGAGAATCCATCGAATCCGCCGTTGATAAATCCGCCGAATATACGGAAATGAATTTACATAGGATATATACTTCGATCGATAACCGAATATGGGGCGAAAAAATTCTCTTTTACAATATCTGCGAGGCGATTGAGGATTACGCCGATAAGAAAACTTCCCGATTGAACGAATCAACAAAATTCTCCCTTTACGAAATTGTCGGAAGGGGCAGAAAATATGTCCAATCCATTGACGGGTTGGCAAACGCCTTAAAGAGGAAATTACTTCAGTCGATCGACGCCATAAAGGAAAGAGCCAAATCCGTAGTCGAAGAATCGGCGTCAAAGATAAGCATAGAAAAACAGCTCTTAAGCAAACTCACCGATTACGATAGGTCGCTGGTGGATGCCCATACAAAGCGGGATTATAAGCGTATCAAAAGGGAATTGAAACATCTCGAAGATTTAAGGGAAAAGGAGAAAACCTATCTCCAGAGGCTCCATACCTTAATAGAAAAGTTGGAGGAATTCAATACCAACCAGAAAATGGAAAATTAAGGAGATTATTTATATGTGGACTGTCTTAAAAACAAAATTAGCCGATTGGGAGACGGATTTCGAAGAGGTACTAAAAAGGGAAAGGCACGAAATAACCCAAGAGGATTTGGATTATATCTCCCGCGAACTCCCTTTGCTAAGGGCCGAGGAACGCGCTTCGGAGAAAAGATTAAGAAAAATAGATGAACTCATCGCCAAAACTTATATACTTTTGGATGATCTTAAGGAAACCATCTGCCAAAAGCTATCACATGGTCATTCATTAGCTGTTGTGGGAAGAGCATTATTGGAGGAGTTCGGGCATAAGTTGGACGAAGGGCATACGGATGGGAAGGATAAAATCCGAAGATTTCTGGAAAAGCGATTCGGAATAAATAAAAAAGAATCAAACGAACTGTTCAATTTGTTGGAAGATGTTGGAATAATCGTTTTTAAGGTTGATATCGTCGATAATGTCAAGGAAAAACCGATGGTCCTTTTCGAACCGCCGGAGGAGGGTGGGGAGGATGTCGATTTACTGGAACCGTTTTACCAAATGAAAGAAAGTTGGGAAATCAGGGCATAGCTCTCGCCAAAATACATTTCCTTTGAACGAAAAGCAAAAATCGCGAAGGGAAAACCACTATAATTAGAAATATCCGAAGCAATCAATTTCCGTTTGGAATCAAGGTTGACAATCTTTTTATAATGTTTTGGTAATGCGTCCCTTTCCAGAATAATTTACCGCACTTTGGACATCTGCTGAACTCGTTTAAGGTTTGATAAACATAAGGCGGGATTATATCAATATAATCTTCTTTTGAGATTTCAATTAAAGTGGCATTGCAATCTATACATCGAGTGAGCCACTTGTTTTTATCGGGTTTCAACTTCAACTTCTCCAAAACGAATTTCACCTGATAATCGGGATTGTCCATTGGAATTAGTGTCAATTTATCTTTGGGAGCGCCTTTTGATTGTAATTTTCCGTCTCGGGTGATTATATGGCGGTTATCGGCTAAAGCCTTGGCGATAAGATCTCCGTCCGAGATATTGCGATAAAACAGGACATCATATCCATAAGCACGCAACAATTTCGCAAGCTTTCCCAAATTATCATCGCAGATAAAGGATGTCTCAATCTCGCTTATTCCCATCGCCATTCAATCAAAAACTTATTTCAACTATTCCCTATCGACGAAAGCGGACAATTTTTTATACGGAGATTTTCCTTCCGAAGTTCTTTTAAAAGTTCTATACCCGCTTTAATAATTTTATATTCGGCTATTGCTTTAACCACCTTCCGAAAAATATCCCTTTCCAACTTTGAGACAAGTAAATGAGGCAGAAAGATAATTCGTATCGGGCGTAGTATTTCCCATTATCAAACGATATTATTTAGGGCATTTTTTGGGCTAAAAGATTCCCTTGAGCAAGAATCGAAACTCCGGCTTGGAGTTTTATCTGTTCGGCTATCATTCGGCTTACATCGGAGGCGTAATCGGTATCGGTTATTGTGGATTGCGCTTCCGTTAGATTTTGTAATTCCGTCCGCAGGTCGGATAGATTGGCTTCGATGTCCTCCTGCTGCCGAGATCCGATATCCGCTCTTGCGGAATCTATGGCCTCGCTGTAAGTATCGATTTGTTCCACCGCTTCAGCCGCTTTTTCCGGTGTACTGACATCCAATATGTCCAACGATGGTATTTCGGCTACCGATCCGTCCGAGCCGTCCAATAAAGCCTGAGAGCCATAATAGGCATTCCCTATTGTGGCGTTCAAAGCATTTACGGAATTGTCAATCGATTCCTGAAGGGCATCCCTTTGGTTCTCGTCCAAGGTCCCGCTATTCGTTGTAGCAACGGCATCACTCCTTATCTCGGTTAAAATAGCCGATACGGATGATAAGTATCCATCCGTCAATGACAGCTTCCCGGTTTGCGCTTCCATATTGGTGATTTGCTGTTGAAGTGAGTCGATCTGAGAGGACATCTGCTCGGAGATAAGCATACCCGCCGGGTCATCCGAAGCTCGGTTAATCTTCTTTCCGCTTGAAAGCTGAGCCATATAGGCAGCCAACAGGTTTTGCGAGCGTTGGATATTGTTTAAGCTATTCCCTGCCGATAGACTATTCATAATTATATTTCCCCCGTTTACAGGATATTTTATCAATATATTACGCAAAAGATGTTCCCATTCGGGAACATATAATCCCTTGGGATTTAAGGCATAAGGATTTACGATCTCGTCAAATTATCGGGTATGATCCAACCCTATGGAAATTTCCCCATAAAAACTATACTTTCCCATATCAATCGATTATTTTATCGGAAAATCTTCTGTTAGCCAATCTTCTGCCGATATTATATATATTTACCATAAAGTTTCCAAAATGAGGTGTTTAGTTTGATTGAAAATAAAGATGAGTGTTGATATTAAAAGACTACATCTACATTATATAATAATATTCGGGATACCGTTATTGTGGTTGATCTCCATTGTTCTGTTGAATGTGGGAGCCAAAGTGGTCGGCGAGAGCATAAATGTAAGCGAAGTTTTCGACGATGTTCCCGACAGCACCGAAGGTCAGAGTTGGGCATCCATTTACCTGAAGGGGGAAAAGGTCGGTTATAGTTATGAATCATATCAAAACTCCTCCAAGGGGATGCTATACAAGGAATATATGAAAATGCGGATACCTCTGGGCGGCGCCATAAGGGAGATCGAAGCCGATAATTTCGCTTTATTGGACAGCAACCTCTCGATAAGGAGTTTTTCTGCGGGTATGTCCTCCGGCAAATATGATATTACGATTCACGGGATAGTCGATAAGGATAAACTGGAGTTAACATATATCTCCGGGGGGAGAAGGAATACAAAAACTATTCCTGTTTCGGGTCCTATTTATTTTCAGGGTCAACTTCCTCGAATAATAAAATATTCGGGGTTTAAGTCCAAACTGTTTTCAATTCCGGTTTTCGATCCATTATCCTTAAGCTTAACTGACTTAAAAGTCGATGTAAGTGCGCCTCAAGTTATCGGTTCCGATTCTTCGTATGCCTTG
>JALSTH010000042.1 GCA_026983835.1 Candidatus Zixiibacteriota bacterium | reverse complement strand
TATTCGAACGCTTCGAGTCGAAATTATCCGAGTATAATGGTAATTTGTCTCGGTCGGCGGTCGAGTTGGCGAAGGATTGGAGAACTGATAAATATCTCCGCAGATTAGAGGCGCTGTTGGCTTGCACCGATGGTTCGACAAGTTTGATAATATCCGGCAATGGAGATATAATTGAGCCTGAGGACAAAATTATCGCTGTCGGTTCGGGGGGTAATTATGCTTTAGCGGCAGCGAGGGCGTTGACGCAAAACTCCAAACTTTCCGCCGTGCAGATCGTAAGGAAATCTTTAGAAATAGCATCTTCGATTTGTATATATACGAATAATAATATAACCATTGAGGAATTATAAAAAATATGTCCCTGAAAAATAAAACCCCTAAAGAAATAGTTGAGCATTTGGATAAATATATTATCGGGCAGGACGAAGCCAAGAAATCGGTTGCCATAGCCATGCGGAACAGATGGCGTCGGCAGAATGTAAAGTCCGAAATCAAAGAGGAAATACTTCCAAACAATATCATAATGATCGGACCGACAGGAGTCGGGAAAACAGAGATAGCTCGCAGATTGGCCGATATCGATGGTTCGCCGTTTTTGAAGGTGGAAGCTTCGAAATATACGGAAGTCGGCTATGTCGGTAGAGATGTGGAATCGATGGTGCGGGATGTGATGGATTTGGCGGTGAATATGGTGAAACAGGAGCAATCGCGGAAAGTTCAAGAAAAAGCATCCGTATTGGCCGAAGAACGCCTGCTCGATATTCTATTACCTTTAGGCTCTTTGAAGAAACAAGATACCGAATTTGAAGGCGAGGAAGATGAGTTAACACAGAAATACAACAGGACGCGGGATAAATTACGCAATCAATTGCGTGAAGGCAAGTTAGACTCCAGAATGGTGGAGATAAATATCCCTAATGATAGGTTCCCTGTTGTGGAGATATTCAGCCCTATGGGTATGGAGGAGTTGGGCATAAATTTTCAAGAGATGTTCTCCGGGTTGATGCCCCAGAAAAGTAAAAAGCGAAAAGTGGCTATAGGAGAGGCGCTGCGTATCTTTCAGCAGATGGAGGCGGACAAGCTGATTGATATGGAGGAAGTTATTCAGGAGGCAAAAAACCGTGTGGAAAATTCGGGAATAATATTTATAGATGAGATAGATAAAATCGCCGGCGAGAATTCAAAAACCGGCCCGGATGTAAGTCGGGAAGGTGTACAAAGGGATATACTCCCGATTGTGGAAGGCTGTAATGTGATGACCAAATATGGAATGGTTAAGACCGACCATATTCTTTTTATCGCCGCCGGCGCATTTCATATAAGCAAACCCTCCGATTTAATTCCCGAACTTCAGGGGCGCTTCCCCATCAGGGTTGAGCTTGAAAGTTTGACTACTGAGGATTTCGTGCGAATCCTGACCGAACCGGAAAACGCATTAATAAAACAGTACAAAGCTCTTCTGGAAACCGAAGGAGCGGAATTGACATTCACGAAATCAGCCATTAACAAAATTGCGGAAATGGCGACGAAGGTCAATGAAACAGCTGAGAATATAGGCGCTCGGCGATTACATACCATAATGACCACCCTACTGGAAGATATTATGTTCAATTTGCCGGACGGGAAAACGACCAAGCTTAAAATAACCAAAGAGATGGTCAAAGGGAAATTATCGGATATAATAGAAGATGAGGATTTAAGTAGATATATATTGTAGCAAGCTTATAGCGCCATTGGGCTATTGCAAAACCGGAGGTGAGATGACAAAGGATTTTCTTAAAATTACCGATTTTACAGCGGAAGAAATTAAGGAAACTTTTCAGCTGGCTATTAATCTGAAAGGTGGAGAATCGGAATACTCCAAGATATTATCAGGTAAAACCGTTGCTTGTATTTTCACGAAACCCTCTTTGAGGACAAGGGTCTCCTTTGAAACGGGCATTTATCAGCTTGGTGGATATTCATTATATATAACGGATAAAGAAATTCAATTGGGTGTTCGGGAATCCATTTATGATGCCGCCAAGGTTTTATCAAGGTTCGTTGCTATGATTATGATAAGGACCTTTTCCCATAAAGATGTGGAACAACTTGCGGAGCATTCCGATGTCCCGGTGATAAACGGGTTAACCGATTTAACTCATCCCTGTCAGGTGATGGGGGATATGTTGACAATAAAGGAGCATTTGGGGAAAGTTGAAAATGTAAAGATAGCTTATTTGGGCGATGGGAATAATGTGACTAACTCTTGGCTCAATATGGCGTCGAGGATTCCCCTTGACCTTCGTATAGGGACCTCGCCAAAAACTCCTCCTGATGCGACAATCCTGAAAAAAGCTCGCGAAATCGGTCTGTCGAAAATAACTATTACCAACGATCCTAACGAAGCCGTTTCGGGAGTGGATGTTATTTACACTGATGTATGGGCATCGATGGGACAAAAGGATAAAGCAGCTGAAAAAGCAGAACTGCTTTCGAGATTTCAAATAAATGATGAGCTTGTCGCGAAAGCGGATGCGAACTGTATCGTAATGCATTGTTTACCGGCGAATAGGGGAGAGGAGATTACCGATTCGGTAATGGATGGGAAGCATTCGGTCGTTTTCGATCAAGCCGAAAACCGTCTTCATATCCAAAAAGCTATTATGATACAGCTTATGAGGAATATCAATGGGTAAACTCTTCCGATATAAAAATTGTATCGTTTGCGGCTGGGAAAACCCGATAGGTTTCGACATAGATTTCGTTGAGGGGAACGGCTATGTATATGGTAGGGTCGTGCCCGGGGATAAATTTGAAGGATATAATGGTATTATTCACGGCGGAATTATTTCCACACTGTTGGACGAGGTAATGGTCAAGGCTCTTTTTTCAATGGACATTGTTTCAGTTACGATGGAAATAACCGTGAAATTTAGAAAATCGGTTAGTATCGAACAAGAATTACTTATTAAAGGATATCCCGGCGAAATTAAAGATAAAATAGCCTTTGCGAGGGCTGAGGCTATACTGCCCGATAAGACAATAGCAGCTGACGCCGAGGGCAAATTTTATATCCTAAAGGGCGAACAAAAGAAAAAAATGATTGATGAACTCCTGTAATTCATATAATAATGATAGCCGTTATCAAAAAATTTTAGAATTCTATTGACAGGATATTTTATGTATGATATTTTCTATCAATAAATTTAAGAATTTTAAAACCTAAGGAATTAGGTTATTATTTTAATATGCTTTGTGAATAAATTCACCTTTTATGTAAAGTTAGGATATGCTCAGGATTTATTTCCCGATTTTAGTATTGTTAGCTTTTGCGGTAATAACGCCTTTGGTGATGCTGATAATTCCAAAAATTCTCGGGAAGCGGGAAAGTACGCCGGTTAAGGATGCCGCTTATGAATGCGGTATTCCGGCTAAAGGCGATGCACGGGAAAGATTTCCCATTAAATTTTATCTCATAGCGATATTGTTCCTACTATTCGATATTGAGGCGATATTTTTATACCCTTGGGCTTATATCTATAGGAAATTGGGTATATTTGGATTGATTGAGATGGGTGTTTTTGTATTTATTCTTTTGGTGGGTTATCTTTATGTTATTAAGAAAGGTGCTTTGCGGTGGCAGTAGACAGGCTTTTGCGTGATGGATTGATTTTGACGACGGTTGACAGGGTGGTCAACTGGGCGCGTAAATCCTCAATATGGCCGTTGGGTTTCGGGTTGGCTTGCTGCGCCATTGAGATGATGTCCACCCTCGCCAGCAGATATGATTTAGCCAGATTTGGGGCGGAGGTTATGAGACCATCGCCGCGGCAAGCCGATTTAATGATTGTTGCCGGGAGAGTATCAATTAATATGGCTCCTGTTTTGAAGCGCTTGTACGACCAAATGCCAAATCCGAAATATGTTATCTCTATGGGAGCCTGCGCTTCATCCGGAGGCATTTTTAGAAATTATGCCATTGTTCAAGGCGTTGATAAAATTGTACCGGTCGATGTTTATGTTCCGGGATGTCCTCCCAGACCGGAGCAGTTAATACACGGGATTAATTTATTACAGGAAAAAATAATGACGCATCGCTCGCAGGGAAGAAAGTAATATGACCGTTCCCGAAATTATCGAGAAGCTAAAAGACAGATTTCCCGATGGAATAAGAGAGACTCTCGTTTTTCGGGGAGATTATTGGATAAGAGTCGATAATGAAGTCCATTACGATTTGATGAAATCCCTAAAAGAAGAGTATGGGTTTAATTTCCTTATGGATGTCGTTGGGGTAGATTATCCGCGCAGAAAAGAGAGGATTGAGGTTATATATAATTTATATTCTTTGGGTGAGCATTTAAGATTATTTGTAAAAATCAGGGCTGGAGGCGATATTGTTCCCCGTTCAGTCACCGATTTATGGCCCTCCGCTAATTGGATGGAACGAGAAGTTTTCGATATGCTCGGAGTTCAATTTGCGAACCATCCGGATTTAAGGCGTATTTTGATGCGTGATGATTTCCCCTGGCATCCTTTGCGGAAAGATTTTCAGTTAACATCCGATGAGATAGATTTCGGAGTACCGATTAGAACCAAACCACCTAAGCACATCAAGGATGAGCCTGATAGACTTGAATAATAAAAGTGCCATAAAAAACAACTCCGATTTCAAGGTTATGGAAATCAATATGGGTCCCCAACACCCTGCTACTCACGGGGTGTTAAGGCTTAAATTGGAGCTTGATGGAGAGACTGTGGTCAAATGCACTCCAATTATCGGCTACCTCCATACCGGTATTGAAAAGACAATGGAGAATAAAACCTATCTCCAAGCGCTTACCTGTACCGATAGGATGGACTATTTAGGTCCGTTGCTGAATAATTTGGGCTATTCGCTTTCTGTGGAAAAACTTTTTGAATTGGAGATTCCTCCGAAAGCGCAATGGGCAAGGGTTATCCTTGCGGAGTTGACCCGTCTTAATTCCCATTTGGTTTGGGTGGGAACTCATGCGTTGGACATCGGGGCAATGACTGTTTTCTTCTATACTTTTCGGGAACGCGAGGTCCTTTTGAAATTGTTCGAGGATTGTTCCGGACAGCGGATGATGACTTCCTACATAAGGCCCGGCGGTTTGTATTATGATTTGCCCCCTAATTTCGAGAAATCGGTTCGGAATATATTGAATACTTTCCCCTCGGCGATAGATGAGTATGAGGATCTCTTAACCAATAATCAAATATGGATTAACCGTACCAAAGGTGTCGGAGTTATAACGGCTGAAGATGCAATCGCTTATGGTTTGACAGGTCCATCCTTAAGGGGATCGGGAGTTAATTATGATGTTCGTAAGGCTAATCCGTATAGTGGGTATGAGAATTTTCATTTCGAGGTTCCGCTTGGCTCAAACGGCGATTGTTATGACAGATACCTATGTAGAATTGCGGAGATGAGACAATCGCTCAAGATAATACATCAAGCGATAGATGGTCTGCCCGAAGGTCCATACCGCAGCGATAATAGAAAGTTTGTACTGCCGCCGAAGCAGGAAGCCCTTACCGGAATGGAGCCATTAATCCACCATTTCAAATTGATTGCGCACGGGATTATTCCGCCTACAAAGGGCGAGTCTTATGTCCCAATAGAGTCGGGCAAAGGAGAATTGGGATTTTATATTGTTTCCGATGGAACCAATAAACCATATCGGGTTAAAGTTCGTCCTCCTTGTTTTGTAAATCTTTCGGCTATTCATAAAATGGTAGAAGGAAGACTTGTGGCGGATGTTATTGCGGTTATAGGGAGTATCGACATCGTTTTGGGAGAAATAGACAGGTAATGTATCTCAGTGAAGAGACACGGGAAAAGATTAAGGCATTGAGGGATAAATACCCGACAAAGAAAGCGGCTTTATTACCCACCCTGCACCTTGTGTTTGATGAGTGCGGATATTTGGGGACCGACCAGCTTGATGAGGCCGCCGATGTCTTGGGAATATCTCGGCTGGAAATAAATGAGGCAGCCTCCTTTTACACTTTGTTCCCAAAACATAAGGTGGGTAAGTATTTGCTTCAGGTGTGCGATAATATATCCTGCTCTTTGAGGGGAGCGGATAATTTGGTGGGATACATCAAGGAAAAATTGGGGATAGAGGTCGGTGATACAACACCTGACGGTCTTTTTACTTTGTGGACTGTCGAATGCCTCGGTTCCTGTGGGACAGGTCCTGTAATGCAGGTCGGGGATAGATATTATGAAAAGCTTACACGGGAAAAGGTAGATAAACTTTTGGATAAATGGAAGAATGGCGGGGAAGATGGTTCCTCGAAAGAACCCAAACAGAGCGATAGATGAGTGAGAAAATACTTTTCAAATACATAGATTATCCCGATCAGGATAGGATTGAAACCTACATAAAAAACGGTGGATATACCGCTCTCCGAAAGGTGTTGAAGGAGTATCAGCCTGAAGAGGTTGTGGATATCGTAAAGGCGTCCTGGTTGCGGGGGCGGGGTGGAGCCGGCTTTCCCACCGGTGTGAAATGGTCATTCCTTCCAAAAGATGGGAATAAACCTATTTACTTGATCGTTAATGGTGATGAATCGGAACCCGGGACATTTAAGGATAGGCAACTGATGGAATACGATCCTCATCAATTGATTGAAGGTGCGATAATTTCCGCTTATGCGATAAGATGCCATACCGCTTTTATTTATATCCGCGGGGAATTTGTTCGTCCCGCCGAGCAGGTTGGGAAAGCTCTTCAAGAAGCGAAGGATAAGGGCTTTTTGGGAAAGGATATTTTGGGAAGCGGATACGATTTGGATATCCATATTGTTAGGGGTGGGGGGGCATATATCTGCGGTGAGGAAACTTCTTTGATGGAATCCATCGAGGGTAAAAGGCCTCTCTCCCGCCAAAAGCCGCCTTTCCCGGCGATTGAGGGGTTATGGGGTTGTCCCACTATTATCAATAATGTGGAGACTCTCAGCAATATCCCGCATATCCTAAATAACGGCGCTGAATGGTACAAATCCTTTGGTACCGAGAAATCCCCCGGAACAAAGATATTTTGCTTATCAGGACATATAAACAGACCCGGAAATTATGAATTGCCGATGGGAGTTAATCTAAAAGAGTTGATATACGAATATGGCGGTGGCATCATTGATGACAGGCCGCTGAAGGCGGTAATACCTGGCGGTTCGTCAACTCCGATTTTACGGGCTGACGAAATAGATGTAAATATGGATTTTGAATCCCTTGCCGCCGCTGGGACAATGCTCGGTTCCGCGGGGGTTATTGTAATGCACGATGGGACCTGTATGGTATCGGCATTACAAAAGCTGACAAAATTTTATGAGCATGAATCCTGTGGAAAATGTTCTCCCTGTCGCGAAGGAACTAATTGGATGAATAAAATCCTGAAAAGAATGTTAAAGGGCGAAGGACGTCCTGAAGATGTTGATTTGCTTTATGATATTGCGAAAAATATCCTCGGCAGAACGGTTTGCCCATTGGGTGATGCGGCGGC
The DNA here is from genome assembly GCA_026983835.1 of Candidatus Zixiibacteriota bacterium. Lineage (GTDB taxonomy): Bacteria > Zixibacteria > MSB-5A5 > UM-FILTER-46-8 > UM-FILTER-46-8 > JALSTH01. Next base: position 1,592 of record JALSTH010000042.1, on the reverse strand, counting down.
TATGCCGGTTATCGGTTTTCTCGATAAATTCAGAGATGAGTTTGAGAATATTTGTAATGGTGGAAAACCAAAGGGAACTATCCATTTCCCATTTAATTAGCATAATGAGTTAAAGGTATAATTTAATGCCGGAATTAATAAAATTAACCATTGAGGGAAAAGAAGTAACGGTCCAGAAGGGGCGGACAATTCTTGAGGCAGCCTTAAAGTTGGGAATTATTATACCTACATTTTGCTGGGATCCCCGTCTTAAACCGATTGGAGCTTGCAGAATGTGTCTTGTGGAGATTGAAAAAGCCTCTAAGTTGGCGGTTTCCTGTTCAATGCCGGCGCTTGATGGGATGGTTGTGAAGGTTTTTTCTGAGAAGGCAATTCAGGGACGAAAATCGGTTTTGGAATTTATATTATCGAATCATCCATTGGATTGTCCTACCTGTGATAAGGGTGGTGAATGTCTCCTTCAGGACCACACATTTAATTACGGACCTGAAAAAACACGAACCATTGAGTCGCGAAATAGAATCGCTCTCGACCCAAAATATGTTTTCGATGATGTCCGCTTGGGTCCTGTAATTTGGTTAAACGCAAATAGATGCATTAAATGTTATAAATGCACCCGTATAATAAAAGAAATCGCCGGTGATGATGACCTCGGAGCTTTTAATCGGGGATATAAAACTCTTATAAATAGGCATAAGAAAAAGCCGTTTCGTTCTGAATTTTCTGGCAACACGGTTGAAAATTGCCCTGTCGGGGCTTTAGTCGCCGATTCCTTTCGATATCGTGTGCGGTCCTGGTTATTGAAGAAAACTCCTTCGGTTTGTCATCTGTGCGGCGATGGTTGCAATACTACTTTGTGGCATCAAGGACAAACTTTATTCCGTATATATTCCCGTTGGAATAGGAGTGTCGATGATGGGTTGATTTGCGATAGGGGAAGGTTCGGCGGTCTTTATGCCGACAGCAATCGCCGTTTGAAGAACCCGAAAATCCGCAAGGAAGGAAAGTTGGTTGATGCAACTTGGGATGAGGCGCTCGATTTTATCTCCCGCAAGGTTCTCGATACCAAAGACAAATACGGCGGTAATTCTATCGGTATTATCGGTAATGAAATGCTTTCTAATGAGGAAGCTTATTTGCTCGGAAGGATGGGGAGACAAATACTTGAAACTGATAATATCGATTTCCGTTTTGAGGATAGATTCACCCCGTCGCCTCAATTGTTAAGGAAGATATTGAGCCTTTTGCCTAACCGTGTCCATTTCAACAAATTCGATAGATACCCCAATATACTGATTTTGGGAACCGATTCCGAAGCTCGACATCCGGTTATGACACTTTGGGTCAAAAAGGCGATTTTCGCCGGGGACTCTCGGTGCTTTGCGGCTTATCATAGAAAAACCGATTATACATTGCACCCTGTCGAGAGCATCGAATATTTCCCACAGGGCGAGTACAATTTTCTGTTGGCTTTATACACTGCGCTGAAAGGTAATGATGATATTGAGGAAATGGCAATGTCGGCAGGGGTGGCTTCTTCTTTGATAAAGAATTGGGCGGAGAAATTGAGGTCGGAGAAAACATTGATTTTA
>JALSTH010000041.1 GCA_026983835.1 Candidatus Zixiibacteriota bacterium | reverse complement strand
TGAGGATTTATACAACAATCCCCGCGGCGGCAAGAATATCGATTTGGTTATAGCCATTAAAAATCTTTTGAGCGAGGATTCCAGAATAAATATTCTTTTTGATGGCTCGAATTATTTGGGGAATATCATTTGGGGTATGATGACCGGAATTTTGCCCGGGGGTGTATTGAACAATGAAGAAAACCGAAAAACGATTTTTGAAAAATGGGGGCTGGATTCTCATCCCGAAACTTATGAATTGAATACAAATGGTATTATTGATAGCTCTATAGAAGGAAATATAAAGGCTTTGCTTTTGTTTGGGGCGGATATTGTAAGTTTTTATCCCGACCGGAAAAAAGTTGAAAAGGCTATTAAGACTGCCGATTTCAAAATATCCTGTGAGACATTTTTAACCGAAACCGGTAAATTGTGTGATGTCGTTTTACCGCTTGCCGCTTTCCCTGAGCGGGAAGGGAGCATGATTTCCACCGAAGGCAGATTGCAGTATTTCGAAAAAGCTTATGATCCCGCTTATTCTTCCGCGGAGGGATGGAAGATAATCCTGCGCCTTGCTCAGAGATTGGGATTGGAAAATGATTATTCCTCCCCGGCTGATATTTGGGCGGAAATGACCTCGCTTTTCGATACTTTCGCCAATATCGTATATAAAGGTATGAAATTTGGCGGACTGATGGTTAATTTTGATTTTGAAGGTGAGAGTTTTGGGGATGTCGGAACTTTTAAACCGCTATCACCTCCTGCTCCATCGGGGGAATATCCTTTGATTTTAACCTACGGTTCCTCGGTTTATCAAAAAAGATATTTAACTTATTATGCCGAATCGATGAATAAAATAGACCCGGGTCCGCGCTTATATTTAAATCCGGACAATGCGGAGAAAATGGGTTTATTGGAAAATGATACAATAAGGGTGAGCTCTCCCTATGGTAATCTTACGATGAAAATTTCCACAAATAGTAATGTTCGTCCGGGGACGGTTTATTTACCGGTGAATTTTATCGAGGCGGAGTTCAATTCTTTGTTGTCCACCGAATCGGAATTAGTTTATGTGAAACTTGAGAAGCTTTAGATGGATACTTTGGATATTATATTAACGATTGTTAAGGTTTTGGTAATCTTCGGAGGATTGATGCTGATGGTGGCATATATGACCCTGTTCGAAAGGCGGGTTGTGGCGTGGATACAAAACAGAATAGGTCCTAACAGGGTCGGTCCCAACGGAATACTGCAGCCGATAGCCGATGCTATCAAGCTTTTGACCAAAGAAGATGTTTTGCCTGCCGGAGCCAATAAAATCATTTTTAGTTTGGCGCCGACCATAACTTTCATACCTGCGCTGTTGACAATAGCGGTGGTTCCCGTATCGAGCAGTTTAACGCTGTTCGGCAGGAATATAACTATGGTGATCTCCGATATGAACATCGGGATTTTATATATATTGGCGGTTTCTTCCATTGGAGTTTATGGGATTATTTTGGGGGGATGGGCCTCCAACTCCAAATATCCTCTTTTGGGCGGGATTCGTTCCACCGCTCAGATGATAAGTTATGAAGTCTCGATGGGATTGGCTTTGGTTGGTTTATTAATGATTGCCGGGACATTTTCGATGACTGAAATTGTTAATCAGCAAAGCAGTATTATTAAATGGTTTGTTTTCCGCCAGCCTTTGGGATTTATACTATTTGCGATTTGCGCCTTGGCGGAAACGAATCGTATCCCGTTCGATTTACCGGAAGCGGAATCCGAGCTTGTCGGCGGATACAACACCGAATATTCGAGTATGAAATTTGCAATGTTTTTTATGGCTGAGTATGCACATATTATAGCGGTTTCGGCGATAATCACCACTCTCTATTTCGGGGGATGGCAGGGGCCGATACTTCCCCCGATAATCTGGTTTTTGATTAAGGTGGGATTTTTCCTGTTCGCATTCGTTTGGATAAGAGGAACTCTCCCCCGCTTTCGTTACGACCAACTTATGCGGTTCGGATGGTTGATATTGCTTCCATTGGCGCTTTTAAATATTTTGTTGACCGGGATATTTATGGTGTTATAGAGGAATGTTAAATGGCTAATTTTCTAACAACTGTTATAAAGGCAATTCCGATAGGGTTGGCAACAACTTTTAAAAATATATTCAAGAAGCCGATTACCCTTGAATATCCCGATGTCAAACCTGATTTATCTCCTCGCTATCGAGGGCTACATTATTTGGCGAGATATGATGATGGTGAGGAGAGATGTGTATGTTGTGGTTTATGTGCGGCGGCTTGCCCGGCTAATTGTATTTATATGGAGCCTTATGAGAATGAGCGAGGCGAACGAAAAGCGAAGATATATATTATTAACGAAATCCGCTGTATCTTTTGCGGTTATTGCGAAGAAGCCTGCCCGGAGGAAGCTATTTTTCTCGGAAGGGAATTTGAATTTGCAAAATATAATATTCCCGATTTTATATATACTAAGGATATGCTTTTAGATAATTTCGATAAAATTGAAAAAGAGCGGCGTGTTAAGGAAGGGCATAAATTTATCAGAAAAACCAGATTTGATTTTCGATCGCCCACTCCGACGATGGGACCTGATGATGTATAAGAGGTTGTTTTGCAGTTAGCGATTTTCATAATATTCGCGATACTATGTATATTCGGTTCTATATTGGTGATAACCCTGCGTTCAGCGGTTTCGAGCGCGATTGCTTTGGTGTTTGTGATGTGTGTAATCGCCGGTTTATTTGCATTGGTGGGAGCTCTTTTTGTAGCGGCTTTGCAGGTGATAGTTTATGCCGGTGCCGTAATGGTGCTGTTTTTATTTATTATAATGCTTTTGAATTTGAAGGAGGAGTTGATCTCCGAAGATGATAAAAAGTTTACTCGGTTTTTGGGGATTGTTTTGGGCACGGCTTTCCTTTTTGAATTGGCGTTCTTCGTTCGTACCGCTTTGATGCGCGGAAGTGAAGCCCTTTATGAACCTGTGCCGAAAACCTTGTCAAGTATTGCGGTTATCTCCTCGGAACTTTTCACTAAATTTTTATTTCCTTTTGAGCTGACCAGTGTGCTTTTGTTAATTGCGATTGTTGGAGCGATATTGCTTGCCAAAAAGAAAAACGAGAAATAGGTTTTAAGCTTTTATGAGTTTAGGTTTAGCGCATTTCCTTGTATTGAGCGGAGTTATTTTTGCTATCGGAGTTATCGGAGTGATTATCCGCAGGAATGCAATTATAATTTTGATGTCCATTGAACTGATGCTGAATGCGGTGAATATTGCCTTGGTTGCCTTTTCGGTATATATGCGTAATATGGATGGGCAGGTATTTGTTTTCTTTATTATCACTGTTGCCGCCGCGGAAGCAGCCGTCGGGTTGGCGTTAGCAGTGGTGATTTCCCGAAATCGGAAGTCGGTCGATGTCGATGATTTTAATTTAATGAAGTGGTGATATGCACGGACCTCTTTGGCTGATATTAGCTTTCCCGCTTTTGGGATTTTTAATCAACGGAATTTTCGGTAATAAATTCAACAGGGTTACCGTTTCGTTGGTAGCTTGCGGTGCTGTCGGGATATCGTTTGTCTGGTCGGCGGTATTGTTTTTCAGATTGATTGCTTTGCCGCCCGAATCGCGCATATATGTGGAGAAACTATTCGATTGGATATCAGCGGGTAAATTTAATGCTGCTTTCTCGTTTTATTTGGATCCGTTATCGGCTCTGATGATCTTAATGGTCAGCGGTGTGGGGTTTCTAATCCATATCTATTCACACGGCTATATGGGGCATGATGAATCTTATGCCCGCTATTTTTCCTTCTTGAACTTGTTTACTTTCTCGATGCTATTGCTTGTTTTGGGGGCTAATCTATTGGTTTTATTCGTGGGATGGGAAGGTGTCGGTTTATGCTCATATCTCTTGATAGGATTTTGGTTTACAAAAAAATCAGCCTCCAATGCCGGTAAAAAGGCTTTTATCGTCAACCGTATAGGGGATTATGGATTTCTATTAGGTTTATTCCTTATATTCGTTACTTTCGGTACCCTCAATATAGCGCAGATAACCGAACAGGCTCCGCGACTATTGGCAAGTGGCGGGATATTGGTTACTATTATGACTTTGTTGCTGTTCGTCGGGGCTACGGGTAAATCGGCTCAAATACCCCTTTATATTTGGCTTCCTGATGCGATGGAGGGTCCTACTCCCGTGTCGGCTTTGATACACGCTGCTACTATGGTGACTGCGGGTGTTTATATGATGGCGCGTATGTCGGCGCTGTATATGCTCGCTCCACTCACGATGGGGATAGTCGCAGCTATCGGTGCGTTGACAGCCATCTTCGCCGCTACGATCGCCTTGACCCAATTCGATATAAAGCGGGTGCTTGCTTATTCCACCATAAGTCAATTGGGATATATGTTTTTAGCCTGCGGTGTCGGGGCGTTTGGAGCGGGTATATTCCATTTAATGACGCATGCTTTCTTCAAAGCGTTACTATTTATGGGCGCCGGCTCGGTTATGCATGCCCTCTCCAATGAACAGGATATGCGGTATATGGGCGGGCTTAAGAAAAAGATACCGATAACATTTTGGACGATGTTGATAGCGACATTGGCCATTTCCGGTGTCCCCGGATTTTCAGGATTTTTCAGCAAGGACGAGATATTATGGGAATCCTTTGCTTCTCCTCAAGGAAATATTCTTTTGTGGATAATAGGGGTTATTACCGCCGGCTTAACTGCCCTTTATATGTTTCGGCTCATCTTTATGACCTTCTATGGTGAATCGAGGGTTAAATCGCATATTGAGAAACACATTCATGAATCGCCATCGGTTATGACAATCCCTCTTATCGCATTGGCGGTTCTATCCGTTATCGGCGGATATGTGGGGATACCTCATTTATTGGACGGTTCGGATAGGATAGGCAGGTTCCTTGAACCGTCATTCGCCCATTTTTCGGAATCCGCTATCGAGGGACATCATTCCGCGGGAACGGAATGGCTGTTTATGATTATCTCGGTGATTATTGCTTTAACAGGCATTTATATCGCTTATAAAATGTATATTGCCAAGCCGGAGCTACCTGTTGCTTTTGCTAAGAAATTCAAGGGTGTATATACGGTGCTTTATAATAAATACTATGTGGACGAGTTCTATGGTTATACTGTCGTTAAGCCGTTCATCAAGTTATCTCGAATAATGTATAACATATTCGATAGGGTTATAATCGATGGAAGTGTCAATTTAATCGCTTACATTACCGAATGGACGGGCGAAGTGTTGAAATGGTTCCAGACCGGATATGTGCGGCATTACATTGTAACCTTTATGTTCGGTGTTGTGATTATTTTAGGGTATTTTATTTTTAGATAGGGTAATATGTATAGCGGCGGATTTCCAATTTTATCCCTTATAACTTATCTCCCGTTGTTGGGGATAATAATTATCCTGCTGATAAAAAAGGAAGATGTTAGCGCCATTCGACTCGTCGCCCTGTTTACGGCGTTGCTGAATTTCCTTATATCTCTGCCGCTGTTTTTTATGTTAAACAGTTCAACGGCGGATTTTCAATTTGTGGAGCATATCAAGTGGATACCTTCGTTGGGTGTATCATATTTTTTCGGTATTGACGGGATAAGTATGCTTTTGGTATTGCTGACAACCCTTTTGACCCCGCTGGCGATATGGGCGTCCTTTGGATCGATAACCGAAAAAGTCAAAGGATATATGATTTCCTTCTTGGCGTTGGAAACCGGAATGCTCGGAGTTTTTGTTTCTCTTGATTTGGTTTTGTTTTTTGTCTTTTGGGAAGCGATGCTTTTCCCGATGTATTTTATCATCGGTATTTGGGGAGGACCTCGGAGGATTTATGCGACCGTAAAATTCGTTTTATATACGATGGCAGGATCGGCGATGATGCTTATCGCCATACTATATCTGTATTTTCTCAACTATGATTATACCGGCGTATTTACTTTTAATCTATTGGAGCTGACCCGACTTCCGATACCCGGTAATATCCAAATGTGGCTTTTTGCCGCTTTCGCTCTTGCGTTTGCCATTAAGGTTCCGATGTTCCCATTCCATACTTGGCTGCCGGATGCCCATGTGGAAGCTCCGACCGCCGGAAGTGTTATATTAGCTGCGGTATTGCTGAAAATGGGGACCTATGGCTTCCTCAGGTTTTGTCTTCCTTTATTTCCTCAAGCGGTATTTACCTTTATTCCCGTAATTTCAATTTTGGCTATTATCGGAATAATTTACGGTGCGATGATGGCTTTTGTTCAAAAGGATGTAAAAAGTTTGGTTGCGTATTCTTCGGTGTCCCATTTGGGATTTGTTATGCTTGGTATTTTCGCCCTGAACATTGAGGGATTGCAGGGGGGGGTGTTGCAGATGATTAATCATGGTATTTCCACCGGGGCATTGTTCCTTATAGTCGGGATGATTTATGAGCGACGGCACACAAGACTTATCGAGGATTTCGGAGGGTTGGCAAAAGTTATCCCCGTCTTTTCAGTTATGCTGATGATTATTACTTTATCCTCAATCGGATTGCCGGGGACCAACGGTTTTGTCGGGGAGTTTTTGGTTTTGCTCGGGACTTTCAAATCAAATACGGTTTATGCGGCGGTGGCTGCCACGGGGGTTATTCTTTCGGCGGTTTATATGTTGTGGATGATACAGCGGGTGCTATTCGGCGAGGTTACGAAAGAAGAAAATAAAAAGCTGTTGGATTTGAATCTCCGCGAAAAATTAATATTATTGCTATTGATAATTTTGATAT
>JALSTH010000040.1 GCA_026983835.1 Candidatus Zixiibacteriota bacterium | reverse complement strand
TAATGCAGCGAATCGGTAAACTCCGCTAAAAATAAATAATAGAATAAATCATCGTTATAATATGCCGGCTTCCCGCCGCAAACAACATATCTCCCCGGCGTATGCGATTTCGTCGCACCATAGTAAGCATTATCATCGTGATGCTCATTTATCAAATTCCCCAAACTATCCACCAATAAAACATTAGACGCCGCCGCATCCCCCACCACAAAATAATTCCCATCATCCGTCTCCAAAACACTATAACCATCGTCATAATCATCTCCGCCATATTCTCCACTCCATTTAATATTACCGATCGAATCAACTTTCACAAGGCATATATCATAATTACCATTTGCTATCTTAGTGTCTCCCGCCATTATATACCCTTCATCGCTCATATGCTTCATACAAAACGCATAATTGTCAAGAGTATCTCCATAGGTATGCGACCAGAGTGTATCACCATCTTCGTTCACCTTCAGCAACCATACATCCGCGCCGCCGTTCCCAAAGGAAAATGTATATCCTGCTACAGCAAACAACGAATCTTCAACCCTTTGTACCGAATAGGCACGATCAACTAAACTACCGCCGTATAATTTATCCCATACAACATTTCCAGATTGATCGCTTTTATGTAAATACCATTGGTTGAGAGTATCAGATCCAAATAAGGCATCCCCCACTGCTATATAACCTCCATCGCTATTTTCTACAACATCGAAAAAACCTGCCCCCTGCCCCATATCAAATTGCTTAGTCCATAAAATGCCAATTTCCGAAAACGCCATCTTCGGCAAAAGGCAAATAACTATCATCGCTATATTCAGCACCATCAATTTCATATCTCACCTCGAAGTTAACAATCATTTTTTAGGGACAGGGAGTTACGCCCTGTCCCTTTTTTATCAAGTTCACTTGAGCAAAGTCATTTTAATTACCTTTGAACATAAGCTGGTAGATAACCTACAAAAATAAACGCCTCCGGCATATTTACCTGCATCCCAAATGACGGTATGTTGCCCCTTACCCTTAATTCCTGTATCGAGTATGTCGACTTTTCTGGCAAGAATATCAAACATCTCTAATTTTACTTCCATATCCTCAGGAAGATAATAAGAGATTTTAGTAGAAGAATTAAACGCGTTAGGATAACTACATAATGTAATCCCTCTTAAATTAATATCCATCTGCTTTTGCCCCGGCGGCGATATTTTCGGCAGATTTAATGAATCAATGTATTCCTTCATCCTATCGGATAGATCAGTGCTCCCAAACACACCAAAATCAACCTTAGCCACATTCAATGGCCAGTTCTGACAGGATTTTATTACCATCTCCACTTTCCCTTCGGGACCTTGGGACATAATTTCGTTATCCGTACAGGGGATTTCATCGAGGTTCGACAACCATTGTTCATCAAATGCGGTGTAAGCTGAGAACCAATTAACTATCTTCGCTCCATTAGCAATAAATATCGGAACGCGTCCGTTAAACTCATCAACCTTTATAGGCTGAACTATATTATAATTCTCCGGCAATCCCAAATTGGCGGGATCTACGATACGCGTACCAGCATATAAACAATCCCTTAGATGATCGAGTATATGCTCTTCATGCCCTTGACTTATATCGTTGAGCGAATCGATTATGCTTTCACCCCAGCCTTGGGGAATGCTATCCAACGGGAAGACGATTCTTGGACCGTTGGTTTCAAGGACTGTCCAATCGAGGTCATAGGAATCGGTAAAATTGTGTAGCTTTTCAGCTATATATCTCATCGTATCCGCCGAATGCAAAATATCGTACCAATGGAAATCCACAGCATCGATCTTTGGTGTCTGGTAAGTCATTATAGCATTAACCGCCCGAGGGATAAATCCGCTATCAACCTTTGTCCCCCCGAAACCACCATATATCACATAGGCATCGGGGTTCCCTTCTTTTATCTGCTCCGCACATATCTTGCACTGCCACGCAAAATCCTCCGGCGAATTACGCCAAAACACCCCACCCCCATCCTCATTCCAACCAGCATTCGGCTGATTGTGGAGAACAAAATAATTTACCCTCCCTCCTAATGCCACTCCCAAACCATAACACATATCCTTGAAGTCCTCAACATAATCAGGATGCACCTTGTAAACATCCTTCTTGCACCAAGCAGTCCCGGTGGAATCCGGATCCGCCATCTTGTAAGCGTTCCAAAATTTCAACTGAAATATGCATTCCACATCCGAAGGGACATACTTATTGATAGAATCCAACAGCGGTTGAAAAACATCCTTCGGCGGATAATAACCCAAAGAATCGGAATTGATTATCTCGTCAATATCACCCCATCGCATACCGAATCTCAAATCAGTTATCCCTGTCAAATTAATATAGCCTGTATTTATTATATGATCCCGACTAAATTCCGATTTATAGCAGCTCCCTATCAGGGGCGTAGCATTCACCACCCCATAAATTAATATAAGCAAAAAGATTAAAAATACAATCTCCTTTTTCCAGATAGAATTTTTCATAGTTTCCCCCTGTGGGTAAAATTTAAAAATCTATTAGTGGATTAAAATACTTTTATGTGTGGGATTTCAAGGTGGGGGGCGGGGTAGAGGGGAATTACCTGCGTAGGCGTATTTACATAAGTCCCCCCCCCTCAATTAGTTAGGATGATAACGCTTTGGCGATGTATAATTTCCAGCCATTAATTCCTCCTTCGCCACAAAAAACCATAGCATAAAAACAAAGCCTTTTCAAGCGGAAAAATTAAAATTATCACCCTAAAATTATTATATCTCTATATAAGGATAATTGTTAACAGTTCTTGGCGGATAAATGAAAAGAAATATCAAATCCGGCGGCCACAACGGACACCCTTGCGAAAAAATACCAGCACCGCTGTCTCATATCGCCCCCGGTGTTTGTAAACATTGGAAAAAATATCATTGACGCGGATTTCAGCCCTGCTTTTAGTTTATCCTACTCTCCAAATATCCCTTGACGGATTCGAAATTAAGAGTATATTTTAAGTATATAAAATTATTTTACTCTTGCTCCATTAGATTTTCTACCCATTAGCGTTGTTTTGAAATCAGAATTATTTAAATAAAGCCCTTTGTCATAATCAATCGAAACTACGGAGGTTATTATGCGAAAAATGTTAACTGGCGTTGTTCTCCTTGGGGTAATGCTCTTTGCGGGTAGCTCGTTTGCTTACCAAGCGGGCGACCTTATCTGGTCCTATCAAGGTCCGGATGATCATTGTGTCTGCGTGATGGGATTCTCCGATGTCGATGGCGATTCCCATCCCGATGTAGTCGGCATCTGGGGTAATTCAGCTTATCAAGGCGATCATAACCTGTTTTGTTTGTCAGGTCCCGGAAATAACGGCAGTCCTGTCGTCCTTTGGTCTGCCGGACCCCAAGGTGGCGTATCATCCGGGGGAGGTTATGGTGATGACTGCCTTTCCCGCTATACCGACGATGATGGCGATGGAATCGATGAGGTTTTATTAGGCACCGCTTGGGGTGGCAGAAGTGCTTTCCTTATCAATGGCGCCGATGGCTCTACCGAATGGGTTTACGATACTTATGTCCACGAACCCAGTGGTTGGTGCTATTCAATACATATGACCGGCGATTTGAATTTCGATGGCATCCCTGATGTCTTGGCTGGCTTTGGTTCCTATCAAGATGCTGCGGTAGCCCTGTCAGGCGTTGACGGTTCGCTGATTTGGAAATTCCAAGCAAATGATGCGGTTTTCGCCGTTTCTTCCATAGGCTCGATCAACTACGATGATGCCCCGGAGGCAATTATCGGCGCCGGCGATCCGTATGAAGATAGAGTAATTTGCGTTGATGGTGCTACCGGTACTTTGATTTGGGAATACCATACAGGCCAATCAGTTTGGGATGTCGAAGGTTTCGTCGATGTGGACGGCGATGGATTGCAGGATGTTTTAGCCGGTTCGTGGTCCGAAAATGTTTACTGCTTATCGGCGGCAAATGGAGACCTTATTTGGCAATCGAATATCGGCACAAGCGTGATGGAGGTTAAAGTCGGCGGCGATCAGAACGGCGATGGTATTCCGGAGGCGTTGGTTGCCAGTTGGGATAATCGTATCATCTCCCTTGATGGCGCCACCGGAGCGGTCAATTGGAGCACAACTGTGGGGGATTTAAACGGCGGTGATGTCTGGACTATCGATAATGTTCCCGATGTCACGCAGGATGGTATCGATGAGGTTGTCGGTGGGAGTTTCGATTATAATGTTTATCTCTGCGATGGTTCCGATGGCTCGATATTGTGGCAGTACAATACCGGAAACCGTCTGAAAACGGTTCGGGCGGCGGGCGATCTGGATGGCGATGGGAACTGTGATATTATCGCCGGCACTCAATATCTCTCCAGCGGTGGCAAGATGTTCGCCATATCGGGCGGTTCTATGCCGGATATCTACATCGATATGATACCTGCCGAAGACCCCGTTGTAGTCACGCCGGGCGGTAGTTTCCAATACACAGGCGTGCTTATCAACAACACGGCTGATGTTCAGGTTACCGATGTGTGGATTATGCTCGATGTCCCCGATTATGGAATTTATGGTCCGATTCAGGAAATGGATCATATAATTATGCTCCCTCACGATACCTTGACAGCTGCTATGACCCAACATATTCCGGGTTATGCACCGTTGGGCGACTATAATTATATCGCTTATTGTGGGGATTATCCCGACAGCGTAATCAGCTCGGCATCGTTTCCGTTCACGGTAATTGAAGGTGCGGGTGGAAACTCCGCCGATTGGGATGTGGTCGGTCTCGATAAATGGAACGAGAATCACGATATCAAGCTCCCCGATGATAATTCCAACGCTTCGCATCCTGTCGAGTTTGCTTTGCACGGCAATTATCCGAATCCTTTCAATGCGGCGACCAATATCAACTTTTCTTTGGTTTATGGGGGAGAGGTTGACTTGACGGTTTATAATATCGCCGGGCGGGAGGTGGCGAAGCTGGTTGATGGTTATTTGTCGGCGGGAACGCACAGTATAAGATGGAATGCCGCGGATATGCCGAGCGGAATATATTACGCAAAACTCACCAATTTAGGCAAGACATCGATTAAGAAGATGACGCTGGTGAAATAGCATAATTATTAAGTATTGCTGAAACGAACATATTAAAGCGGCGGACATTCTTCCGCCGCTTTCTTTACGAAATATTATGGAAAACAGATATTCCTAAAATTATTATAGTATTTATAGAACGAGGGGGTGTTAAATCTTCCATATTTACCTAAAAGTAAAATATAATTTGCCTTATTTTACTTTTAGAGCTAAAATGAACATAAGGAATTTTATATTTTACTTTTTATCGGCATAATCTAATTAGGATAAGAATATATGGATGAAATGGATTTTGCTTCCGGCAAATACGAAAAACAGCTCAGGGCAACAGAATCCGAATATAAAAGCTTCACACCAAACTATGTCAATAAAAGGTTCAAATGGCATAGTGCCGATATAGATATTTTGTTAGAAAAGGCTGCAAGGCTTTTAGGGGAATTAAATGCCTATTCTTTACTTGTCCCAGATGTCGATTTTTTTATTCAAATGCATATTATAAAAGAGGCTACGACCTCAAGTAAAATCGAAGGTACGAAAACCAATATAACTGAAGCTGTCCTCCCGAAGGAGGAAATAAAACCGGAGATAAGAGACGATTGGGAGGAAGTTCAAAATTACATAAAAGCAATTAATTTTGCGGTTGATAAACTTAAGGAATTACCTCTCTGTATGCGATTGATAGGGGAGACACATAAAATTCTATTATCAGGGGTACGGGGTCAGCAAAAGCAACCGGGGGAAATCCGCAAAAGTCAAAATTGGATTGGGGGATCAAATTTGCGCAACGCTTCTTTCGTTCCTCCTCATCATAGGGAATTGCCTAACCTTTTAAAAGATTTGGAGAAATTTTGGCACAATGAATCCCTTGGCATACCGCACCTTATAAAAGTAGCTTTAACTCACTATCAATTTGAAACGATACATCCCTTTTTAGACGGCAATGGTAGGATAGGGCGGTTGCTTATAACTCTGCAATTGATTTATTATGGTTTATTACGAAAGCCTACTCTTTACATTTCCTACTTTTTTGAGAAGCACCGCGCCGCCTATTATGATATATTAAACTCTGTTCGGCTAAAAAATGATATTGAACAGTGGATAATATTTTTCCTTTCAGTAATAATAGAAACCGTAGAAAACGGCAAGATGACTTTAGAGAATATTATCAAATTGAAAAGGAGATATGATAATGAGATATTAAAACTGGGGAGAAGGGCGAAATCGGGCAATAGACTTCTTGAATATATGTTTGGGAAACCTATTATCGGTGTCCGTCAGGCGCAGGATGTTCTTGATGTATCTTATAAAGCAGCAAACTCTCTCATAAAGGATCTTGTGGAGATTAATATTTTAAGAGAATACACTGGCTTTTCGCGAAACAGAATGTTCATATTAAAAGAGTACCTGGATTTATTTACCGAATGATCCCTGGGAATATAATATTAAACCCAATTTTTTAAAGACTCAACAGGCGATGGATTATCCTCACCACCTGCTATCTAACTTTACCGAAATTTTTTCAGAAAGCGACGGGCTACAAAATAAAGGGCGGTAGGTAAAGTTAGTTTTATTATCCACCAAAATCCCTATTTATCAAGTTTTTTAAATTCAGAATTCAAGGACTTACTATTAGGGATTAGTTCTTTAAAAATAAATTCAATGATATCTCTAGACAAATTTCTTGTATCTTCATTCGTATCTAAAGTTGTTTCGTGATGGTCATCTATAAGTACGTCATTAAAGTCGTAAATCCTTCTTGCTATCTTCTCGCTTATTGAATTTTTTTCTTTCAGTTTGGTAACAATATCGCCAAGCCCCTCAAAAGATACTCCTTTTAAGTCTCTTCTGAACCTCCACTCTATCTCTTTTTCTAGTATTGGTCTTAATGATCTACGCACGTCCGACGCGTTTACATCAGAATCGCCATTAATAAATCTTTCCACCTTCTCTATTTCTTGAGCATGGGGGTCTAATCTAGTTTTAGGATCACTAACCAACCCAAAGAGGGTACCAAAACCATCTCTTTTGATTTCAATAAATTTTAAATCCAGATTCGGAAGGCTTTTTAGTTTCTCGTAAGTATCAAGTAAAAATCTGCTGTGATGTGCAGCTATAATTAATTGGCGGCAAGATGTTGTAAGATTCTTAATCTCTATAAAGGTCTGTGAAATTCTATTGTCGTCAAAGCTGGTTATTGGATCGTCTAAAAAAACGATGGTATTTTTTAATTCAGCCTCACTTTTATTTCTGAGTTTTGAAATGAAAATTGAAAATGCCAAAGCCCTCCTGTCCGCATCACTAAATATAAATGGTAATCGATTAAAAGTAATTTCTTCGTTTGCAAATTTGATTGTCGGTTCATATACCGGCTGACCTCCCCAACGTCTATAAGTTGTCTGAATTTCAAAGTCAATAGAGCCTAATCTATTAAAAATGTGCGTTGTATCCTGAAAGTATTGCTCAATGAATTTTGTATTTTCTTGCTCTAGTTTTTCCTGCAATTTTTTAATTTCCTGTTCTATTTTATCTTTCTCTCTTTTTAAAAGTTGATATTTGTCTATATCTGCCGCTAATTCGGATCTTTTTATTTTTGTTTTTATGTCCTCTATTTTATTGCTCAAGTTTTCTGACTCTTTTACTAGTTGGTCATTCTGACTCCTTGTTTTAAGGGTGTTTATTTCTATAATAAGTAACTTTACGTCTTCATTGTATTTATTTACCATTTCTGCGAATTGCTGATAAGTGGTTAGTAATTTATCGCCAGTAGGAAATTCCTTAATAGAAACAAAAGGCTTCTTCTTTTTTTCACCGATAAGTTCTCCAAATTTGCCGGAAACTTCTTCCATTAGCCCTACGAGGTTGCTTTTGGATTTATTCACTTTATTGCTGAAATTATCTATTTGTTCAATGAGTTTTTGGGTCTCGTCTGTAAAATAACCCTGCCAGCGTCCGCAAATTGCCAAATTTTTATTTACTGAATTTTCTACTAATTTAATGTTGTTAATAATTTTATTGAATTCTTGATGTTTATCGTCCAGCATTCTAAGAGCTTCATTATAAAAGCTTTCATATTCCTCGCTGAACACTGTTTTATATGTCTCAATAAGATCAACAACTGTAGCTAAAGATTGACTACAAAACGGACAATTTAAGACGGTTGTATCTTTATTTTGTTTAAGATAGGCATTTACCCCTTTTTCAATCCACTCTTCTTCTTCGCCATCGTGGGATTTGAAGTGTTGTTCTATATGTTCTCGCATTCGCTTATATGCAGTATCGTTTATATCTTCAAAACCTTTTTCCAGCGAATCTTTTAGAATTTTAATTGTCGGCTCGGGATCTTCTATAGAAAGTATTAATGGTCCATCGAGTTCGAGAATCTTATTCTTTTCCGAAATTAATTTTATAACTTTCTTCAGATTTTCTTGAAGCATAGTTAATTTAGATTTAGTCGTTTCAATATCATCCGGCTTCTCGACTGATATAAAGTCTTCAAGACTTATTCCTAAATTTAAAGTTCCCAAATTTCTTTTGAGCGAATCCTCAAGTTCGCCAATATCTTTTGTCTTTTCGTGAAGCGATTTATTTTTTAAAGAGTCTATTTGTTTGCCAATCTCAACACTTTTTTCACCTATCAACAAATTGGTAAGGTTTTTTTTATTGTCCCTTGAAATTGTTAAACCGGTAAAAACATTATCCTCAATAAACCGAGAGTCAAAAACTTCTATCGAGTAATTGAAGCTTCCTGTATTCCACTTTCGGTCAACGCAAGAAATATCTTGTTCTGTCTGATCCACATCAGTTTTAACGCTAAAACATATTTCTTGGGCAATAGGGCCACCATTTCTTACAATAGAATATCTGTTTGATAAAATCTCTTGATTTTTATTCGCTATTGAACGGAAAATATCAGAAAGGGTTGACTTGCCATAACAATTAGGGCCATAGATTAAGGTTAATCGGCCAAGCTCCGTATGGCCGACATTCAAAAATCTTCCAACTCCCTTAATTTTTTTAATTCTTTTTATCATCTTTTTGACCTTAAATAATTTTAAACTCCTCCGATATAATCCTATTAGAGCCTGCTTAAAAATCTCGGATTTTATCCGAAGGATACTGCTTTTTTATGAACATTTCGAGAATTTATTCGGAAATATTCCCTTTATTAAGAAGCAGTGAAACTGGGACTCGAACCCAAGAGCAGTTTTTAGCTCCTTCGTACTTTCTATTTCTATAAGTGCTTCTAATTAGGCCAATTTGAATATTTCTCAAATTATATTATATCAACCCCAAAAACTTTTCGCAAGTTTTATTCCCCCCCATCGAAATTATCATCCCAGTTTTCCCTATTAGTATTTCCCCATCATAATCCACCCATTTGGTTCCCGCTAATAAGTCTCGCTAAATTTGTAGTCAGCTATTTCGGGCGCATTAAAATACGATAAAGTTTTTCAACTTCGGGGCGGATATCTTTGAGCAATCCGTTGTTCTCTATCGTGTAGTCGGAACGACGGATTTTCTCCTCCTGCGGCAGTTGGGAATCGGTTCTGCCCATCACTTCACTTTCGGTTAAACCCAGCGATTTCAACCGTTTTATCCGCAACCAAAGGTCAGCATAAACAACTATCACCGCATCAAACCAATCCGCAATCCCCCATTCATAAATCAACGCCGCA
The DNA here is from genome assembly GCA_026983835.1 of Candidatus Zixiibacteriota bacterium. Classification (GTDB taxonomy): domain Bacteria; phylum Zixibacteria; class MSB-5A5; order UM-FILTER-46-8; family UM-FILTER-46-8; genus JALSTH01. Next base: position 54,800 of record JALSTH010000040.1, on the reverse strand, counting down.
TCAACAATCATCAATTTTTCCCCCTTTGCAAAGCGATGCTCATCGATTATCCGCTTTAATTCCATCAGCAAAGAGGGATGGACTATTCGGTTTAGTTTTTTAAGCGCATCATCGGAGGAAAAAACAATTCCGCTCAACTGTCTGCGATTTAAATTTCCCCTCTCGTCCAAAATGTCTTTCCCAAAAGCTTTTATCAACGCCTCCAAAACTTCCGAATTGGATTCGACCACCTCCCTGCCGATTTCATCCGCAGAGACAATCTCCGCCCCCAACTCCTTGAATATATTGGCGATCGTTGTTTTGCCCGCTCCCGGAGAGCCCGTTAAACCTACAACCGACATATTATCAATGCGCCTCCAACCAGTTTTTGCCAATTCCGATTTCAACCCTCAAAGGAACCTTGAGCTCTATAACATTTTCCATCCCGTTTTTGATTATTTCCCTTATGTCCCCAAGCTCCGCCAAATAGACATCAAATAAAAGCTCATCGTGAACCTGAAGCACCATTTTACTTTTGAAACCTCGACTGGAGAGCTCATTATATATTTTTATCATCGCTAATTTAATTACATCGGCAGCCGAACCCTGTATAGGTGTATTGATGGCTGTCCTTTTGGCAAATTCGCGCACTTGATGGTTTCGCGATTTGATATCCGGTATGTATCTTCGCCTTCCAAAGATAGTGGATACATAACCCTTCTCCTCAGCGAACTTCACAATCTCCTCCATATACTTTTTGACACCCGGATACCGCCGAAAATAAATATCAATAAACTGCTTCGACTCCTGTACGGACATCTCCGCCTGTCTTGACAACCCATAGGGCGAAACCCCATAGATTATGGAAAAATTGGTTATCTTTGATTTACGCCGCATATCCGGAGTAACATCCTCGATATCCACCCCGAAAACCTCCGCCGCCGTTCGGGTATGGATATCCTCATCACGCAGAAAGGATTCTATCATCGCCTTATCATCAGCGATATGCGCCACAAGCCGAAGTTCGATTTGCGAATAATCCGCCGACAGAAATGTATAATCCTCATTGGTGGGGATAAAAGCTTCCCTGACTTCCCTGCCCAGCTCGGTCCTTACGGGGATGTTTTGGAGGTTGGGATTGGCGGACGACAACCTTCCGGTGGCGGTAACAGCCTGATTAAAACTGGTATGAATACGCTCGGTTTGGGGGTCGATAAGCTCCACCAAAGCATCGGAATAGGTGGATTTCACCTTCATCAATTCACGATATTCCAAAAGCAATTTGGGAAGCGGATGGATTTCAGCAAGCTCCTCAAGAACCGAAGCATCGGTCGAAAGTCCGGCCCTTTTGGCGGTCTTACCCTTTGAGGGCAGTTTCAAATCATCGAAAAGCACTTTTTGAAGCTGTATCGGGGAATTTATGTTAAATTCGTATCCGGAGTATTCGTAGATCTCGGCGGTTAATTTATCAAGCTCGTCGGCAAGATGTTTGGATATCTCTTTTAATTTGTTTTTATCCACCCTTATCCCGACTTCCTCCATACTCCGTAATACTTCCACCAAAGGCATTTCGATTTCATAAAAGACCTTCTCTAATTTATTCTCCGCCAACTTTGTTTTAAAGATATTATATAGACGATGGGTAATATCGGCATCCTCACAGGAATAGAAAACCGCATCCTCCACAGGGACCTCGGCAAACGATTTCTGCTTCTTGCCCTTTCCGATTAATTCGGATATACCCTGCATAGAATAATTGAGATACTCCATCGCCAATGCGGAAAGTCCATGCTGTCTTGCCGACGGATTGAGAACATAGGAAGCGAGCATAGTGTCGAATTGCGGTCCCCTAATGTCCAAATTATAGTTTTTAAGGACCTGAAGGTCATATTTTAGGTTTTGGGCGATTTTAGTTAGTTTATCATCCCTACATAGTTTTCCAATAAGTGAAATGGTTTCGGCAAGGGGGAGGTTTTTGTCCGTGTTGTTATGTCCCATGGGCAGATAATACGCCTTCCCGTTTTCATAGGAGATGGAGATTCCCACTAACTCAGCCTTTCGTGCTTGAAGCGAGGTCGTTTCGGTATCGATGGCAAATTGTCCCGCCTTTTCCAGCTCCTTTGCAAGCTCCTTCAATTCCCCGATGTTTTTAATCAACCGATAATCTACATTAGCTTTTTTTTCGCTCAAAGCGGCACCCGGGGAAAACTCATCTAGCAGTTTCTCAAATTCGAGTTCCTTAAGCAACGGCAATAGCTTATCGAGATTTGGTTCGGAGACCCTGAATTTGCCCCAATCGATCTGCAAATCGATGGATGTATTTATGATAACGAGTTGTTTTGAGAGTTCGGCTTGTTCCCTGTTTGCAGATAATTTCTCTTTGAGGCTCTTTTTCGTCAGAGAACTTATCGAGGCGAATAGATGGTCGAAACTGCCATACTGATTGATCAATTGAATTGCCGTTTTGGGTCCGATACCCGGCACCCCGGGGATATTGTCCGCGGAATCGCCCATAAGCGCTAAAACATCCACCACTTTATCGGGAGGAACGCCGAATTTTGCTTTAACGCCTTGGGGATCCAAGATAATATCCTCATCACCTTTTCTACCCGGGATAATTATGTTTATTTTGTTGTTTACCAACTGGAAGAAATCCTTATCGCCCGTATAGATATAAACCCCAAAGCATTTTTCAGCACCCTTAACTGCCAAAGTGCCGATAATATCATCCGCTTCGACTCCTTCCCTCTCGACTACCGGCAAATTCAAAGCATCGGCAATCTGATATAATCTCGGGAGGGTTTCGACCATATCATCGGGCATTTTGGCGCGGGTGGATTTATATTCGGGATATATTCTATGACGGATTGTCGGCGCGCCCAAATCGAAGGATATTACGAGGTAATCGGGGTTATATATCCGTTTGAGTTTGAGAATTGAATTTATGAAGCCGAAGGAGGTGGAGGTGATCTCCCCCCTCGAGGAGATCAGATGCCGCCGCATAAAAGCAAAATAACTTCTATACGCCAAGGCGGTTCCATCAACTAAAATTAACTTTTCAGACATAAAATATCCTATTAACCCTTATGGAAAATGGCTAAGTATATAACCCCTTCCGCACTATATAATCCTCCACTCCCGGGGGCAATAGATACCTGCAGGGGATTTTATCTTTGATAAACCGCCTGATCTGGCTCGATGATAAATCTATTCCGGGAAGATCGATCTCTATCGTCTCCCAAGGCAGTTTTATATCCGCATCATCGTCAAATCCGGGTCTGTTGACAATTACAACCTCAGCCAAAGCAAATATCCGCTCAGGCTGCTTCCAAGCCAATATCTCCGCGCGATTATCCCCCCCCATTATGAAATACATTTTCCAATCAGGATTGGTTCTACGAAGGCTGTCGAGGGTATCGGCGGTGTATGATTTGCCCTCTCTGTTCAATTCCAAATAGGAGAGATCAAATGCGGGATTATCGGCGGTTGCCATCAGTATCATCTCCGAACGACATTCTCCGGACGCAAACGGAGATCTCGCCTTATGAGGCGGATCCCCTGACGGGATAAATATAATTTTCGATAAACCTAAAATCCTCAAAGCACCATCGGCAATATGCAAATGGCCTATGTGAATTGGATCGAAAACTCCCCCAAGTATTCCTACCTTCTCCATTGCGCTAATTTTCAGCTTTTTTAATGTCCTCTATTTTTCGAAGCAGAGAAACCGCCTTTTTATGGAATTTTCCGTTTTTATAGGAATCCACATAACTCAGCAGTTTCTCCCGGGCGGGAATATACTTCTCCAACTTCAAATAACATTCCCCCGCACGAAAAACCGATTCTTCAGCGAAAGGGGAATTAGGATAATCTTCCAAAAGTTTGTTATAATACATTATCGCGGGATCATAATATCCCATCTTTTGGTACAACCTCCCTGTGCTGAACAGCTTATGCGATAGTTTATTGCGTAGTTCCTGCAGGTGAACCGAAGCGGAGTCGGCATATCCGCTGTTGGGATAAGTATCCAAGAAACTGATAAGCCCATTAATCGCCATATAAGTTTCGGTTTGATCGAGCGGATAGCTTGGGGATTGATGATAATGGGACATCGCCAATCGGTATTGGGCGTCATCGGAAAATTCGGATGAGGGGAAAGAGGACAAAAACCTTTTGAACTCTCCGGCGGCCAAAGCATAATCCTTATCCTTGTAATAAGACATCGCCAAATAGAATTGAGCGGTATCGACCGCACCGACCCCGGGATAATTGTAAACGAATTTTTGGAACTCGATTTCCGCCTTATAGTATTTCTTTTTATTGTATAGATCCATCGCCCGCTTGAGCTGATCCTTCGCACTCGCTACCGGTTTTATATTCTCCGCACCACACCCATAAAAGCCGACAACGGAGATTGCGAAAGTAAAAATCAAAAGGGCGATAAAAATCATCTGGAGTTTTCGGTTGTTATTCATATTGCTCAATCACCTATTACTGAAAAATAAAAATATCAGAGTTGCGGTTGTTATTCCTACTATCGCCGGCTCAAAAAATCTCTTAAAACCGGTTGGCATCTCGGGAGTGATATAAAAGTCACCGTTGGCGCTGAATTGCGTTGCTTCTTTTTTGCTAAGGAAATCTGCCCTTTCGGCGCTCGTTTCCTCGTATTTAATCACCTTCCCGTCCGATTTGGAAACAAGTTGAAATATAACGCCTATCTCCCCCTTCCGCCATATCTTTTTCCCTTTTGGATGATTAGCCCCGGCCCTATCATACTTCAAACCCAATTTGAGGATTTTATAACATAGAAGAAATCCGGCGGTATCGGAAGAGTTCCTGTTTCCCACCGAATCCAAATAGGAATCGCCTCCGTTTTTCTTGATATAATTTATCAAAGACTGCTCGACGATAAAATTCGCGGGATGAGTGCTCTCGGATTTTAACACAAAACCTTCGCCGTTTATTTGCACCCCTTTGAAAAAATGCCCCACAACCGTATCGGCAAGTTCAATACTGAAGTGCAAATTATCAACCGGCATAGCGAGCACTTCAAAAGCAAATGCAATATTCAACAATATAGCGAATGTAAAACCCTTTTTCATTGAATATTAACCGAATAAGGAATCGGGATATTTCTCCTTGAGCATTTGATATTTTTTCATAATGGCGCCGACATACTTTTTGGGGATACCCTGTTTGAGTTTCAATCTTCCTTTCAACGCATATTCACCCATATTGTATGCCGCCAAGGCTTTTTTAATATCCTTAAACTTTAAAATAAGTTCCAAAAGATAATAGCTTCCCATATGTATATTATATTGAGGGTCGAAAAGCGAATTATTTCCCTTCCAAGGCATTTTATATTTTTTTGATAACCAATATCCGGTGGACGGCAGAAGTTGCATCAGTCCCTGCGCTCCGAGGTATGATTCCTGTCCTTTGTGAAGCGAGCTTTCAGTCAGTATCAAAGCCATCAGTAGCAACGGGTCATATCCCAATTGTTTGCTCTGCGTGTAAATTGCATCGGCTATTATGTCCTTCTCCTGCGGGGTGAAGCCGCTTTGAAAATCCTCAATTATCTTAAATATCTTTAGTTTTTCCCTCAGTTTGTCGTTTTCCCGTTCCAAATCGGTGATTTTGGTATCCTTTTCAATAAGGCTTTTTTGCAATTGAGCTCTATCAAGCAAGAGGTAAACAACGGCCGCGCTTTGAATTACATATATAGCGATTAATATCATCGTAACCGATTTGGACAGGGTAATTCCGGTTTTCCTCGCCATTCTAATTTGAGCAGGCATAAGCTTCTCCCCGAATTTTATCTTTGATTTTCGCCGACAATAATCGCCTCGAAATCATACGATTCGAAATCAATCAGCTTTATATCAACAAAATCGCCCGCTTCGAGCGATAGATTATCACCTTTTGCAACAACGATGCCATCTATCTCCGGAGCTTGAGACTCCATTCGGCAGATATATCCATCGGAATTTAAATCGACTTTATCGATTATAGCTCGATGAATCTCTCCGATGCGTTTTGAATTTCTCTCCTCCACTATATCATCCTGAAGGGACATCAAGCGATCCTGTCTTTCCCGCGCTATTTCCAAAGGTACCTTATCGGGCATTTGTGCCGAAATTGTATTTTCCTCCTCCGAGTACAGGAAACAGCCGATATTTTCAAAGCGGAACTTTTCGATAAAATCCAGCAATTCCTGAAAATCAGCTTCCGTCTCACCCGGATGACCGAGCATAAAGGTGGTCCGTAAGGCTATTTTGGGAAATTTAGACTTTATGGTCGAGATTAACTTCTCAGTCTCTTTTGAGCTGATATGCCTATTCATCCTCGACAACATTTTATCGGATATCTGTTGGAGGGGAATATCCAAATAATTGCAAACCTTGTCATTAGCGGAGATTTCCTCTAACAAAGCCATTGTTGTCCTAATGGGATGCGCATAGAGAATCCTTAACCATCTCAAACGATTATCCGCCGTCAACTCTCTAATAAGCGCCGTAAGATTTATATCTTCACCCAAATCATAACCGTAACGGGTTGTTTCCTGCGCCACCAATATTATCTCCTTTATTCCCTCTCCAAGAAGGTAATCGACTTCCTTAACAATATTATCGAGCGGTTTGCTGCGGAACCTTCCCCGAATTGATGGGATAACACAATAACTGCAACGGTTATCGCATCCATCGGCGATTTTTAAATAAGCGTAAGGAATCCCTTTTCCAACCACCCGCCCTTCTTGGATCTCATATTTTCCGTTGAGGTTGAATGTTTCCTCGATGATTTTATTGTCCGCCCCCACAAAAGTTTCCGCAATTTTTTTCGGGGAGGATATGCCGAAAAAGTAATCGACTTCCGGGAGTTCGGCTTTTAATTCATTTTTATACCTTTGCGAAAGGCAACCGATAACGGCGAGTTTTTTACCGTTATGTTTGTATTCCGCCAAGCTCAAAATACCTTCTATCGATTCTGATTTGGCATCCTCGATAAAACCGCAGGTGTTGACAATAAGTATATCGGCATCATCGGGAGTTGCCGCCGGAGATAAACCCCGCAGTTTCAGATGATACTCCAAAACCTGCCCATCGACCTCATTTTTCGGACACCCGAAAGTTGTTAAATAATATTTACGCCGCTTACTCATAAACAATTCAATCTTATTTATCGCTCAAATAGGTTTACCACCCGACATCCGTCAGGCGGAGAAAATGTAAATGTTTCGGAGTTAAAACTCGGAGCGAAGTTGAATTTAGAAAATTCCCAAGTAATCCTTCTTCCCAATCCATCGATATAATGTAATTTCTTTGGCAGATAGGCGGATACGCCTTTTTGTTCCATCATAATCATTCTTATATCCTTATACTCATTATCATCATTTGTCGGTTCAAGCGATACCTCAACCCATCTCCCATTATCCTTCCAGCCGACAACTTTATTCCCGCCCAAATATTCGGATAAGAGCAACTGTTTTATCATCCCCCTTTTGCCGGGGGATATCGTAAGCTGATTGCCATCGCCCGAATAATCATACAATGTGTCGCTTCTCTCGATTATTATTCTATTGTCTATATCAACCCTCGCAAATCCATCTCTATTTATCTTAATGCTTCCCCTTAATGAATCACATTCACCCGTGTAAGGGGATTCGATAATTCGGATGAAATCAAACGCCATATTCGGCTTTCCCTTCAGAAAGCTTTCCATCCGCCCGTATATCTTTTTCCCTTTCGATAATTCACCCGAATTTGTTCCCTTAAAAGCAAAACAGGTCTGGACTGCCAGTAAAACCGCCATAAGCGGTATCAGGCTAATTATGGCTACCCGATTTTTCGGAGAATAATGTTTGCAGATACTGTTCATTTACTAAAACCTTCCGCGCTTTGGAGCCGTCATAGGGCCCGACAATTCCGGCTTCTTCAAGCTGATCTATTAACCTTGCCGCCCGCTGATATCCTACTCCAAGCCTCCTTTGTAATAAGGAGACCGATCCCTGCTTATGCAAAACAACGGTCTCCGCCGCTTGGCGGAAAAGCTCATCGGAGGCGTTTAGAAACAGCTTCGATTTCTTACCGGAGACATCCTTTAGGGTATCGACAGGTTTTGGTGAATATTCCTTTCCTCTAAGGAATTCCACAATCCGCGCTGTTTCCTCGCTCGATATATAGGAACCGTGAAGGCGAACAAGTTCCTGCCTTCCGGTTAGCATCAAAAGCATATCGCCATTGCCCAATAATTTTTCCGCACCGTTGCTGTCAAGTATTGTCCTCGAATCGACTTTGGACGCCACTTGAAAGGCGATGCGGGAGGAGAAATTCGCTTTTATAAGTCCGGTGATAACATCCACCGATGGGCGCTGGGTGGCTAATATCAGATGTATCCCCACCGCACGAGCCATTTGCGCCAAGCGGGTTATCATCAATTCTATTTTATTGGATGATCCCACGATCAAATCGGCAAGCTCATCGATAATAATTACGATATAGGGCAGCCATTCCTGCTCCGGGACCTTCTTATTGAAATCCTGAATACTTCTTACGCTTGCCTCCGCCAACTTGCTGTATCGGTTATCCATCTCCTCCACGACACCGGCTAAAACCCGCTCGGCTTGTCTCGGTTTGGTAACTACGGGCCTTTCGAGATGCGGAATACCTGAGTAAACCGAAAGCTCCAACCTTTTCGGATCTATGAAGATAAACCTTATCTTATCGGGATGTAGCCGATAAAGTATGCTGGTTATTATCGAATTCAAGCAGACAGATTTACCGGAACCTGTGGCGCCGGCAATCAATAGATGAGGCATCTTTGAAAGGTCGGCGATAAAAGGTATTCCCCCCGTATCCTTACCCAATGCCAAGGGGATTTCGTATTTTTCGGAACGGAATTGCGGCGATTTCAATAACTCTGCTATGCGGACGATATGCGGATTTTTATTGGGGACTTCCACCCCAACCGCCCCCTTACCGGGAATAGGCGCTATCACTCGAATACTTTTTGCCCTCATCGCCAATGCCAAATCATCGGCAAGGTTGATTATCTGACTTACTTTGATGCCCGGTGCCGGTTGAAATTCATATCTGGTGATAACCGGGCCGGGATAACTCTCCACCGATTCCTCATTTATCCGTACGCCGAAAGTATTCAGCGCTTTTTTCAACGACTCCGCCCGTTCCTTTATAATCTCATCGCTTTCTATCTCTTTGGATGGATCGCCTTTTTCTAAAAATGATATTTCCGGGAATATATATTCTCCTTCCGCCTGTTGGTGAAAAGGTGTCTCGGATCCTTCGGAAACCTCCACCTCGGGAATGTCCCTTTTTATATTGACCCTTACCGGTTTTTCGGTTCTCATTTCCTGTATTGGGTTTTTACCCTCTTTGATCGTTTTGGTTTTAACGATTTTTATTTTCCCCTTTTGTTTTTCGGGCTTTCGCCTTTGCTCCCTTTTATCCTTCCTGAAGGGATATAAAACTACGCTTACGATAGATTTCAATATCCGTTCCGCCAACATCGCAGCCGCAGCCAAACCCCTTTTGGTTGTGGATGGTGACAACACTACGATAACCGACAACAGAGCGATCGAAGTAATTAGATAAGCGCCAAGCGTCCCTATCAGCAACTTAATAATCTTAGCGGTGATATAAGCGGCGGCTCCTCCCATGTTAAAACCCTTCAAAGGTAAATAACCGCTGCCGGCTTTATCGATTGTAAATAACACCGCAATCAGGAAAATCGCCGAAAAGCCTAATTTCACTTTTCCGGGCAGATGCCATTTGCCCTCCCCGGTATATACAATTATCCCGATAACAAGTAAAAGCGGAGGCAGTAGGAATCCTATTTTCCCAAAAAGGAATATTATCAACCAAGCGAAAAACGCTCCCACCACTCCGCCGCTGTTGGAAACTTTAATATTAAGAATTTGGGTATAGTTATGGGAGGCGATCGTTCCTCTTATGCTCTCGAATATATTGCTGTCAACGGAAGGATTGAAAGTGTAGAGGCTCAAACCCAATAGTATTGATAACAGGATTATAATCCCCCCCAACAAATGCAATCCTTTATTTTTTGTCTTCTTCTTTTTAGCCATATCGGGATTAATTTAACACCGATATCCAAACAAGTCAAACCAATAAAGGCTCGAATATCCCCATAACAATTAACGATTACAAAGATGAAATTCAACAGTAGGTCTGCTCGAGGTTTTGAAAATATGTTGCTATATTCGGATGAAGGCTTTATCTAATTCCCGAAGGAATAACAAAAGAGGAACAAAAAATGAAATCATTTATGAAATATTCGGCGAGATCACTTTTTATCGCTATTATTGTAGCTATCAGTTATGGTGTTGTCTCGGCAGGCGAGGCGAATATCGATTCTCTGTTGACGCTACAGAAAATTAGAGCGGGAGGCAATGGGGAAAATCTTTTTAGTATTCTAAATATGGATATCACTCCCCAAGAGAAAGAATACGCCGAGTTTCTGCTCGCTTATATGCCGCTTTCCGATTTGGCGTCGTTGCGCCCGAACTACCTTTTGGAAAATATAAGATATGCCATCAAAGCGAAAGAAACCTTCAGTTGGGGAGCCCAGCTTAACGACAATTTGTTCAAACATTTCGTGCTTCCCTATCGTTGCGCGCAGGAGCCGGCTCAAAGATGGCGGAAACCTTTCTTTGAGGAATTGTCGAAACGAGTTTCCGGGATGACGATGACCGAAGCGGCTTTGGAGGTTAACCTCTGGTGTTATGAACACGCCACCTTCAAATCAACGAAACCTTGGGATCAAGGTCCGCTGACCACTATAAAGGCTGGCTTCGGGCGATGCGAGGAAGAAATGATTTTGACCATCTCCGCTTTGAGGTCGGTCGGAATCCCAGCCCGCGCTTGCTTTACTCCATATTGGGCGCATTGCGATAACAACCATGCATGGGTCGAGGTTTGGGCTGATGGTAAATGGAGCTATATGGGGGGATGCGAGCCGACATATAAATTAGGCAAGGCGTGGTTCACCAATCCCGCAAAGCGAGCTGCTTTGGTGGTCAGCACCGCATTCGGCGATTATAACGGGGATGAGGAAGTATTGAAAAAAGGGAAACGAAGCACAATCATAAACTCGACAAGCATCTACGAGGATTCCAAAAGAATGATAGTCAAGATTTCACCGAACGATTATCTCCCTGTTGATAGTATCAAAGTTTATTTTATGCTGATAAATTATGCCGGATTGCTGCCGTTGACTTCATTGAAAACCGATGAGAAAGGCGTTTGTTCGTTGACTACGGGCTTAACCGATTGGGTCGTTTGGGCCGGATCGGGGGATACGCTCGATTGGGCTCGGGTTCCGGCGGCTTTTCGTGATACGGTTTACTTATCGCCGAAACCGATAAGCGATGATGATTGGTCTTGGAGCTTGGATATGCATCCGCCTCCACCGCCGGAAAATGTTGCCCAAACACAAGAAGATAAAACCCTGAAGGAATTATTGAGAAAGAAAAAAGCTTATGCCGATACCTTAAGGGAGATGGCGGCTTCCGTATGGTCTGACAGCGAGCGTATCGATTCTTTAAGCAAAGCGATCGGTATGTCTTATGAGGATGTGGATAGCGTTATGCAAAGGGCGAAAGGTAATTGGATGGAAGTATTCGATTTCCTTTCGGGATTGAAACCAAACCAGCTCAACGATGCCGAAACATTTCTTGGCATACTGATGGACAAGGACTTGCGGAGTGTCGATACCGCTGTCCTCGAAGATCATTTCACAGCCATAAAATACAAACCGGAGAAAAGCGACAGCTCCGTTTACAATCGTTTTTTGGATTATATTCTGCAACCTCGAATAAGATATGAGCATATTACCGCTTGGCGGAGCATACTCTCCAAAGCGTTTCCGGATGTCGATATTATGGGATTGGATAAATATCTCTCGCCGAAATTTACCATCGAGGAAAGCAGGGACAGATTCTCCGCCCAGCTTTCACCCGATGAAATCTACACCGCAATGAGGGGGACCAAGAGCGATTACAATCATTTGATTGTTGCCATCATCAGGGCAAAAGGTATTCCTTCAAGGCTTCATCCGATAACGGGACAACCTCAATTCTGGAACGACGGCGATTGGAAATTCGTTTACGCCGATAAAGATAAGGTCGCCGATTCTTCGAAATCGGAAGGGCAGTATGGAGTTTTAACTTTGGAATATCCGAGTGGGCCGATAGAAAAGCCGTTGTGCTACCGTCATTGGAGCTTGTCAAAGTTGGATAATGGGATATATGAGATGTTGGAGGATTTCGATTATTTGAGCCCGATACAGGATAATGAAAAACCGAAGCAATTGCCTCCGGGGAGATATATGCTCTGCGGGGCGAATCGTCTTGCTCAGGGGGATGTTTTGGCATACCTGCAGTTTTTTACGCTAAACGCCGGCGATTCCCTGACCAAACGCTTGATAATCAGGGCGCCGCAGGCGATCTCCGAGAGAAATCCTGTTATTATCCCTCCGCCGGCGAGATTGGTTCCGCTGAAAAAATGGAGTGGTTTAACAACCTTTGATGAATTGCCTCCAAACGGATTGATAATGGTTTGGGTGGAACCGAATGTGGAGAGCAGCGAGAGGGTCTTGGATGAGTTAAATCGTTCTTCAAGCAAACTATCTTCGCTTGGTGCGGATTTTCTGTTGATTACCGATAGCTATCCGGGGGAGGCTTACCTAAACAGGATAACGCAGGATGGGTTGAATTGGAGAGCATACATCGATCCGGGCAATGCGCAATTGATTTTTTATAAAACTCTTATGGATTTGCCCCCCTCATCCGCTGAAATGCCGTTTGTTATCGCGGTTGATGGCGATGGTATATTAAGAGGATATAGTCGGGGTTTGCGTTTCGGAATAAGCGATGATGTTATCGGCTGGTTTAAGGAAAAGCGTTGATGGATGCTCAACAGATAGCCCATTATTTTGCGGGCATACCTACCTGGTGGGCGACTTTTCTTATGGCTATGTTGCCGATTACCGAACTCCGCGGGTCGATCCCTTGGGCTATTACCTACGGCAAAATGAGTTGGCATCAGGCATATATCGCTTCGGTTTTGGGGAATTTCATCCCGGCTTTACCGTTGTTGCTTTTTATGGAGGAGATGTTGAAGTTGGCGGAGAGATTTCCCCTTACCAAACGAATTGCTGATTGGTTTCTGCAACGCACCCGCAAGAGGGCAAAGGCGGTGGATAAATATGGTTTTTGGGGCTTGGCGATTTTTGTGGGGATACCGCTGCCGATAACAGGCGCTTGGACGGGGACACTGGCGGCGTTTATTTTCGGTATCCCGAGCAGAAAGGCGATGATAGGAATCGCATTGGGCCTTTTGATTTCAGCAACGATAGTAACCTCCATCACGATGGGCGTATTCTCCCTGTTCTTTTAAGTAGGCAATATACATTTTATAAAATATTTAAGAAATGACGCTTGATTGCAACACAACGGATTATGAAAAGCGGGAACTATTTGGGTCGATGAGAGGGTTTCATTTATTATGAAAATAATTACCATTTCAAGAACCGAAAATTTTTCGGCATCTCACAGGTTATATTCGGAAAAGCTTTCTGCGGAAGAAAATGAGAATACTTATGGCAAGTGCGCCAACTTAGGCGGGCATGGGCATAATTATACCTTAATCGTTACCTTAAAAGGCATTCCTGATTCGAAAACGGGAATGGTTTTTAGTCTTTCGGAGCTGAAATCAATTATCCGCCGTGAGATTATCGATAAAGTCGATCATAAAAATCTAAACTCCGATGTCCCTTTCCTGAAGGCTGTTATCCCCACCGCCGAGAATTTAGCGTCCGTTTTCTTCGATATATTGGATGACCAACTGCCGAATAATATGCTGCAGGAGGTAAGAATAATCGAAACTACCAAAAACAGCGCCGCTGTTAGGAGAGCATAAAATGATAGATGTGCAAAACAGGTTGGATAATCGTAATATAGATATAGACAGGGTTGGCATAAAGAATATAAGATATCCGATTACGGTGCGTGATAGATCTAATAAAATGCAGCATACGGTTGCTGAAATCAATATGTATGTGGATTTGCCGAGACATTTTAAGGGAACGCATATGAGCCGTTTTGTAGAGGTTTTGAATATCTATCACGGCGAAATCGATATTAAACATTTTGATGAAATATTGAAGTATATCAAAAATAAGTTAAATGCAAACAGCGCTCATCTCGAATTTTATTTCCCTTATTTTATTTCCAAGAAAGCGCCTGTAAGTCGTTCGGAAGGTCTTTTGGATTACCGTTGCAGTTTCAAGGGGGCGATTAACGGTGATAATAAAATCGACATTGTCGTTGAGGTGGAAGTTCCGATTACTACGCTCTGTCCTTGCTCGAAAGAAATTTCGGAATACGGAGCCCATAATCAAAGGAGTATTGTCAAGCTTTCCTATCGGGCGAAAGATTTTATCTGGTTGGAGGAAATGATCGAGACAGTGGAATCCTGCGCATCCGCCGAGATTTATTCTTTGCTTAAAAGGGAGGACGAAAAATTCCTAACCGAGAAGGCATATGACAACCCTTCTTTTGTGGAGGATGTGGTCAGGTCGATTACGATAAAGCTTATGGAGGATGAGCGGATAAGTTGGTTCTATGTGGAATCCGAGAATTTGGAATCCATCCATAATCATAACGCTTATGCCTTTATCGAACGGGATAAGAGGGTCGAATCGGAAAAATTAAGTTTGATTGTCCCAGCCGAAAATAATATCTTTACTATAGAGGATGCCGATTAATTGGGTTAACTATGGACAATAAACGCCTATCGGATAAAACCGTCGCCATAACCGGCGGAGCAAAGGGATTGGGGAAAGCGATTACGGAGGCATTCGCCGAATCCGGCGCCAGACTGATAATTATAGGGCGGAGTTTGGAATCGCTAAAAAAGGAATCGAAAGAATTATCGACGAAAGGCGTCCAATCTCTCCCTATGCAAATAGATATTACCGATCCCGCTTCGGTCAAGCGGGGGGTGGATAAAATCCGAAGCTATTACGATAAAATTGATATTTTAGTGAATAATGCGGGGGGATTCCTAAGCGGGCCTATTGAGAGCTTTTCGGATGAGGATTGGGAGTTTTCGATAAGATTGAACCTTTCCGGAGCCTTTTATATCTGCAAATATTTTCTTCCGTTTTTGAAAAATTCAATGGGAGCCCATATATTTTTCATTAATTCAATCGGCGGAAAGATAGGATTGAAAGATGCTTCGGCTTATGCGGCTTCCAAATTTGGATTGCGAGGTTTGGCGGAATCGTTGTCGGAGGAGTTACGGCAATACAAAATCAGGATAACCTCCGTTTATCCGCATAGGATTAATTCGGCGGGTGAAACTATAGGGGATGATGATCAGCGAATGAGAATAATCGAACCTCGAGATGTAGCCGAACAAATCGTTTCCGTTGCCTCAACTCCGATGTATCTCAACATTCCGGAGATAAATATATTCCCGTTTTTTTCGGGAATAGTCAAGCGGGACGATTTGGAATAAAACATCCATCATAAATTCCACTTTCAACGGTTATTTATCCGATTTACCAGTCTAACTGTTTAATAATCAACAGAATAGCAATTTATATATTTCTCTTTGCACGGAATATCGTTTGCGGTTTATATGTTGCGGATGACAAATTTTGGGGTCGCTAACAGTAAGAATGATAAGGAGTTATTGATTGGCGTCGGCGCAATGATCTGCATTGAGTTTCACAATTTACGCAAAAGGGAAGTATATGGAATCGAAAAGAGCTAATAATATCCTTTACATTATATTAGCGCTGGTGTTTGTGGGAATGACCATTGGAAGTTTATCCACTATCTTGTCGGCGAAAAAATTAGCGATCGAGAAAGCCTCTCCGAATAATATCAGAGACAGCTATGTCGCCTCTTATGCGGGCGTCGAAGTCGCCAAATTTTATATCGAAACGAATAGAATAACCAGTGCCGGTAAGCTGCCGCCGTTTTTTCATTTGAATGGTTCGCTTTATAAAATCTCGTGGGGAAAGTATAATAGTTCGGATTCCACGATAGAAATCATCAGCAGGGGGTTGGTGCTTGAGGGTGATATAATGGTCGAGAAATCAAAAATAGATACTACTGTGGTAATAGATTTCAATGCTCCTGCGCATATAAACCCTGATGTATATTTTGGGGAATCACCATTGTTTCGGCGAATAGTGGGATAGGTATCCGACGGATTATGGTGGAGTTGCTCCTCGGGTTATAATTTCGTCAAAGGCGAAAGATTCATATTCCCACCATCGCAAAAGGAATCGACTTTATAAGCTTAAGAGCGATAATCAAAATCATCTCTTGTCGAGCTTGACAATTTGCTTATTATTATATAATATTATCTTGATTCGATAGAAACAAATATGCGGATTAACCGTAATAATAGCATATCAGGTTTATCCAAATATTAAGAGGTGTTTAATTGAATACGATTAAAACAGTTTTATTGCTTACACTATTGACATTTATATTGATATTTATGGGCAGGGCTATTGGCGGTCCTAACGGGATGATTATCGCCTTTGTATTCGCCCTGATTATGAATTTTACTTCTTATTGGTGGTCCGATAAAATAGTTTTGGCGATGTATCACGCCAAAGAGGTCAAACAAAGCGATAATAACATCCTCTACGATGTGGTCAGGGATATGGCGACAAAGGCAAAGATTCCAATGCCGAAGGTTTATATAATCCCAAACGAATCGCCTAATGCTTTCGCCACTGGGAGGAATCCCTCCCATGCCGCAGTCGCCGCCACGGAAGGAATTTTACGAATACTCGACCGTGATGAATTGGAAGGGGTTATTTCCCATGAGATGGCGCATATAGTCCATAGGGATATTCTTATCGGGACGGTAGTCGCCACTGTCGCCGGAGCTATTTCAATGTTGGCGTTTATGGCTCGTTGGGCGGCGTTTTTCGGTGGGGGTAGGGATGATGATGAAGGTATGGGAGGAATGGGACTTCTTTTTATGGCGATCCTTGCCCCAATTGCGGCTATGCTGATACAATTGGCTATTTCCCGAAGCAGGGAGTTCGCGGCGGATGCCGGGGGAGCGAAGATTTCTCATAAACCTCTTGCCTTAGCCGAGGCGCTTCTTAAATTGGATTCAATTTCCAAAAGGATTCCGATGGCAAAAGCTCGTCCCGAAACAGCGCATCTGTTTATTGTAAATCCTCTTTCGGGGAAGGGATTAACCAACTTGTTCAGTACGCACCCGCCGATGGAGGAAAGAATTAAGCGTCTCAAGGCGATGGCGAGGGGTTCCTATTGATGGATTTTTTTGATGGAAGATAGTTCCAACGCGAAAGATGACTCGGCGGAAAACCCTCCGAGTAGAAATCGGCGTTTAATTCTCTGCCAGTATGGGAGTGCTTCCCTATGTTAACCTTTTGGTTGGAAGTTCTCCTGATTTTTGTTTTGATATTTCTATCCGGATTTTTTGCCGCTTCGGAAATTGCGGTTATTGCCGTCCGAAGAAGCCGTATAGCGCAGTTGTCGAAAGAAAAGGGTGGGGTCGGTAAAAAAGCCCGATTCGTGGAAAGGCTTTTGGATAATCCGGACAGGTTTTTTGCCATTGTTCAGGTCGGGATGACGGTTACCGCTTCGGCGGCATCCGCTATGGGTGGGGCGATAGCTGTGCAGTTGCTTAAACCAGTTATTTATCGTCTGCCCTTCGGCGAATCCGAAGCGGCGGCGGAAAGTATCGCTTTAACGATTGTCATAGTCGTTATTTCATATCTGTTTTTAGTCCTTGCCGAATTGGTACCTAAAGCTTTAGCTATCCGTTTTTCGGAAAAAATAGCTTTGATAGCTGCCTCGTGGACTTATTATTCCTTGAAATTTTCAATGCCGCTTATCTTTATCCTTACTTCCTCAACCAATTTCTTTCTTCGCCTTATGGGAGTCAATATCAAAAATAAAGGGCAAACACCCATTACCGAAGAGGAAGTCAAGCATCTTTTGGCGGAAGGTTTGCAGAGGGGGACTTTTAATAAGACCGAGCGAGAGTTGATAGACGGGGTCTTCGATTTCGCAAATACGCTTGCGCATCAGGTTATGACCCCTCGTACCGAAATCGAGGGGATCCCTTTGGAAGCTTCTTCGGAGGAGGTTGTAAGCATCATAACCGAATCGAGTTTTTCCCGCTTTCCGGTTTACAAAGAATCATTGGATAATATTCAGGGGGTTATCCATGCGAGGGATGTTATCGGGATATTGAGGGAGAAAAACTTAGTGATTGTCAAGGATATAATGAGGGAGGTTTATTTTATCCCCGACTCAAAGCCCCTATCGGAGCTGTTGCGGGATTTCCAACGGAACCAAAGTCATATGGCGATTGTTTTGGATGAGTTTGGTGGGACTGCCGGTTTGGTGACCCTCGAGGATATTATTGAGGAGATTGTCGGTGAGATAAAGGATGAATATGATACTGAACCTGAGGAATGGAGTGTTAAGGCGGATGGATCTTTATCCGTAGCGGCGCATATGTCGGCTGAAGATTTTAACGAAGAGTTTGAGGCTGAATTGCCTGAAGATGCGAATACTATTGCGGGTGTGGTGGTTAATGCACTTGGGAGGCTCCCTAAAATTGGAGAAGAGGTCGAATTGGGGGGGTATAAGTTTGTTGTCACCGAACAACAGGGTAATCGTATCCGCCGTTTTAAGGCTACTAAAATTATTCCGGAGGGCAGGGACAATAATCCATAGAAGGGAGATGTTGTTTTTATAAAAATGAAACCATCTCTTTTTTGTGAGATGCTTCTAAATAGGGATTGTAATTTATGTAAGGGCGGACTTATATGTCCGCCCTTACAAGGACTACTATTTCAGCAGTGTCATCCGTTTGGTGAAGACTTTATTGCCGGCGGTTAGTTTATAGAAATAAATCCCACTGGAATAATAGCCGGCATTCCAAACAACCGTATGTGAACCAGCTTCAACATTGCCGTTGACTAGCGTAGCCACCTTCTGTCCCATTAGATTGTAAATATCCAAGGAAACATCGCCTGCTTTTGGCAGTTGATAGGTAATAGTGGTCTGCGCATTGAACGGATTCGGATAGTTGTCCTTCAAGGTTAATTTGGCAGGGATGTTTACAGCATCCATATCGTCCGCTTTCCCTCCCCACCCACTTACCTCCCAGCCACGATCACTCCCCGCTAATCCTTCGGTAGCCGCAATAACCGTGAAGGGGAAATAAGCAGAATTCATAATATTCGGATAATCCCCGTCATAAATGATATATAAATAATCGCCCAGAGAGGCATAGGTAGGAATATATTGAACAATAAAATCCTCTATGGTGCTATTAGCCGCCACCGACACCTCGCTCCATACGCGAATCGTGTCGGATAGAGAACCATCAGGCATCAATGTTCTGCACCAAACATCGGTAGTCAAATCCGTATCTGTCGTGTTAATGAGATACCCGTAATAATTGAAACTGGAGCCTTGGGAAACGATAATCGGCGGATCGATGGGGTCGGCTATGATAGAAATACCATTCCCCCCACCCTGATAGAAATAAAGCGCTCCCATATCGGAGATTGTGCTATCCGGGTCAAAGGGCGAGTTCGGATCGCCGGCATCTATACAGGGAGAACCCTCCTGCAGATGATAATCCCCATTTTCAGGATCGACAAATAACGGGTTCATATTATTATTCCAACTACCTTCCCATCCACCCTGTATATCGGAAAAAGATATAGCTATGGAATCGTTTTCCAAATAGATTTCGCTGTTGCGGGCGGAGGAGTCAGCCCACAAAATAGTATTAACAACCTTTATAGCGGAATTATTACAGCTGTAAAGTCCACCACCATAGAAATGGGCAGTATTGTTGCTAATGGTGTTATTGCTCATTGTCGTTTGGTTGGAAGAGATAAGATAAAGCCCGCCACCGAAGTAATCGGCTCTGTTGCCGGTGATAACATTTCCATTTATTGTCGATTGGGAGGATTTGCAGAAAATCCCCCCACCGGAAATAGAAGCTGAATTGCTGCCGATGGTATTTTTGGCAATTCTCGGGTGGGAAGAATTGCAATAAATCCCCCCACCGGAAAGCCCGGCGGAATTATTGTTGATTTTGTTCATCTTTATCTCAACATTCGAGAAATTGCAGTAAATCCCCCCACCGGATAAATCGGCAGCATTATTTTTAATAGTGTTTCCATTTATTGGCGGATTGGAAGAGTTACAATAGATACCACCTCCATAACCACTTATACCGACCGAATTGCTATCAATATTATTTTTGCTTATGCTCGGGTTAGAGCCATAACAGTAGATACCGCCACCATAACCACCGATACCGACCGAATTGTTATCAATATTATTTTGGCTTATGTTCGGGTTGGAGCCATAGCAGTAAATACCGCCACCGTAGCCACCGATACCGACTGAATTGTTACCGATAGTATTTTGGCTTATGTCCGGGTTGGAGCTATAACAGTAGATGCCACCACCGTAACTCGCGACTGAATTATGCCTGATAGTATTGTATTATATCTTTGGATTAGAATAATAATCGCAACAAATTCCTCCGCCATAATCACCGGAATTAGAATTATTGGCAATAGTATTATTGTTTATTCTCGGGCTCGAATGATAGCAGTAAATCCCGCCACCATAACTACCAGATAGTCCATAGTTACCGGATATGGAATTGTTCACGATGAAATTATCGCTTATCCTCGGGCTCGAATAATTGCAGTAAATTCCTGCACCAGAGCTATCTGCTGAATTATTGCCGATAGTGTTTCCACTCACGGTCGGGGCTGAATGGCCACAGCAATTGATACCACCACCATTAATGGCTGAATTATGATTGATGGTATTATTACTTATGATCGGGTCCGAATGAAAACAAATAATTCCACCGCCAGCGTTATCGGCCGTATTGTTGATGATATTGTTTTCGCTAATTTCTCCGCTAGAATACACGCAGCAAATTCCCCCTCCATATTCACCGGCAGAATTTTCGTCGATAGTATTATTAAATATGACTATGCTTGAGGAATCACAACAAATTGCTCCACCACTGCCGGCAAAAGACAAATTCCCGCTTATGATACTACTGCTTATTACTACACTTGAGGAGACGCAATATATTGCACCGCCATTATAACTCGCTATGTGATTGTTGATTGTGCAGTTAGTTAAGAGAAGATTAGAATGGTCGCAAAAAACAGCGCCACCGGAATAGGGGTTATATGCTGTAGCTTTTCCGTTTCTAAGGCGGCAAAAGGATAGATATGCTTCAGCCGAATGAATTTTTATGCCGCCCCAAACTACGGAAGTGTCGATAGTAGTGAAGGTAATCGAATCGCTTTCGCTACCCAGCGCTACTAAAGTAGCTGCAGTATTCACATTTAATTCATAATTCCCCAAAAAATAAATCGATACTCCCGGATAAATGGTCAGTGTTGAGTCCTGAGGAATCTGCAAATCCCCTAATACAAGATATGGGTTGTTGTCCGCAGTCCACCCTCCCGAAATATCGCCGCTGACAAAGGTAGCGGCAGCGATACCGTAGATCGCCATAAACGAAACAAGAGAGAACAAAAATAACTTTTTCATTCTTTTACCTCCAATAATATAATCACAAAAACCCATCAAAAAAAACTTTTGTCCTAAACAATTAAAGAGAAATAATTTTTTATTATAAAACTGTTTGGCAAAGAATAGCCCCTGGATTATTAATACTTTATTTTTATAATATTACAAAACCTCTTATCGCGCAAGGAATTTCTATTCAATCTATCAAACAGTTTTTTGGGGGAAATAAGAGAGAAATAAAGAATTTTTAAAAATCGTTTCTATTCGATTCTAATAAATCGGGAACAATAATAAACCGATTGTGTATAAAGAAATGAAAATAGAAAGCTTAAAAAAGGTAAAATTATGAAAAATGAGGATAATCCAATTTTGGACGATAAAACATTAATGAGGCTGACCGCCGAGGGTGACCAAAACGCTTTCAGCAAATTGGTTACCAAATACAAAAACCGGCTTTATAATTTTATTTTCAGGATGATTCCCGAACAACAGGAAGCTGAAGATATCCTGCAGGAGACATTTCTGCGAGCTTATAAAGAGCGGAAAAGATACCGTCCCGATTACGCCTTTTCCACATGGCTTTATACCATTGCGGCGAATTTGGTGCGGAGCGAATACCGTAAGCGTAGAAGGTGGAAATTTATCTCGATGGGTATCGGTTCACAGAGCGATGATTTAGTCATCCCCGAAGTTGGTTATAAGGACTTGAACCTGATGCCTTATATCGAAAAAGCGATGGAAAAATTAGGCGATGAATACCGCACCGCCTTTGTCCTTCGGGATATCCAACAACTTCCCTACGATCAGATAGCTGAGATAATGAAGGTTCCGGTGGGAACGGTGAAATCGCGATTGAACCGTGCTCGGACAATATTGCGTGAACAACTACTACCATTAAGAGAGAGTTATTATGGATTGTCGAAAGGTATACCGCAATCTCTCGGCGTATTTGGATAATACCCTGCCGCCAAATATACAGGTTGAGGTAAGCGAACATCTGAAGGGCTGTTCGGCTTGCCGTCGAAGGTTAGAGGTTTTTCAACGGGTGGCGAATTCCGCCTCGGAAATGGGGAACCTTAAGGCTCCCGATGATATGGAAGAGAGAGTATTGACGGCGATAAGTCAATACGAATATAAACAACGCAAAAGGGAAGCCTTTAAGCTCAAGGAGAGAGTTAAGCCTCGATGGATGCTTGGATTTTCTTTTGCCGTCAGTGCAGCAGTTATCTTAATGGGTTTTTTGTTTTCTTCGACGATTTTCACCCCCGATCTGAAAATGCAGTTGGCTGATGATTTGGGTATCTCGCCGGAAAAAATAAGTACGGATTTCAATAAATCCGATTTGGTTTTGGACAATCCGGGCGAAGTTATCAAAGTAGTTCAGGATTTGCAGGGGAATAGTTATCTTTTGGTGAAACCGACTGATTCATACCCATATTTCAAGCGGGATTTTTATAGGGCAGATACCCTATCGTCAAACAGAAACTTCCGTTCCAAGCGAGGAGGAAACGGCGGTTTACTTAGAACAAGCGCGGAAATAGTTTTCTAATTTTATTGTTATGTATAAGCGAACCCTAAAAATATTCTTAGCCGTATCGATATTGCTGATCGGCTTTGGCAGTGCAAAACCTCAAAAAGCCGAAAAACCTCGTATGCTTGAAATGCTCAATAATGAAATTTCCACGATTGTGGATAAGGTCAGGCAATCGATGGTTGTGGTGGAAGCTGATTTCCCGACAAAAGGTGTCGGCGGTTCCAAATTTACGGTTACCGGCACAGGCATAATTTTCAGTAACAATTATATTATCACCTGCTCTTCATTGGTCGATGGCAAGGATAGTATCAGGATTCTGACAGCCGATAACAAGACTCTCAATGTGGATTTGGTCGGTATCGATAGGCTAAGGGGAATTGCCTTATTGAAGGCTGATGATAAAACTCTCCAACCGATAGAAACTGGTAATGTGGAGGAGTTAAGGCCGGGGAATTATTTGGTGATAATCGGTAATACCGTGGATGTTTCGATGGCGTCCACTGTTGGCACTTTCAACGGGTTCGATGATAAAAGCGGAAAACTGAAAATTTTAGCGAATTTAACGCCGGGTTTTTCCGGAGGTGCGGTGGTTAATATCTCCGGCGAATTAGTAGGTGTCTTAACCGGAAAAAAACCCGAATATATCAGCTTGGGGGTTTCATCATTGGCGAAGTTGGCGATGGCGCCATTAACTGATTATGGGGGGGGATCTTCATCAAAAGGGAATAATTATCAAATACCTTTGCCTACCCCGAATGCCGTATCGGCAACACCCGTGGGTGATATTTTGACAGTTTTGAAGCAGATAGATGAAAGAGGGGAAATCCTTTATGGTTTTTTGGGGGTTACCCCAAAAGAAGTGCGCAAAAGGATACCCAATGTTGCAAACACCAAGCTTATTCAAGTAAAATCGGTGGTGGAAGGCAGTCCCGCGGATAAGGCGGGGATTAAGCCAAACGATTATATAATTCTCTACGACGGAAAGGATGTCTCAGGTTTGAATCAGTTTTATTATTATGTCAAGACAACACCTCCCGGCGATACTGTGGAGATAGCTCTGCTCCGTGATAATAATCTGAAAAATATAAGGGCGGAAATCGGTGAGGTGCGGCAATGTCTTACACCATCACTTTCGGCAATGTCATTTCCCAGCGCATTTCTACAGTCAGCTTCCCCTCAAGATATTATTGGGCGGATAAAGGGTGTATCCGAACCCTTTCCCATAGAAAGCGAGGAAAGTATAAAGGATAGAATAGAACGACTTAACTCGCAGGTTCGCCGAATACAAAGTGAGATAAAAAAATTAGCCACCGCTATGGATTCCACGGAAAAATAATCGGAGAAATAATTCCGCATAAACAGATTATTTTCTTCCTGTAATTCTGACTACTATTATACTTAATTCATAAAGCAAGAATAGAGGAATACTCAGAGTAATCTGTGTAAAGACATCCGGAGGGGTGATAAATGCCGAGACCGCTAAGATCGCTATGATGGCATATCGTCTTCCTTTTGCCATCATTTTGGCGTTGATAATACCCAATCGTCCCAAAAAGAAAGCGATTACCGGCAGTTCGAAAACAGCACCGAAGGCAATCATCAACCACATAATAAATGAGAAATAAGCCCCTAACCCGATAACTGGTTCCGTATTAGGGGGTGAGTTAATTAAAATTAAATAGCGTAATCCATATCGTGCGACCACGAAAAAACAAAATGACGCTCCCAAAAGGAAAAAAAAGGTCGAGAAGATTATTAGGGGAAAGGCGACCCTTCTCTCCGATTCAAATAAGCCGGGCACTACGAACTGCCAAAGCTGAAAAAGGACTATCGGCATCCCGACAAATAATCCCGTCAAAAGAGCCAATTTTATTCGGGTCATAAATGCTTCGGTAATTCCGAAAAAATGGAGTTGAATCCCGGGGGTCCCCTTTTTAAGTGGGAGTTGGAGAAATTGAAAGAGGAAGTCGGTGAAAAAAAAAGCAATAATGGCTAAAATAATTATCGCCGCCACCGCTTTTATTATGCGCATCCGCAATTCTTCAAGATGATCCAAAAAGGGCATTTCTTTGTTATCGGAACGCATATATCTTTATTCCCTCAAAAGATCATTCAATTCCTTGAGGAATTCCGATTTGTCCTTGAATTTTCTATAAACGGAGGCGAAACGGACATAGGCTATCTCATCGAGACCTTTGAGCTTTTCCATCACCAACTCTCCTATCTGACGAGAAGATACTTCGCCTTTGGAGACTTCAAAGAGTTTGCTTTCGATATCATCAGCTATATTCTCCAGAGATTCCCTCGAAATAGGTCTTTTTTTACAGGCTAAGACCATACCTTGAATCAACTTGCCACGATTGTAATCTTCCCGCGTGCCATCATTTTTCGCCACCTGCAGGCTTACTCTCTCGATGTATTCATAAGTGGTAAATCGCTTTCCGCAAGCGGTGCATTCCCTCCGGCGTCGCACAGCTTCTCCGTCTGCGGCGGTCCGCGAATCAACTACTTTATCGGATTGGCAACCGCAGTAAGGACATTTCATTTCATCCCCCCATCTTTATTAATTCGCACTGACTCCTCATCCTCATCCGAATTGTTCGCAGAGGCGGAAGCGGTAAACATCCTGACTTTGATTTTCGCTTGAGCAAGCATCTCTATAGACATCTCATCAGGGTATCCATCCCTGACGACTATCTCAACCATACCGGCGTTGATTATCATTTTGCTGCACAAACTACAGGGGTAAGTCGTAGAATATAAGGTGGCTCCCCTTATCGATACTCCGAAAGACGCCGCTTGGACAATAGCATTCTGTTCGGCGTGTATCGCCCGACAAAGCTCATGCCGTTCCCCCGAAGGGATTTTCAGAGCAGTCCGCAAACATCCTATATCGAGACAATGCGGCAATCCCGAAGGAGCACCGTTATAACCGGTTGACAGTATCTTTTTATCCTTAACAATAACCGCCCCAACCTGCCTTCGCAAGCAGGTCGAGCGCTGGCTCACTAATTCGGCGACGCTCATAAAATATTCATCCCAACTGGGTCTAATCCGTCTTTTCATCGGCTCCATCCAATAAAATCACTATATCGCCAACAGCGGAACCTAATACCACATCAGCCCTCGAATTGCAAACCGAAATCTCCATATACCCGCTCGATCCCTCGATGTAAAAGGGGGCTTTACTTTTGTCCTCTTGATAATATAAGCGGCTTTCAGAGATATCCCTTTCGTTTGTCCGAAAAATCGGTTTTCTAAGTTCTGATAGATTATCCCTTCGGAAATTGGTGATAAGATTCCCAAAATGGTCGATATGGATTATTTCGCCGAGCAAAACGGCATCACTTTGTTTCGGCACCGGGAAGTGATAATGTTCTATCTCTTCGATCGGTTCACCGATTAATCCCATATCAATTCCCTTGGACAGCAATGAGGCCGCCGGAGCGAATATATCCCTGCCGTGAAAAGTCGATGATATCGCTCCCGGCTTTCGGCGCCCTATCTTTGAAATCTCATAGGCTCGAAAATCCCCGCCCTCAATGGATGGATAGACTACTCCGTTATCGGGGGCTACAAAAAAATAATCACCGTCATCGACTATCAAAGCCTTACGCCGTGATCCGACCCCCGGATCGACCACGCAATAATGAATTGTACCAGAAGGGAACTCGGAGAAACTATTCATTAACACAAAAGATGCCTGCCGAATATCTCCCGGGCGGATATTGTTGGTAATATCAATAATATTCGCTACCGGATTTATGGTGACCATTGCGCCCTTAACCGCACCGACAAAATAATCGGTGTCGCCGAAATCGGTTATAATCGTTATTATGCCGGAGGGTCTAATCATTTTTCTCAGAATCGATTAGATTAAGTCCGAACTCCCCAACTAAAGAACGGTTGACCGCTATGCCCGCCTCCAAAAGAAAAACCTCCGCAGTAACAGCCACCGTCGCCGAAAACAGATGTCCCCCATATATGTTGCAGTGCATATCACCGAGACAGATATGGGCGTGAAGTATCGGCTGATCGTCAAAAAAAGTGATATTACCCATCAGCGAAACCAACTCGTAAACATCATTGAAGTTTTTATGTATATATGTTTTTTTATCTCGGTCGAAATAACCTAACACACAATCGGTCAAAGAACCGATTGCGGAGACGGTTGCCGATTTCATCCCGGAATCCTTCACAAATTCCAAAATTGAGTTTACGACTTCTTCTCCTTTGTCCAAACGGAGGAGATAACCATCTTTAATCTTGAACGATTTCATATCATCCACCTTTTGTAATCGATTTTACCCATTGGATATAATCTTCATTCCCTTCGATTACGGGGATGCTTATGATCTCCGGAACTTCGTAGGAATGGAGGCTTTTTATCTCCGCAATAACCTTCCCGACTTCCGATTTGGATGTTTTGATAATCAGCATACATTCATCGTCCTTTTTGATTTCGCCTTTCCAGCGGTAGATGGATTTTATCCCCGGGATTATATTACAACAAGCGACAGAACCGCTTTCGATCAACCTCTCTGCGATCAGAGACGCTTCGGCTTCATCCGGAGCCGTTGAAAATATGATACTGATCTCATTATTATCCATCGAGGAAGTCCTTTTATTTCTTTAACTTACGGATTAGGTGCTTCTCCACATCCGCAATTTTCCCTTCGATTCTACCGGTTGCGCCTTTTCTATCATCGATGGCTATTCGAGTGTAAACCCTGTTTGAGAATTCCATCATCGTAAAATGACATCGCTTAATCAAATCCATAACCTCATCCCAATCACCTTCGACAACAGTCCCCATAGGACCAGCTTTATATTCAAGCCCGGATTTATCGATAACATCCATAATCTTCGCTACATATTCGGATAAGGATTCGCCGACTCCGGTCGGCGCTACGGAAAATTCAGCTAACATAATTACTCCCTACAAATACATATCTTCGTAAAGCGGGAAAGCAGCGCAAAGTTTTTGCACCTTTTCCTTGACCTTCGGAAAATATTCCTCATCCCCGATATGCTCGATGGTATCAGCTATCAAATCGCCGATTATTTCCATCTCAGCTTCCTTCATTCCACGGGTGGTAATCGCAGGCGTGCCAATTCTTATCCCGGAAGTTACGAACGGCTTTTTGGGATCGAAGGGGACTGTATTTTTATTCACCGTAATCCCCGCTTTCTCCAATGCTTTCTCAACTTTCTTCCCCGAGATACCCTTGTCGATAAAGTTTACCAACATCAAATGGGTATCCGTGCCGCCGGTGACAAGTCTCAAACCGCGCGAGGATAATTTTTTCGCCAGGGCTTTGGCGTTGGCTATAATCTGCTTTTGATATTCTTTGAACTCGGGCCTCATCGCTTCTTTGAAGGCAACAGCCTTAGCGGCGATTATATGCATCAGCGGTCCGCCCTGTATTCCGGGCATAACTGTGCGATCCAAATCGGCGGCATATTTTTCTTTGCACATTATCATACCGCCGCGAGGACCGCGAAGGGTTTTATGAGTTGTGGTGGTTACAAAATCCGCATACGGAATCGGTGAAGGATGTAATCCGGCTACGATAAGCCCGGCGATATGAGCGATATCCACCATTAAAAGCGCCCCAACCTCATCGCTTATTTCCCGAAATTTCGGAAAATCGAGAGTGCGGGGATATGCCGATGCACCCCCGATAATCATCTTTGGCTTAGCCTTTAGAGCGATTTCTCTCAGCTCATCATAATCGATTACTTCGGTATCTTTATTGACCCCGTATGAAACGACATTGAAGAACCTTCCGGAAAAGTTGATTGGATGACCGTGCGTAAGGTGTCCGCCGTGTGAAAGGTTCAAACCTAAAATCGTATCCCCGGGCTGAAGCGTTGCGAAATAAACCGCCATATTGGCTTGCGAACCGGAATGCGGTTGGACATTGACATGTTCACACCTGAAAAGCTCTTTAGCCCTCTCGCGAGCTAAATCTTCGGCTACATCTACAAACTCGCAACCGCCGTAGTATCGTTTTCCGGGATAACCTTCGGCGTATTTATTGGTCATCACCGAACCCATAGCCTCCAAGACTGCACGCGAAACGAAATTCTCCGAAGCTATCAGCTCCAATGTATTCGCTTGACGGCGGGTTTCATTTTTTATGGCTTCGTATATTTTCAGATCGACATTTTGTAATTCAGACATATAAAAGCTCCGTTTAACTTAAATTCTCAATCTTTGCATTCGTACTCTTCGATTTTCCCGATCCTGCGGGAATGACGACCCCCCTCGAAATTCGAACCAAAAAACTTATCGGCAATCTCATAAGCTTCCTCCTCGCCTAAAAATAGGGACGCCATGCAAAGTATTCTCGCATCGTTATGTTTCCTCGCCAACTCCGCCATCCGTTCATTCAGACACAAGGCGGCACGAACGCCCCGAACCTTATTGGCGGCGATAGTCATTCCATTCCCTGTCCAACATATCAGGACACCACGCTCGAATTCGCCATCGGCGACACCTTTGGCAACTTTATAAGCGTAATCCGGGTAATCGACGGATTTTATGGAGTCCGTCCCGAAGTCATTGATATTATGTCCCCTGCTTTTGAGGTATCGTTTGACTTTTTCCTTTAATTCATAACCGGCGTGATCGGAACCGATTGCAATTTTCATAAGCACACTCCTTTACTGTACCCCCGAAAAGATAATCGTATTCCCGGCGATAATCAATTAATAATTTACCGCAATTGGAATTGAAAACTTTTAAGTTTTTCAGTCCCCGCAAGTCCCGGGGCTTTATATTTCTCGGTAGCGGCGGCGACCGCATAATCAAGGGAGGCGGGATAGCCCCTCCCATTCAAAATAGAGAGGATAAACGCCGCCGCAAAAATATCCCCACAACCTGTCGCTTCGCCTTTCGTAGGTTCTGTTATCTTCGGGACCGAATCATATATGGAGACTTTTCCCCCCTCCCCAAAAGATATTTTTGCCCCATTATCACCAAGTGTCAACAAAACAGCCTTGGCGCCATATTTCGTAAACTCCGTCAATATCGGATTTAAAATGTCATCGCCCAATTCATCGGCACCGATATTGTTATATCCCAATAAGGTCCGAGCCTCCATCAAATTCATCTGGATCATATCCCCGCAGGTTATTATTTCCTTCCATCTCTGGGGCTGACGGTAATATCGCTCGCCGTTCTCCTTAATTCCCAAGGTCAAACTGTGAATATCGATATAAATCAACCCGCTATAACTTTCACGGAATTTCAATAGGGTATCGACCTCGATATCCTGTCCCGAAATATAGTTAATCAAAACTAAATCACACTCCATAACCGAAGTTAGCATCTTGGAAGGAATAGCCGGCAAGCTGAATTGTTTTATTTCCTTTTTCCCAAAATCGCCTAAATCCCAAAGTTTCACTAAAGGATTATTTACATTCAATCTATGTAGATTCTCGGTGGAGATATTCGGTTTATCCTGAAGGTAATAATTAAGTCTCTCGGCGATGTCATATCCGTAATAAGTAACAGGTTTGATTAAGATTTTGCCGCCGCTCAAATAATGCAAAGCGAGGATATTGTACATAATACCGCCCAAATCGTTATAATCGGACTCATCCCCCATTACGACATCGTTATTAATAGTGCCGACGATCCCGACCGAGAATTGTTTTCCATAATTAGGGGGTTTTATGTATTTATCCATTTGAGTACAAAAAATAAGTAAAGATAGCATAAATGTTTGCTATCTTAAAACACTCCCGCTTTCGGCTTCTCGCTTTTGCGGAAATACCGATTAAGTTCCCTCAAGTAGCGGATCCATCAAGGAGATAACATAATCAGGGATCAACTCAAGCATACATTTGAAATGCTCCTCGGGACATTTTCTGGGTCCATGTTTGGAGCAAGGACGACAATACAAATGACGATATTCGGCTATGATATTATCCTTCCCGATGGGATAAAAACCGAATGACGGCACCGTCGGACCATAAATCGTGAGTACCGGAGTGTTGACCGCGGAGGCAAGATGTCCAGCCGCAGAATCATTTGCTACGACAAATGATGAGCGCGCAAAGACGGCGGCAGTATCCATAATTGAAAACTCCCCCGCAGTAATCGCCCATCCCGATGACGGAAGCTGTTCCCCTATCTCGAAACAGATATCGCGGTCATCCTTCGAGCCGGTCAGAATCAGATGGAAGTCGCGTTCCCTGATAAGATAATTCCCCAATTCCGCAAAATATTCCACGGGCCATCGCTTGGTGGGCCAAACCGAACCCGGAGCGATAGCAGCGATATTTTCCGCCCTGCCGACTATGATGCCGGAGATGACATCATCGGCTTTATCAAAATTATTATCATCGGGGAATACCGTAATGGGAAAGCGCTCGATATCCGTTCCCTTTTCCTTTGCTAAAACAAGCATTCTGAGGATTTGATGTCCCGTTGGAGGGTATTCGACCGATTCGGTATATAAGATATACCCGGGTGCGGAGAAAAATCCTATCCTTTCGGGAATGTTTGCCAAATATGCGATTAACGCACTTCGCAGGGATCGATGGGGGATAATCGCCCTGTCGAATTTTCGACGCTTAATCTCAGCGACCGCCGAGCTGGTAGTCATCCCTTTACCGATCCCCTTATCCAACTCCAATACATCGGAGAGGTCGGGATTATTTTGCAACACTTCCGAATATCCCGCCCGTATCAGTAGCTGAACTTCGCCATCTTCATCCTGAAGCTTTAATGCCTTAACCAACGGCAAAGTCAACAGCAAATCGCCCAAAAAAGCCGTTTGTATAACTAAGGTTTTCACGGTTTTATTTCCTGAATAATTTGATTATTTTACTCGACTCCTTCAACCCGAAAAGCGCACTTAAACCGATATATCCAACTATATAAGCTACAATTAATGCAAGCAACATAATTCCTTCGGTCCATCCCCCGACCACCCCGGAATTTAAGCCGAACTTGGCGCAAATATATAAAACACCAATGGCTAAAGATAGGTTTATCCCCACGATTTTTACGGCAAAGACAAACAACTGCCGCAAGCCGATCCTCCCTAACCGCCGTCGTAATAGAA
The DNA here is from genome assembly GCA_026983835.1 of Candidatus Zixiibacteriota bacterium. GTDB lineage: Bacteria > Zixibacteria > MSB-5A5 > UM-FILTER-46-8 > UM-FILTER-46-8 > JALSTH01. The sequence continues at coordinate 22,576 of JALSTH010000040.1, read as the reverse complement.
AAACCAAGATGGTCATATTTAATATACCGGCGATAGTCGTTGCCGCCGCCAGTCCCAGATATTGGAAAGGTCCCATTAAAATTAAATTCAAAATGATGTTCACTCCAACAGCGATTACGCCGGTTTTCATTGGAGTTTTGGTATCGTGCATCGCAAAAAATGCCTGAGAGGTTATCCTCACGGTGGCAAAAGCGAAAAGCCCCGAAGCATATAATCTGAGAACACCGACAGTGGCTATTGTATCGGAATAGCTGAATTTGCCATGTTGGAAAATCGTCCCGACTATGGGAAATGCTCCGGCGAGTATAAATGACATCGCCGGTAATATCAGAAACAGTGAAAACCTTAAGGAAGAGATATACTCCTCCTTCAAACCGTCAATATCATTAGATGAGTATTCCAGTGAAAATCGAGGCAGGCTTACCGAGGCGACTCCCACGCCGAAGAGTGCCAAAGGCAGATGCATCAATCGATAACCGTAGTTCAAATATGATAAGCTGCCATGAGGCAAAAACGATGCCAATAAAGTGTTTACAAATATATTTATTTGAATGGCGGCGGTCCCTAAAGATGCGGGAAGCATCAGGCGGAAGATTTTTTTCAACCGTTCGTCTCGAAAGTCGATTTTTAGCTTAAAACGAAAACCGATAGCTAATAAAGCCGGTATCTGAAAGGACAATTGCCCCGCTCCCCCGATAAAAACCCCCACAGCCATTGCGATAATGGGGGGATCGAAATACCCGCGAAGGAAAATTCCGCAGGCTATCATTGCCAAATTAAACATTACCGGAGCTAATGCCGGTATTCCAAAAATTCCATAGGTATTAAGGATACCCATCGCAATAGAGGATAGTGAAACAAACAGCAGAAGCGGAAACATAATTCGGGTCATAACGACGGTCAAAGCCATCTGACCTTCCACATTTGCAAATCCGGGAGCTATTAAATGGACGATTAGCGGGGCGATTATAATTCCCAAAAAACAAACTGCCGAGACAATAATAGCCATCGAAGTGAAAACCAAGTTTGCTAATTGGAAGGCGGTCTGCTTGCCTTTGTCCGAATTCTCTTTTGAAAATGTGGGAATAAAAGCTGCGGATAATGCGCCTTCCGCAAACAAATCCCGTAAGAGATTGGGTATCCTAAAGGCGGCGAAAAAGGCATCGGTATATACCCCCGCCCCGAAGAGGATTGCGAATACCTGCTCCCGCACAAGCCCCAAAACCCTTGATATTAGTGTCCCGCCTGAAAATCGAGCTACTCCCTTGGATAGGGAAATCCCTTTTTCTGATTTTGTTTCCCCGTTCAAATTTTTATTGACACCCCATAAATAAATGTTATCTTACTAGTTTGAGAAATAAAAAAAATGTATGGAGGAACTTTTGGGTACCAATCGTCAAGCAGCAAAACGCAACCGCCAATCAAAACAGTTTAGATTGAGAAATAGAGCATTCAAAACACAAATAAAAAATACTATTAGAAAGTTTGAAATCGAAAGCGATATTTCCAAAAAAACGGAGCTTCTGAAAAGTGCGTTTTCCATTTTGGATAAGGCCGGCCAAAAACATATTATACACCATCGCAAAGCCGATCGCCAAAAATCGATATTGACTAAAAGGTTGAATAAGTTTAGGTCTCAAAGTACGGCTGTCGGGGAATAAGTCAGCATAATTGTTATTAGGTGCTTTATTCATTTAAACATATTTTAGCATTTAAAATACACCGATTCCAAGACTTTTATTTTGAGAAGGCCTTATTTTCATAAGAGACGAAGAATTAGGGCTGTTGAGATTCGGGGAAAGTGTATCACAGGGTAGAAATTCTTTCTTGCTTATAGGAAGAAAATTCGTATATTAACTAGGTTTTATGACGAAATAAATAACGGAGAGAAAATGAAACCGAAAATACATCCTAAGTATTATGATATTACCGTAACCTGCGCCTGCGGAAATACATTTAAGACACGAAGCACAATCAAGGAAATCAGGCTTGATATTTGTTCCGCCTGCCATCCGTTTTTCACCGGCAAACAGAAATTGGTAGATACCGCCGGTCGTGTGGAACGGTATAGGCGTAAGTATGCTAAGGTTGAGAATCGTAAATCTAAATAAATAGGTTTAATGTCTTAAGGCGGGCTGTCGAAGTTTCCCTCGATTATGCCCGCTTTGTTTATTAGCAGGATTATTTTATATGCCATTTAATGTCGGAGGACAAGCAGTAATCGAAGGGGTTATGATGCGTTCGGCGGATAGGGTTTCCACCGCAGTCCGCAGAATTAACGGTTCTATATTGGTCAAAAGCGAGGAATATAAACCCTTTGTGAAACGCCATCTCCGTTTTGATATCCCAATCATACGCGGCGCCATCGCTTTTTTTGAAATGTTGCTTTTGGGGATTAAGACCTTAAACTTTTCCGCAGAGGTCGCCGCCAGAGATGCCGATGAGGCTATGCCCGGCAAACCGCGAAAGTTAAAGTCGGATTCCGGAGGACTTTTTAGTTTCAGTTTGATTTTGACGGCGATTGTCGCTATGGGCGTGGGGGTTTTGATATTTTTCTTTGTCCCAATCGCCTTGACCTCTTTGTTGAAGGGAAATGACGGCGCTTTTGCCTTCAATATCATTGCGGGGATAATTAGGATGGCAATGTTTGTGCTGTATATATATATAATCTCCAAATTCAAGGAGATTAAACGAATATTTTCATATCATGGCGCTGAACATAAATCGATTTACGCTTATGAAGCGGGACAGGAACTGACCCCTGAAAATGTCCGTATTTACAGCACAAAGCATCCCCGTTGCGGCACGAGTTTTATTTTAATAGTAGCGCTGTTAGCCATATTGACCTATTCGATATCCGATACCATTTTTGCTCTTATAGCAAACCGTGCGCCATATCTGTTGGAGCGTTTTATCGTTCATTTTTCGCTTCTCCCATTAGTCGCCGGGGGATCTTATGAGTTGCTGAAACTTTCCGCCAAAAAGGTTGATAACCCGCTGACTGCCTTATTGGTAAAGCCCGGGTTGTGGCTACAAATGATTACGACACAGGAACCGGACGATGGAATGTTGGAGGTGGCGATATGTGCTCTTACGCATTCTTTGGGTGGAGATTATCCCGGGTGTGTGGTTTATGATGGGGAATTGAAATCGGTTCGTATCCCTAATGAGAGTGTTAGATAGTAATGATTGATTTATCGATTATAGATAATATCAGGGAAAAACACACGAGGCTGACCGAAGAGCTATCCAATCCCGAAATATTGGCAGATCATAAAAAATACAGTAAAATCGCCCGTGAGCATTCTGAACTGCAGGAAATTATAAAAATTTCCGAAAAATACCAAAAGATCCTTGAGAGAATTAACGAGGATAAGGAGTTGAGGGAAATTTCGAAGGATGAAGATCTTTTGGAATTGGCGGATGCGGAAATAGAGGAGCTTCTTCCCAAGTTGGATGAATTGGAGAACAAGCTTCGGGATTTATTAGCCCCGAAAGACCCCAACGACCGTAAAAAAGCTATTGTGGAGATACGAGCCGGTACCGGTGGCGATGAGGCGGCGCTGTTTGCGGCTGATTTATATCGGATGTATTCCCATTTTATCGAGGAAAAGGGGTGGAAGTTAGAAGTCCTGAGTTCAAATCCCACCGGCGTTGGCGGTTTCAAGGAAATTATTTTTAGCGTTGAAGCGGAAGGGGCTTACGGTGTTTTGAAGTATGAATCGGGAGTTCATAGGGTACAGCGGGTTCCGGTTACCGAGGCATCTGGTAGGATTCATACATCGGCGGCTTCTGTGGCGATTCTTCCCGAAGCGGAAGAAGTGGATATCGAGATTAATCCGAATGACCTGCGTATTGATGTTTTCCACTCCTCGGGCCCCGGCGGTCAATCGGTCAACACCACCGATTCGGCGGTACGAATAACACATATTCCTACCGGTACAATCGTTACCTGTCAGGACGAGAAATCGCAGTTGAAGAATAAAAACAAAGCGATGAAAGTTCTACGGGCGAGGCTGCTGGATAAAGCTAATCAAGAGGAACAACGAAAACTAGCCTCAAAACGGAAAGCGATGGTTGGAAGCGGCGACCGTTCCGAAAAGATCCGCACCTACAATTTCCCCCAAAATCGGGTTACCGATCACCGCATCGGGCTTACTCTGCACAGCCTCGAATCCATATTAAACGGCGATTTGAGTGCGATAATCGAAAAGTTGCAGGAATATTACCGAGCGCAGCAATTATTGGAAAAATCCTCAGAATCCGTCAACTAACCGCATTAACCTCGACGGGAGTTATTATTTTGGACTCCTTTAAGCACCACAGCAAATTGCACAACAATAATCACATAGAATACAGCCGACTTCCCGCAGGTATGCGCCGGAGGAGATATGCGTTCCTGATAGATTTCATAATAATCCTCATTATCTATAAAATCCTGCTTTATATACTTGGGATAATTATTTGGTATATTAGGGCGGGCGGTTCATTTCTTTATGAGCTCAACGATTTTATTCCCTCATCCATCGCTATTCGTCTTGTCCTTATTGTTTTGGCAGGAGTCGGATATTTTACCTTAACCACCTACTATTGGAACGGCCAAACCATCGGAAAGAATATTCTCAAAATAAGGGTTATTCGGAATGAAGGGGGTAGAATGCGGTTATGGGTTTCTTTCAAGCGTATATTTGGCTACCCATTTGAATTATTCTCGATTTTGTATAATTTATTCAAGAAGGGGAAAGGTGAAACTCGAAACTCGGTTCAGGATAATTTGGCGGAAACAAGCGTCATCTATGAGCCACACCCCCCACCGGAACCGCCCAAAGAGAAAAAGAAACGAAAGCGAAGAAAACGGTTGCTATAATATTAAGCATAAGCCGCTTGAAACATTATTTAATACAGACCATCTTGCTGATCAGATTTAATTTTCCATAAGATAATTTACAAAAATACACCCCGGTAGAATAGTTATCCGCCCTAAAAAGGACGGAATGTTCCCCTGCGGATAGTTTATCATTTAGCGGGGTTGCTATCCTTTCCCCGATAAGGTTATAGATTTCCAACTTTACTTGTCCGTTGTGGGGGAGAAAGAACTTAATTTCAGTTGAGGAATTGAAAGGGTTCGGGTAATTAAAAAGCTCTGCCTTGTTAATCGGTTTATTTTGGGAATCATCAATCGAGTTAATCTCGAAATCCGAAAGGGCAGCCTTGTATCCCTGAAGTATTTCCTTATCCCGTGTCGATTGGATAAATAATACAAGCTCGGCGTTTTCGAGGACTATCTCTTCCCCTATGGTGAAATCGACTTCCGTCTGGAAGACACCGGAATTATCGGGAGTTATTTCTACTCCGTTCGGATCGGGTATCATATCGCGAAAAACCTGATTATGCCAATCCACGCCATTGGGAGCCTGCCAGAATATATTATTCTCCACCAACGCAATTCGTAAGAACTCCACCCCTTCGGGATTTTCATTTTCAAGGAAGATATCGATATCCAAATGAAGATTTCGGTTGTCGGGGTTATAATCACCCCCTACGCTGAAAAACCAATCGGAAGATATGCCCATCCTCTGCAGGAAGGCTGTTTCCCATTGCTCATACTCCGACCCATAATCGCTTCCCTCGATAAAAAGATGCGGGGCGTATTGGTTGGCATAAAAGTTATTTCTGGCGGTTGCTTCCTCAGGGTTGTATTGATAATAGGGGTCCTTCGATGAGGGCCACCATATATGGTATCGGATTACGGCGATTTGAGTTTTGTATTGCTCGGTCAACTGATCGAGAGTCATATCGGCTAAGGAACAAGCCCCTCACGATGTGTTGGTGAACATTTCCCCCACGACAACCCTTGTCGCCGCAAACGAATCACCCCCCACCAAAAGCATCAAAGATAGAAATAAACCTGTTATTATTTTCAATATTTTACCTGCTTGACAAGATCAATTCAATTAAAAAATAAATCGCCAAATAAAAAAAGTCAAGCGGCAAAATCGTGCCGCTTGACATCAGGGATATTATCGATATTACTTAACGAGAGTCATTCTGCCGACAGCTGTTTTATCATTGGAACGCAGTCGATAAAAATAGATGCCGGAGGGAAGCTCATCGGCATTAAATGTGATAGAATGATACCCCGCAGGCAACCCGCCATCAATTAAATCGACAACCTTCTTCCCAGCTATATTATAAACACCTAACTTCACATTCCCGCGGTTTTCGGTTTTGAATTCGATTACCGTCGAGGAGTTAAAAGGGTTGGGATAATTGCCGATGAGAGCGAACTCATTAGGGATATTATCGTTATCATCCGATACCGAAGATTCTATTAAATCGGTAAACGGCATTTTATACCCCTGATATATTTTATGTTCCCGCGTTGATTGGATAAACATCACAAGTTCGCAGTTTTCGGTAATAATTTCCTCATCCACAGTGAAATCGAAAGAAGTTTCGAAATGACCATTGCTATCAGGTTCGACAGTCACACCATAGATAATGGGCATCATATTCCTGAAAACCTGATTAAATACCGTTAAACCATTCGGCGCGTTGAAATGTAAATCACTCTCGGTAAGAGCAGTTCTTATAAATTCTACGCCATCCGGATTTTCGCCGTCCAGATCGATGCTTATATTAAGGTGTATTACCCGCGTTATGGGGTTAAAAGTTCCGTTAGCGTTAATTTGCCAATCCGATGGTATAGCATATCGGTCCATAAACATAGTCCCCCAACCGGAATAATTGGAGCCTGCATCCACAGAACCATCTATGAAAAGGTGAGGGGTATAGCTATTTCCATAGAAACCGTTCCTGTTCATACTTTCATCGGGATTGAAAAGGTAAAAAGGATCGCCGCTACTTGGCCAATTGACATGGTAGCGTATTATGGCGATCGTATCGGCGTATTCCTCGGTCAACTGATCGAGTTGCAATTCAGCATTTTTACAATACGGTCACGAAGTGTTGGTAAAAAGCTCTCCTATAACAACTCGATCTAATGCAAAGGAGCTTCCTGCCGTTAGCAATATAATTACCGCTAAACCAAGCGCCGAGAATATCTTTCTCATAATCTTTCCTCTTGAATGATTAAAACTTAATCCGACGGGGGCATCGGGAATTTCCCAATGCCCATCATCAAGTTATAATAAGCTTTAAGTTTTTTCTCTATTTTATTAAAGCCATTCGTCTGGTTCTAACCTCGCCGTTGGCACTTAAACGGTAGAAATAAACTCCCGATGCTTGCTCGGAAGCATCCCAACTGACCGAATATAATCCGGCTTTGTAATTACCATTTGCCAACTCCGCAACCTTTTGTCCTTTAAGGTTGTAAACCGAGAGGTTCACGAAAGAGGTTTTGTCAAGACTGAAAGCTATCGATGTTTCGGCGTTGAATGGATTGGGATAATTCTGGGAAAGTATCGTAGTCTTTGGGGTTAGAGCATTTCCATCGTTATCAATTCCGGTCTGGCCGGAGGTAGCATCGATCTTTGCCGATTGAAGGACTTCCTTCGTGGAATAATCCTGAACGAAGACCACTATCTCGCAGTTATCCTCAGCCAATTGCGGGTCCAAAGCGATTGTAAAATCGAACTCCTTCGTTTCACCGTTGCTTATGGTAAATGATTCACCATCGGAATCGGGGACTATATCCCTCATAGTTTGATCGTGTTGCCGCACACCGTTGGGAGCGTTATATTGGATGTAATTCTCAATCAAAACGCAGAACAGCCGCAAATCATTGAAATTGATATTATCGGTGGCGGTCATCGAAATATGCAGTTGATTCTCTCGGTCAGCGCCATTATAATGACCTATCAGTTCGATTTCCAATGGACTCGGGGTGTCCCAGCGCAACGCAAATTGATCGTCCCAATTGTTGTAATAATATTCACCGTCAACAATGCCATCAATGAAAAGATGAGGGGTATAATCATTGTTGTAATAATCGTTCCTGTCCATATTTTCCGCTCTGTTGAAAGTATAAAACGGATCGCCGGAACTGGGCCAACTGACATGATAGCGGATTAGGGAATAATCATCCCAATGCTCCTCCATTATGTTGTCCAGAGCTATCTCGGCGTTATAGCAAGGTCCGCAGCCGGTGTTGGTGAACATTTCCCCGAGCGGCATTCTTAGAGTGGCAAAGGAATTCCCGTAAGAAAGCAAGAAAATCGCCACCGTTGCCAATAACAGTTTTTTCATTTTTTCCTCCTAAGAGATGAAAGGGTTATTGATTTTATATTGTTTTCCAATTTGATTCCCAATAACAGTTAAAACCTCGATACCAAAGTTATTTTCAAACCTCTAAATGGTGGAACTTCACGACAGGCGCCTTCGGTGCAGACGAAACCGCCTCGCTGATCCCCGTAAAATATATTCAGATCATGTTCCCCGTAACGAAGCCCCAATGATATCGCCCCGCTCCGTTTGGGGAAGGATTGTTCCCAAGGTTGAAACTCCTCCGAAGTAAAGCCTCCGTAAACCGTTATAGAAAGAAAATACGAATGCGAAAATGAGATAGAGTAGTCGGTTTCGTTGTAATCATCCTTACCGAACAAATCGCGAATGCGTTCCAATTTTCTAACCTGCCCGGTCAGTGTGATAGTGTTGTCATCATCGAGATAATAAGTGAACTCCCCGTATGGCAATTGCTCCAATCCTTCGACACCGGTATCGGTGCGTTCGTAATTCAATATCAAAATATTCCTACCGATATATCCCCGCACCTCATAAAAGTTGTTGAATATTTTCTGTTGGATATGTCCGTATTCATCGGGTCTTTCACCACTCTGGGCGATATCGGCTTCAACGGTCCAATTATTAAGCGGAGCGAAAAACAGCGAGACCTGAAATCCCCTGTCGTTAGCTCCACTTTGCGCCCATAAAGCGTTGGGCGATTGATCACGATGGTTCGCCGAAGGAGGGGCGTTGAAATCCAAAGCCATATTATAATAATTCTTATATTCCGCAGAGATGCCAAAAAGTCCGGTTGAGAAGGAAGCTGTCAGATAGGTCGCATCGCCTGTTTTCAGATCAGGCCTCCCTATATAGAACCCCTCATTACCTTCTTGACGGCCATAATCGGCATAGAAATCAAAAGGACCGTAGGTAAGTCCGGCGGTAATTTCCTGCGCATTGGTATATTCTATCTCAGAGGTAAATGAGTTTTTCTTTTTATAACGCAAAGCGGCGCCGCCGAAGGAGATATTACTGATAGGTGTCAATTCCCCTCGAAAAGCTACAATGTCATTTTCCCGCGTGCGGATCAGAGGGGAAAGCAAAATGTTCTCGGAAAGAAGTATCTTCCCGTTTAATGCCTCCAAGTTGAATTTGTTTCCCCGATAGCTCGCCCACACCCCATCCAAGTTCTTATCTATCTGGACATCCTGATTTTCGTAAGCCCGAAGTATCAAGCCTCGATTGAAATTCGCATAATAGTTCCCTAATCTTATCTCGGCATTGCCGTCCGTCCAGCCGAAATACCTCTGGGTAATTCCCTCATAAGATGTGTCTCCGGTGGTTAATCTCGTAATTGGCTCGAACGCTTCGTACCATATACCGGCATAGAAATTACCATAGAGCATATCAACGGTCAATCGATTGCGCAAACTATCGTTGTGGACCCCGGAATCGGTCGGGTTTCTGTCTAAATAATATTCCAACTTGTTTTGGGTTTGGATGGAAACATCATCCGCCTGCACTGTTTGAATAACTATCAAGGTTAAAAGTAAAAATATAAAAAAATAAAAAGCTCTATTCATATAAATCACCTAATCAAATCCTTTCGATTTTATTCCGTTGCTTTCTTTGCGGTAGAATCTGCTTCATCCGTTAACAGATGGGATTCGATTAGTTCCTTCACTTTTACCTCATCTCCCGGGCGGAAACCGTAAGCGGTGTGGATGATATTTCCTTCGGCATCCAAAATAACCGAATATGGTAATCCAAAAGCTTTGTAATCCCTTTTTACTTTTTCATTTTTGTCCAATAAAATGGGGAAATTCCATTTTTGGGATTTAACAAATGATTTTACTTTTCCTAATGAATGGCCTGCATCTTCATTAATACCGACAAGTTGAAACCCTCTATCTTTATATTCATCATAGATTTTGCTGACAATCTCCAGTTCATTTTTGCAAGGTTTGCACCAAGTTGCCCAAAAGGCGATATAAACAGGACCCTTTCCTAAAAGTGATTTCATACTAACTGGATTATTATTTAAATCGTTTAATGTGAAGTCAAACGCCTTTTTTTTACCGGCGTAACTGTTGTTAGCCATAAAAATGGCGAAAATAAAAATAGCTACTACTACAAGCCTTTTACTCATTTATCCTCCATAATATCAGATAAAGTAATGTATATCTTTTAATTTAATCTCAATGAATTCCAAAGAAGAAACAGACCTTATCTTTTGTTGGATTACCTATTATCAGAATATTATCTACTTTCCGTCTTAAAAATAGTAATAATTTCCATAAAGTCAAGGTTAAAAATACTTGATAATATTGGGAGGGATTGCAAAATTATTCTAATGGAGTATTTATTCTCTGATTATTGATTTAAAATAATCTCGATAGCGGGTTGAAATCAGGTGAAAATTCAACGCTTCGTTCTACGGGATAGATTAAAATTCGAGGGATTACGAACTTACTTAAAACCTTTTCTTCTGGAAGTTTTATCTGTCCGGGTTAAAATTTTGGAGTCGAAGCTCCCTGAGCGCATTTAAAGTGATCCTTCTGAAATGCCGATATACATAAAAACGGCTTTTCAGTTATTTCCATAGATCGCAAGGCTCGGCTTCGACTCCTTTTTATAACCTATTTTAGGAGAAAAGCCGATAATCAAAAAAAATCCATCACTCCTAACTTATATAGGAATTTGATATTAAGTTATCATTATCATAAAATTGACTTTTTGTCAAGTCAAACCTTGAAAAATTTGGTTAAGTTCCCATTTCCCAAAGGACATCATTTCTCAAAAAAGGAAAGAGAGGAAACAGAAATCCCTTGACTAACAGATTACGACATTATATAAATCCCTATAATTTTAAAAGATTTGAGCGTGTTAATGAATTGGCAAGTTAAGTATTAAATATCATAATATTATAACATCCGATAAATAAAAAATATTCAGTTAGGAGGATTGTATGACCAAGAAAGTAATCGTCACCATTTTAGCATTATGTATCGTTGCCGTTGCTGTACCTGCATTTGCTCAATCGGCAATTCGTTTGAAAGCTGTCGGTGCGAAAGTCGGGTATGTAAAACCCGAAAATATCGACGGCACATTCGGTTTCGGCGCCATAGCGGATCTCGGTACCATTATCCCCCAATTAGGCTGGGAAGCTGAGGTTACCTATTGGTCAAAAAGTTATGATGAAGTTGGTGGAAGCGTAAGTATGCACGATATCGCCATATTGACATCCGGGAAATATTTCTTCCCGGTTCCTCAATCCAAATTCTCACCATATATCGGCGGCGGCATAGGACTTCATATGTTTGGCTCTAAAGTCGAATGGGATTCCGGCTGGTATGGATCCGGTTCGACCTCCGATACCGATACTAAATTTGGCTTTCATTTCCTGGGTGGTGCCGAGATGGAGTTAAGTCCCCTTTTAAACGGTTTTGCCGAATTTAGATACTCGTTGGTTTCAGATGTAAATCAGCTTTGGATTATGGCCGGGGTGAAATACAATTTGGGGATGTAAAACTTTACTTACGATAAATCGCAAGCGATTGTATAAATTCTTAAAGTTGCAAGGGCGGATGGTTGTCCGCCCTTGATTTATTTGGAGCTGATATGAAATTTCAATGTCTTTTATTTTGGCCGCAGACTTTTTGAACAAAACCCACAACAGACATAGCGGCATCTTCAAGATTCCGCTCCGTATCAAGCTGTGTATCCCCTTTGAAAGAGTGATTCCCCCTTAAACGATAAACCGTCGGTTTTACCCTTAATTTATCCAAAAGTTCTTTTAGTTTATCGGGATGGCAGAGAGGATCTTTGTCCCCGTAAATAATGGCGACACCCCCGTTTGTCTCATCCAATCCCTCGAACCGCTTTCTGATTTCATACGGAGGTTGTGGGGGATGCAACGGCGGCGTCAACAGTATCAACGCCTTATAATCTTTATGTCGAACCGCATAATCCAGAGCTACAAACGCGCCCAATGATTTACCGGCGATAATTATTTCGGTGGTATCGGCTTCGGGGATGTTTTTTGCATATTTGACCGCGCTGTTGTAATCGTCCTTTTCATTTACATAATTCTCCGATGGAGAGATGTTTTTAATGAAAAATCCCCATTCGAACCTAACACATATTATTCCATTGGATCTACATTGTTCGGCGATTTTAGAGAACAAAGGCAGAGTAGCATTATATCCCAAACCTGGCGCCACAACCAATACGGGGAAAGGACCCCTACCTTCGGGCATATCCGTATAGACAGGGAGATTAACCCCCCTTTCCGTTACGATATAATTCATCTGCTTTTCCTTTTTTTTGCCACAATGGAAAAAAGAGAAAATATAAAAAGCTATAATTACCGCTGCTAATACTTTTATCATTCTCATAGGATTGATATAACGACAGAGTTTACCGGAGGCAAAAAAGCGCCGCTGAATTGCCATCCGCTGTAGTGATTTGTTTGCTTCATAAGTATTTTTTTAAGTCTGCCGATAAAATAAAGACAGCCTTTTCAATCTGCTTCTTTTCTAACGGCTTAAAGAATTTCGGTTTATGAATTGGTTTATCTACTTTGCGCTCTCCCTTCAGAAATGTAAATATTCGCAACTTAACTTCGGGAAAATACGACATCAATGTATGTGTAGGCTTACTTCCAAATGTTATCTCTTTTACTTTATTATTATAGCTAATTACCAGCTCATCAATTTTTTATCTTTAACTTGGATTCCATCTGCAAATAACCCAAGTTTATTTTTTAAACCCCGTATCCTTTTTTCTGCTATTTTACAATATTTCTCCGATATGTCTATCCCGACATATTTCCGCTTTAATCTTTTTGCAACAACAGTAGTTGTTCCTACCCCGTTAAATGGATCTAATATGATGTCTCCCTTATAACTAAACAGTTTAAGAACACGCTCAACTAATTCTTCGGGAAACATTGCGGGATGTCCATATTTTTTCATATTTCTTTCGGGAGCAATTGACCATTTCGCTACAACCCATTTTTTAAATTCATCCGCGGAAATGTCTATATTTTCTTTCATTCCAGTCTTTTTTAAATCCCCTTTACAAAATATTTCAATAAATTCCCAGGTGTATTTTAAATATGGATTACTTGGACTTTTCCAACTTCCCCAAGCGGTATATTTACAGTTATAATTGTTTTTTTCCCAGAGAATTTCCCCTTTCCAAATAAGTTTTTCTTTCATAAAAAAATTACTTATTATTTGATGACTTGGTATATAATCCGAAAATAATGGCTGAACATTTATTATTATTCTCCCGCCATATTTTGTAATTCTAATACATTCTTTAAAAACCTTAAAAAGCTTTGCAAAATAATCTTCCCAATAGTGTGCGTCTTGATTTTGAGCATAATCAAGCCCGAAATTATATGGAGGTGATGTAAAAACCAAATCGACAGAGTTATCGGGTATATTCTTTAATATATTTTCGCTATCGCCAACAATAATTTTATTTTCATATTCCTCCGGGAATTTATTTTCATCTTTTGCGAAAGTGTTTCCTTGAGTATAGTAATATTGGTGTCTTATTAATTCCTTGCTCTTTCTGCCCTTTACTTTTCTTTCCTTATTATAATCAACATAGTTTCTTTTCTTTCCTTTAATCCCATAACTTTTTATCTGTTCTATTGAGCGGAGAACATCTTTGAAAATCTTCTTATCAGTATAACCGGAAAAATGAGAGGATATTTCTTTTAATTTGTTAATATCGATCTCTTGTAATAGAATAATTACCTCATCGCTGTCATATCCTAACTGTATTTCTTTTTTATCGAATAGCTTGTTAAATAATCTGATAGCACGCAACTCTTTGTCATCTAATGCGCTATCATATTTTAATACGATTTCTTTAGGCATTATTTCATCTCCGGGTCTATTTTAAAAAGATAATATCTTGATATCGTCGATGTCAAGCTTTCAATTCCTAACTGTGGGAAATTGAGAAGGCCGCTATTTTTATAATAGACTTAAAATCAGCGTATTATCACCAACTTACCTTTAGCGGAACCGCCCGGATAATCGACAAGATACAAATAAACACCGGGAGCCAAAACATCCCCCGAAGCGTTTCGTAAATCCCAAACGAAATCGCCTTCCGGAAGACGGTCGAATTCACGTACTGTTTTACCGGATATGGTTGCTATTTTCAGATGACTGTTTTTTGGTATATTACGGAAAGTTACTGTCCTATGTCCCTTGCTCGACCTGAAGGGATTTGGGAAAATATGTATCCCTATCGAAACAAAGAAGGAGTCATCGCCCGACCATTCTCCATCTTCCGCCTTAGCCTGCCAATAATATAATTTGCCGGAAGGAAGCGATCTATCGATAGGCCATTCAGTGATTTTATCATCCCCGGAGGGAATTGCCGGGGATTGGGCAATTGTCTTTTCAAAGGCGGTATCCAAAGCAACCCGAAAATAATATCGCCGAGCTTCGGGAATATTGATTATCCTCAATGTCGGGGCATTATTGTTTATCACCGCTCCATTCGACGGTGAGATCGTTTTCGGGGAAAGGGAACCTGCGCTGTTGAGGTGAACACTATCAAGCTGGGTGTAATAGCCGTTCACCTTGAATTTAGAAGTGCTTGAAAAATCGCCGAAATCGGTACCGTCAAAAGCCCTGCACCGCCAAAAATAAGTTGTATTTCTGTTTAACTCGATAGGAATATTCCATCCTACCAGCCCATTGACGGCTTTGATACTATCCCCATTTAGCACTTCACCAGTGAATTGACTATCCGCTGAGATCTCGAAAAAGTAAAAAAGAATATCGCCATCGGGGTCCCGAGAGCAGATTCCCTTTAGTGTCGGCTTAGTAACATCGACTGTGGAACCGTCAATTGGAATATAGGGTAAGGGGGGCGGCGGTGGTGTGTTGGGTTGAATAATATGAAAATAGCTCGTTTGTGAATAGTCACCATAGTCGATACCATCGAATGCACAACTGCGCCAATAATAATCGGTTCCATAGGAAAGGTCAACCTGCACAGGGCAGGAAGTACTGTCGTCACCTTGCTGGATATCCTGTTCGGAATCTACTATTTGATTGAATTCGCTGTCCAATGCTACATAAAAGTTATATGTCAATTCATCCCCATCCTCATCACTACTATTATCTACTATCAGTATCGGGTGAGTATCCTCGATATTCTCGCCATATTGGGGGTGCAGCGGATCAGGAGCCGAAGGGGGGTGGTTGGAGTTTCCGCTGACCGGAATGTATATTTTCCCTTCGCAGTTTTTGATTACCGAGACGGTTACGATGTCTCCCAAACTGCCATCGGCTTGGAGTTCATAGAATTGGTCTCCTAAATTACAGGAGACGGCGGAATTGGCGCTGTAATCGGATCCCATTGCATCCCTATGGAGAACAAGACCGTTGGTGAAAACCCGGGCGTAAATCTCGTAAGACTGCCCTGAGGGGTCCGTCCCCGTTTGAGCAATATATTTAGAGCCAACAGGCTGTCCGATATCATATTCAAAAGCCGGCGCCCATTTATACAAACTATCGGGAGCGCGGTAATCATTGGGTCTGAGCCAAAGTTCGTTTCCGGTCAAAAGGAAATAGAAGTGAGTAGTATCGCCGACCATATAATACCATGCCAGCCGCTCCATCTGACATCTCGCCCAACTCCCTAAAGCTTCCGAATCTGCGGAAGTGATCTCCGTCCAAACAATGGCATAACCATCTGTATTCCTTATGTATTCCATTATATCCCACGCCTGATTATTCCAATAGCCTCCCAATGGACGGAGATGCATCCCTTCGCCCAAAAGGTCGCCTGTCCCCGTCAAAGCAACATCTTCTATAACATCCGATCCCAAAACACCGTAAGCTGCAGGATTGGCAAATCGAAGTTTGTTATGCGCTCGAAGGGAGTCCATCAGCATAGGAAGCCAGGTTTGCTGTTTTAGGTGCATTAAGCTATCCCGTATGGCATCTTGGGAATATCCTTCCCAGCCGTTTATATCAGCTGACGAACCGCTGACCCATTTGGAGGGCGAGAGCGGATAAACCATCATAGTACTGTAATAATTCCATTGAGGATGATAATAGAAAACTGCCTCATCCTCCATAGCTCCATCAAATTGAGAACCGATTAAATTCAGATATTTATAGATAACAAATTCCCATACTTCCTGCCTGCGGAAATCTGGAGCGGTACGGAAAGAATTCCACCCGCAATACTGGAGCTTCTGCCCAGGATCCGAACAGGAAACATCGCCTTCGCAGGGCTCTCCGGCTGGAGCTACCGCCTCCACACAGACGGTATTATTTTCCACCCATAAAAACATAGAGTCGTAATTATATCCCCGCTCATTGCAAAATGTCGACAGAAGTTGATAATCGTCGTCTCGGTAGGTGGAGATAGTTAAATAGCGAAGGCATCTGGTTTGCGGATCGACGCTTTTGATAATATCATAATTGGAGCCGCCCGGATTAATCGCCAAGTCGTAATGCCTGCCGACAAAGTCGGCTCCGATAGAATCGGTTAGCGAGTAGGTTAAGGCGGCTGTGCGAATGTGGGGATATTTCGCCGCATAAACCTGTATAACCGTTAAAATAAGAAAAAGGATAATTACAATGAAAGTGGAATACAGTCTTCGGTAAGGAAAATCGCTATTTGGAGGGGGATTAAACATTTGATTAAACCTTATTGATAGATTGAAATGGATTCTAAAATCAGGAAACAACTATTCTAACAATATTGAAAATGATATTCATTATATCACACATAAATCCTTTTAGCAACTATTTCAATCAAATCCCCGAAAATTTTATCCCAATTATGCTTGGCAAGGACCTCCTCCAATTTCCTTTTATCGGGTAAAAACTCCCCGTTGATGACTTTTTCCACCCCCTCGATAAATTCCTCATCCGATCGCCCGATATAGATAACTCCCTCCAACGGAACGACTTCTGGCATATCAACCGAAACTACCGTCAAACCTGCTGCCAGGTATTCATAGACTTTCAGAGGGTTAACTTTTTCGGCGAGCTTTACTTTTTTAAAAGGGTTAATCCCACAATCGACTCCCCGCAGATAATCGGGTAAATCCTTTAGGTCCTTTTTTCCAAGGAGATGAACATTTTCCAGCCCTTCCAATTCCGTCGGTTTTAGCCCCCGCTTGAGCGGACCTATCAGAACGATATTGTAATAGGGATGTCTTTTAGCGATTTTCGCTATTAAGCGGTAGTCTATCCAATCGGAAAGCGAACCGACAAATCCTATCCTCGGCTCCGGGATTACCGCCAAATCGGAAGGGATTTCAATTGCTTTTTGGGTCGCTTTTGAAAAATGGTTTACATTCACTCCGTTGGGCGAATAATATAAATGGCGGTTGAGATGTTTTCTATCATCATATAAGCTTTTTGCGGTTACGAAGACAATATCCGCTCTGGCAGTCAGTTCCAAATCCCAATTATGGACCATTTCAGAGGCTTGAGGCGAATAACCGATTGTTTCGGAATGCTCATCGACGCAATCGTATACCAAAAGCGAATAATCGAAATAGTCCAATAAATCGTTAAAGGGCGTATGAGCATTGATCACCGGAAGGTAGGTGAATATAATCGGATTGTTGAAATTCAATTTGGACAGCGTTATTTTTACATCACGGGCGAATCTGCGCAGATTTATATTTTGGATTAGCCCATACCTTGCCAATGGAAGCCTCCCTCGGGGGCGGAGTATAAAAAGATTATCTTTCGCTTCCCTAAAATCGAGATTGTATTCCCCTTTATCGCCGACTGAAGTAAAAAGCGGATTCGATGGTTCTACATAAAGCACGCGATTCCCCATCTCCGCCAACAAAGTCATCAGCCTTTGCTTTCTCGTCCACATCCCGCTATATGGCATAGACGATATACAGATGATATCTTTCCCGGTCAACTTATGGATTCTTTTGCTTGATAATCTCTTCGTATAATTTTTGATAACCATCGACCATCCTTTTCAACGACCATCTCGCAATAATATCACTACGGGCTTTCCCCCCGATTTCAGCTCGCAGTTGCGGATATTTTACCAATTTTTCCAATTTATCGGCATAAGAATTTACATCATTTATATCGACAAGGAAGCCATTTTCCCCATCGTTGATGATAGTTTTATTTCCCCCGACGGCAGTCGCCACAACAGGCAATCCGCTGGACATCGCTTCCAAAAGGGTAAGGCTTGTCCCCTCACTCAATGATGATAAAGTAGCGACATCAACCGCATTCAACAGTAAAGGTACATCATCCCTATCCCCGGCAAACATAACCCTATCTTTTAACCCATAGGATTTCACCCGCATCTCCAAATCCGTTCTAAGAGGACCATCCCCGATAATGAGCAATTTCACGGGGAGTTTTCGCTCCGAAAGGATCTTAAAAGCATCTATCAGGTAATTATGATTTTTCACTTTGGCTAATCGGGCTACTATCCCGATTACCACATCGCCATCTACGCATCCGAATTCCTTCCGAACTGATAATCGCTCAACAGCGGGCTTGAATCTATCGGTATCGATTCCATTAAAAATAGTTATTGTTTTGTCCTCTCGCACCCCGACGGTATTCACCAAATAATCCCGCAAATTATCCCCGACAGCAATCACCTTATTGGTTAAACGAGAGGCTAATCTATCTATGATGATGCCGATCTTCGGGTCCGGGAATGTCCGTCCATGTTCGGTGTATATCAATTTCACATTCGGGAGATGAACGCAGGCTGCAGCGGCTTTGCCCCAGCATCCGGAGTGGGTATGAACTATATCGCAGCCGCTTTCCCTGATGAATTTTATTAAATTACGGGGATAGATCATCGACACACCGGGTATCATTTTAGGGATTAAATAGGATTCCACGCCGAATTTTTTCAGTTTATCCGAGAGATATCCCACCTCCAATAAACATCCTATCTTTACCTCATAACGGCTGTAATCCATTCCTGAAGCGAGATTATAGATAACATTCTCCATTCCGCCGGTTACCGTGGATAGGACGATATGCAAAACAGATATCCGCCGTTGGCGAACATTCTCCCGGGGTAAGTCTGAGCGGACGGTTACCGTTGATGAATTTGTTTGGTCTTCTGCCTTAAAAGTCATACTTTTTATTTAATCCTGAACATCTTAATTTTAATAGTTTTCATAATTTTTATCGGAAAATACCGATAGCGCTTGAAGGGAATCGAATATATCTGTTGTTGGTTCAATGAATTAAAATGATAATAGATATTTGATATTATAATGGATTTGCTCTCACCGATGTTAAATATTCGATGCGATTTTGGGGATTTCGGATCTGTTTTGGGAGTTGCTTTTACTACCTGTAATTTCCCTTTTCCCGATAATCCTTGCCGGATTACCGGCGACGATTTTATAAGGTGGTATGGGTTTCCCCCCCAAAAGCGATCCCGCTGAGATTACTGCTCCTTTGCCGATAACGGCGCCCGGCATTATGAATGCATTGGCGCCTATCCATACATCATCACCGATTATTACTTCCTTGAAGGTATATCCTTGCTCTTTTATGGGGATTGTCGGATCTTTGAATTGATGATTTTGAGACCAGATTTTGACTCCTGGACCTATTATCGTATTCTCCCCTATGCTCACTTTTCCGGCGGCTTGAATAAAGCAACTTTCCCCGAGATGAACTCCGTTGCCGACGAATAAGTTATGAATATTTCGCGCGTGGAAATCCTGATGGATAACCACATCCTCACCCATTGAACCGAAATATCGGCGGTAAAATCGCCTGCGGATTTCAATACCGAACAAGCCGGGGAAATCTTTCAATAACATTTGCAACAGGGCATACCGCCCGGATTTTACACTTATGTCCCAGATAAAATATCTTAACGCTTTCAGCATATTGACCCCGAATAAGAAGTCCTAATATATTTTCGGAAAGAATATGAATAATTTTACTAATCCACTCGAATTAAGTAATCTTAATTAAAGAATATGGATATTTTATCTTTTTTTATTCTAATAAATCTAAAAGTAAGTTTTGGGCTACAAGGTCAAAAAACTTAAACTATCAAATTCTCTTGACTTATCAGAGAATTTATTTATAATAAATAGGTAGAATTTTCTTCTATATATTATATGTTCTATGATAATTCGATTAATTTCTTCATATCCTTATGAACCCCAAAAATACGGAGGAAGTTTTGAGTAAAACATTGCTGAAGCTATGTTTGGTAATCGCTATTTGGGCGTCTGTGTCCGGGCTGGCGTTTGCTAATCAATCTGTCGATTTGGGAGGGCCTTCATCGGGCGTAGAACTTCTAAGTCAGGATAATTCCGGCTTAACTCTGCAGATGAATATCTCCAAGGTCGATTTTGAGCCTGTTTCTACCCCTGACGGGGATTTCACAATGATTGTTGTGAAAGATTTTTCCCGCTCCCACAATATTGGCGAGCCTAATCTTCCGATGGTAAATCGGCTTTTGGATATCCC
Source organism: Candidatus Zixiibacteriota bacterium (assembly GCA_026983835.1). Taxonomy (GTDB): domain Bacteria; phylum Zixibacteria; class MSB-5A5; order UM-FILTER-46-8; family UM-FILTER-46-8; genus JALSTH01. Next base: position 1,895 of record JALSTH010000040.1, on the reverse strand, counting down.
ATTTAAGAGTGATTTAACAACGGATATCATTAATTCTCAATTCGAGGAAATTTCGCTTTCCGACTTGGGAATAACCAATCCGATAATCCCGACTCAGCCTTCGCTTTCCAAGTCGGCTAATCCTCAGGATGTGCCTTTTAGATATAACAGAGCGTCATATCAGGAGGATAGGTATTATGCACTGCCTTTGGTGAATACCGAAATAGTCGGCACGATGCGTTCGGTTCATATCGGGATGGTCGAATTAGCTCCTATTCAATATAATCCTGTAAAAAACAGTTTGAGAGTTTATAAGCAGCTTACCGTAAGAGTTAATTACCAGCATCCCGATTATGCTCTCACCGATCAAATGAGGGAAAAATATTATTCCCCGGCTTTTGAGACGGTTTATCATCAGCTGTTTAATTATCAAACCCCGCCCCCGCAGCAACTCGATGATTTGGTAACTTATCCAATCAAGTATGTGATTGTTGCCGACAGGATGTTTGAGAGTCAGTTGCAACCTTTTATTCAGTGGAAAACTGAAAAAGGATTTACGGTTGTAGTCGGCTATACCGATGAGATAGGTTATTCAAATACCGCTATCAAATCTTGGATAGAGAATATTTATAATAACAGTAATCCCCCTGAAGATCCGGCGCCGTCTTTTGTTTTATTGGTTGGGGATACCCCGCAGATTCCGCCGTTTAACGGGACTGCCGGCTCGCACATAACCGACCTGTATTTCTGCGAATTTACCGGGGATGATTTACCCGAAATCTATTATGGTCGTTTCTCGGCGCAGAGCACATCTGAACTTCAGCCCCAAATCGATAAGACATTGGAGCATGAGCAATACACTATGCCCGATCCGTCTTATCAGGCGGAAGTTACCCTAATAGCCGGCGTCGATGCCGGCTATGCTCCAACTTGGGGAAATGGTCAGATTAATTATGGCACAAATCTGTATTTCAATGCCGCTCATGGAATAACTGACCATACTTGGCTTTACCCCGCATCCGATGATCCGGGTGCTTCGGCGGCGATTATACAAACCGTCAATGATGGCATCGGATTTTTGAACTACACCGCTCATGGCAGCCATGATGGTTTTTATGATCCTTCGTTTACCAGAAGTGATGTTAATGGCTTGACCAATGCGGATAAATACCCATTGGTCATAGGTAATTGTTGTTTGACTAATACTTTCGGCGAATCGACTCCCTGTTTCGGCGAAGTATGGTTGCAGGTTGCCGATAAGGGAGCCATCGGTTATATAGGTGGCAGTAATTCGACCTATTGGGATGAGGATTATTGGTGGGGTGTCGGCAATGGACCTATCGATGGTAATGGTCCCGATTACAGCGAAACCGGTTTGGGAGCTTATGACGGCCTTTTCCACGACCACGGTGAAGCCGTCTCCGATTGGTATACTACCAACGATGCGGTTATATTCCGCGGTGATTTGGCCGTCACGGAATCGGGAAGCAGTATGACATTGTATTATTGGGAAGTATATCATTTGATGGGTGATCCTTCGGTGATGACCTATCTGGGACAAGCCACTGCGAATAATGTTGTTCATAATAATGTGATTCCCTTGGGCTCCAATTACTTTACCGTCAGCGCCGATCCAAATTCCTATGTCGGGATTTCGATGAATGGGGTGCTGCACGGTGCCGCTTATATCGATGAATCCGGAACCGTTGATGTTCCGATTGATCCGTTTATGGACGTAGGCGATGCGAAAATCATTGTTACCGCTCAGAACAAAATACCCTATATCGCCACAGTACCTGTAATCGGCGAGGGTTATGGTGCGATAGGTGGGAGGTTGACGGATATGGTGAGTGGTGAAGGTTTGGAGGGGACGGTGACGGTGACGGATCATGATCCGGAGATAGTGGGGCATTGCA
>JALSTH010000039.1 GCA_026983835.1 Candidatus Zixiibacteriota bacterium | reverse complement strand
CTCCAATTCGCGTAATTGATCATCTATATTCTGTAATTCCAAAAGTTGCTCTAATTCTTCTTTTACCAACAAAATGAACCTCCGCTATAAGGGGTTGAGTCTTCATAATCAAAAAAGGATATAAAAAATCCGCCCTTGTTATTGAACAAGCACGGGTTAGGTTTTAAAATCGGGCGTTTTTTTGTTATCAAAAGTATAAAACTACATAGAAACAAATCGAGGAAATTGATATTAATCAATATTAAGCCTGCCGATATTCTGGTTTTCAAATGGTGGGCAATACTGGATTTGAACCAGTGACCTTTCGGATGTGAACCGAACGCTCTAACCAACTGAGCTAATCGCCCACTAAAAACAGCTGATAAATGGTCCCACCAGGACTCGAACCTGGGACCCACTGATTATGAGTCAGTTGCTCTAACCAACTGAGCTATGGGACCAAATTCACACCCTAAAGGTGAAATCTTTTTATTCGTCCTACTCCTGAAGGGAATTAATTTTTCCCATTCAAATTTTAATAATAAAAAAAAATCAAGATATTTGCAAGTTTTTTTTGACTATTTTGTCAATATCGATTTTTCATTTTCGGGGAATCGGTATCAAACAAAAATTCTAATCAACGGAGGCTTTCTCCATAATATATTTAATGTTCCTTTCCACCGCTTTTTCATCATCGCCGGACAAAATCGCCTCCCAATCCAAACGAGTGAACTCCCGAAAACATCTACTTTTCGCTTGCGGATTATTATTATATTTCCGAAATACATCCCTGCGAAATTGGTAGGCTATCTCCAATAATCGCCCCCAATAATCCGGGATAATCCTTTCCAATTCCTCACGAATCCATTTAGTTAAAAACGGAGCCTTCCCATTGGTGGATATCGCGATTGTCAGGTCATCGAATGCCATAACCGACGGGACGATAAATGAGCAGAGATTTGGCTTATCAACTACATTTATCAAGACACCCGCATCCAAACAATCAGCGGAGACAATCCGATTGACGGCTTCATTATCGGTAGCGCTGACAGCGAGATAATAATTTTGAGCTTCGGGGGATTTATATTCCCTTTCAATAAGGGAAAGCTTGTTTTGTTCGGACAGCGTTCGTATTTTATCTATTGCCCGAGGGGCTATAACGGTAATAGAAGCTTGGCTTGAGAGCAAACCTTCGATTTTTCTCAACGCCACCTCTCCCGCTCCGATAACTAAACAGTTTTTTCCTTTAATATCCAAAAATACGGGATAGTACATAGATGATCTTACAAAAGTTTTATGAGAATTTGTTTCCTTGGCATTTTATTATATCGATAATTTTTAATTAAAACAGTTTTATTACCCGAAGCAAAGGTAAAAACTATTCAATGGTGTTTTAGATATTTTTTGCTTGCCTATGAATAAATTGTGTATTTGATTATCTCATATTTCAAATTTGTAATGATTCATCCGTTGATGCGTAGATAAAAAAAGAATGTCCTTAAAATAGGAGGAATAATGTACAAATTTTTTAGGACCACCTTATTGGTTTTACTTATCTTCGGCTTTATGGTTTCCTGCGGTAAATCGGGGGAGCAAAAAAAGACCGAAGCCAAAGCGAAAAAACCTCAAACGACTGAAAGTGCCAATAAGATGGAAAAACATCTGAGCCCACCCGAAAAGCCATATGTTATGGCTAAAGACCCTCACCTTGTTATCGAAACGGATATGGGGAATATGGAAATGGTGCTTTACCTGAAAGAAAGCCCGATGACCGCCAGCAATTTTCTTTATCTTGTCCGCCAACATTTTTATGATGGATTAACTTTTCATAGGGTTATTCCCGGTTTTGTCATACAGGGCGGCGATCCTAAGGGGAACGGCACCGGTGGGCCCGGGTATATGATTAAGTTCGAGAAAAACGACAAAAAGCATATTCCGGGTGCGGTAGCGATGGCTCGTTCCAGAGATCCCAATTCGGCAGGCAGTCAGTTTTATATTGCTTTACAGGCGCTTCCTCATTTGGATGGCAAATATTGCGTATTTGGGCAATTGGTATCCGGGTTGGATGTGGCTAAAAAGATAGCGGCGGTGAAATGCGATAACCGTGATAAGCCGTTGACCCCGATCCATATTATCAAGATTTACGAGAAAAAGGGATCGGCGACGAAATAGATATCGTTTTCGGGGGGAAAGCAATGTTCGGCAGGGCAGTATAGTCCTGCCGAATTTACATTATGGGGGTAATGGGGTTTGCCTGAGAATGTAAAAAATGTAAATTGGGAAAAACAAAGGGTAAACATAAAACCAGTAGAGGCAACCCTCGCAACCGCCGGAAATTTTCGGGTAAATATGTAATTTAATATGTCATTTACGAAATAAAACGGGGGCGGACACAATGCCCGCCCCCATTAAAAGAGAATTATTTAGTATAAAACCTTATTTTAACAAAGTCATCCGTTTGGTGAAGACTTTATCGCCGGCGGTTAATTTGTAGAAATAAATCCCACTGGAGTAATCGCCGGCATCCCAAAAGACCGTATGCGTCCCAGCTTCGACATTACCGTTGACCAGCGTAGCCACCTTCTGTCCCATAATATTGTAAATATCCAATTCCACATTACCCGCTTTAGGTAATTGATAGGTGATAGTGGTCTGCGCATTGAACGGGTTAGGATAGTTGTCGGTCAAAGCGTATTTGTTCGGAGTTTCATTATCATCTATCCCGAAACCACCTTCGCAATACCATTCATTAACACCTGAATCGATACGACCCGTAGTTACCGTGAACGGAAAGCAGGATGAATCCACTATCACATTCGGACGATCACCACAATATGCACAGTACTGATAAGTCCCCGCAGGCGCATAAACGGGAACATCCTGCACCAGATGTGCATCTATATATTCACCGGGGTTCAACGGAATATTGTTAAAATGACCTTGCTCGTAGAAGTGGTTGTTATACTCGACACCATACCAAACATCAGTGGTCAGCGTTGTATCGCAAGGATTACCGATAGTACCTGTCAGACCGAAACTGCCACCGGCGGGAACTACCACCGGATCATCATCCGGCACTATCTCCACATCCGCTACGCAGATAGATTGATCGAAGTAGAACGCTCCCATATCCGCTATGGTCCCATCGGGATCAAGCGGCGAGTTCGGATCGCCGGCATCTATGCAGGGAGACCCCTCCTGCAGATGATAATCTCCATTATCAGGATCCACAAAAAGCGGATCGGCATCGATATTCCCCTCGCCTGACCATCCTCCCTGAATATCGGAATAAGTCGCATCTATAACGCTGTTGTCCAGATAAATCTCATTGCCATTTTGTGCAGAGTCAGCCCAAAGAATCGTATTTATTACTGTTGGATTAGAATTATCCCTGCTGTAAATCCCGCCACCCCGATAATCAGATGAATTATCGCTGATGGTATTATTGCTTATGGTTGGGTTGGAATTATCATAACAATAAATCCCACCGCCATAATCGACAGTTGAATTATTGCTGATGGTATTATTGCTTATGGTCGGGTTGGAATAAACATCG
>JALSTH010000038.1 GCA_026983835.1 Candidatus Zixiibacteriota bacterium | reverse complement strand
CCGACGACAACACAAACATTCCCAATAATTATATCACTCTCACCTCCTACCCTAACCCCTTCAACAGCGAGACGACAATCAAATTCAAAATCCCGTCAGGGAGCGATAACGGGATTGTTGGCGGCGATAATATAAGCAAACCGCAGAGGGTGAAATTATCGATTTATGATTTATCCGGACGCAAAATCGCCCAACTCATAAATGATAATTTAACTCCCGGTCAGCACAGCATCACTTGGAACGCTAATAAATTACCATCGGGAATTTACTTCTGCCATTTATCAACAAACAATAAATCAATAACCAAAAAGATGGTGCTGCTGAAATAAAAATTTTCATAGCGATAAATCTTGTTCCCACCCTTCTTTCGCTGTCTTATTCAATACAGGATATATCTTCTGATTTCCCAGTAAAGGCGGGCACGCAGCCCACCCTATACATTAGTGGTATATTAAATCACATATCCTCCACATATCGCATTAATAACAGATATAGAGCAAAAGATGAGGGATGATAAATATCAGGATAGTATCGGATAGTATGGCATAGGATAAATCGATGTAGCAATGTTTGAGAGGGTGTCGGCAATTTACTTGCTTTGTTGTCGGTTTTGTTATTATAATATCCGTTCAATGGTGATTGCGAAAAATGAGTTTGACCAGAATACTGCTGAATATAATAGGTTTTCTATTGCTACTCGAAGGATGTTTGGGGGTTACTTCCCCCGAGCTGTCGAAATCTATTTTTAGATATCTCATCGGCAAAGTGGATGTTAAACTAATTCGTCTTTATCTTTTCGGGTTGGGAGCTATCTTCGTGATTATATTCTGGGGCGCGATAAATTACGGTCCCGCGGAAAAGATTTTTGGCGATTATCTGATGATTATCGGCGTTGGCTTCTTCGGATTGTTTTATTTGTCTATGGCTTTCTCTTTGCCTAAAGACCTTTTACATTCGGAGATAGTGAACTACTGGTTGGAGATGAGTAATTTCCGTTTTCGGATTTATGAGTTGGGATCCCTTATCTTGGGGATTTTTGCGGTTTTGATTTCAGTAAGATATTAACATTTTAAGATAAATAGGAATTCGTATGCTCAAGAAGATATTAATAGCCAACAGAGGAGAGATTGCAATAAGGGTAGCCTCCGCCTGCCGTCAGATGGGAATTACGGCGGTTGGAGTGTATTCCGAGCCTGATAGAACAGCCAAACATATCCAATATATGGATGAGGCTTATTTGTTAGGTCCTGCCTCCCCATTGGAAAGCTACCTCAATATCGATAAGATAATCGAAATCGCTAAAAACGCCGATTGCGATGCTATCCATCCGGGTTATGGTTTTCTGGCGGAGAACTCCGATTTCGCCGAGAGATGCGAAAGGGAAGGCTTGATATTTATCGGTCCCCGTGCGGAGACTATCCGTCTTTTGGGCTCAAAGATAGAATCCCGTAAATTAGTGAAAAATGCTGGAGCGCCGATTATCCCCGGGATGGAGCTGAGTTCCAATAATTTCGAGGAATACCGCAAGGCCGCCGAGGAGATAGGTTATCCCGTGCTGATTAAGGCCTCAGCCGGCGGTGGTGGTAAGGGGATGCGGATAGTGGAGAGGGAGGAGGATTTAGCGGACGCTCTGGAATCGGCATCCCGTGAAGCGAAATCAGCTTTCGGCGATGGGACGGTTTACATTGAGAAACTACTCAAAAAACCGCGCCATGTGGAGATACAAATCCTTGCCGACTCGACCGGGCGCACGGTGTATCTCTTTGAACGGGAATGCTCGATCCAACGGCGACATCAAAAAATCGTCGAGGAAACGCCATCGACGGCGCTTTATCCCGAGTTGCGCCGAAAAATGGGTGAAGCGGCGGTAAAGATTGCGAAGGCAGCCGGATATCTAAATGCCGGGACTGTGGAATTTTTGTTGGATGAGGATAAGAGCTTTTACTTTTTGGAGGTCAATACCCGTATTCAGGTGGAGCATCCGATAACCGAGATGGTTACCGGTATCGATTTGGTGGCGCATCAAATCAAAATCGCCTCCGGAGAGGAAATACCTTTCGAGCAAAAGGACCTTCATCAACGGGGGAGCGCTATCGAATGCCGTATCTACGCCGAAGATCCCGAAAATAATTTCTTCCCTTCCTCAGGCAAAATCCTTTTGTGTTCGGAACCGACGGGACCGGGTATCAGATGTGATTCGGGGATTTACTCCGGTTATGAGGTTACGGTGCATTACGACCCGATACTCTCGAAACTCATCGCCTATGGGGAAAACCGCCGGCAGGCTCTTGAGAGGATGTCCCTTGCGTTGAAAGATTATGTGGTCTTGGGGATTAAGAATAATATCCGTTTCCTTTATGATGTTATCAATCATCCCGAATTTCACGAGGGGAACACCGATACCGGTTTCATCCCCCGAAACTTCCCGGAATACCAAATACCGCAAAACGATAACGACAAGTTAAAATATGCATTGGCTGCAGCGGTTTATCATTCGGAGAAGAAATCGCCTGCGGTTGGGGTATATGGTAAAAGCGAAGCGCCTACACCTTGGGAAACTTTGGGAGCCTTTCGTTTATTTTAGGAGTAATGAAATGGAACTTATTTATAACGATAAAAAATTAAATGCTGAAATAGCCAAAGGTCCCAACGGTTACCGCCTTATTGCTGATGGGGAAGAACTCGATTTGGATATAGGGCGTTTAGAGTCGGGAGCTTATTCGATACTTATCAAAGGGAAAACCGTCAAGGCGTATGTTGGCTCGGATAAGGAATCGGTTTTCGTGCAGATAAATGGTTCGGTCTTCGAATTCCATATCCCGAAGGAAGACAGCGAGCGCCGTTCCGATATGGATTCGGCATCGGGGGATGAGGCTTACGCTATCCTTCCGCCGATGCCCAGCAAGGTGGTCAAGGTGTTGGTAAATGTGGGGGATAAAGTATCGGTGGGCGACGGGTTGATCATATTGGAATCAATGAAGATGGAGAATTTGGTTAAATCAAAGGTGGATGCGGTGGTCAAGGAGATAAATTTCTCCGATGGTGATTTGGTGGATACGGGCAAGGTGATTATCCAACTCGAAAAACCAAATGGAGATAACAAGGGATAGTCATCTTAAAGATATTCACTCCACAAAGCGGAAAATCGCGATACGGATATCATCGGCTATATATATCAAGCCGTCCTGATAAATAATATCGTTAACCGAACCCTGAGTATCGTATTCGGTAATAGAGTATAAAGTGGAGGAATCGCCTTCAACATATCGCAAAGCTAAAATCCCCTCAGATCCATCGGCGACAAAAAGGATATCCGATGCCCCTCCCTGCCTATACGCAACGGCTCCCGCATATCCCGAGGTGCTGAAATCGGCTCGGAAGGTCGGCGCTGATACATCTGCGGTCGATAAAACAGCTATGCCGTCAGCTCCCAAAGACAGATAATCCCGTAATTGAAAGCTCGAAATCCTTATAACCGGCGTTTGGGTGTAATACACCCCGCCTTGAACGAATGACGGGTTCGCCGGATCGCTTATATCGACAATC
>JALSTH010000037.1 GCA_026983835.1 Candidatus Zixiibacteriota bacterium | reverse complement strand
TAAATTCCCTTATCAGCCTGTCAACTAAAATTTCGAGGTGGAGTTCCCCCATACCGGAAATAATAGTCTGTCCCGTTTCCTCATCAATCCTCATCCGAAAAGTAGGATCCTCATCGGAGAGCTTCCTCAACGATTCGATAAGTTTATCCTGATCAGCTTTACTTTTCGGTTCGATAGCCACATAAATGACAGGATCCGGAAATTCCATAGATTCAAAGGCAATAGGATATTTCATATCGCATAAAGTCGAACCCGTAGTCGAAAATTTTAGACCGGCGGCGGCAGCTATATCCCCAGCCTTTACCTCTTTCAAATCGTGCCTCTTATTGGCGTGCATCTCCAAGAGCCGAGAGAGCCGTTCCTTCTTACCCGAAAGTGTGTTCAAAACCGTTTTACCAACCTGAACCCTACCGGAATAAACCCTGAAAAACACCAACTTATCGAAATAAGGATCGGTCGCAACCTTAAAAACGAGAGCGGAAAATGGAGCGTCCTGATCCGTTTGCCTGATTTCCTCGTTGCCGTTTTTGGGGTTTATACCGACAACAGGCGGTAGATCATTCGGCGCGGGCAGATAATCTATAATTGCATCCAAAAGCTTCTTAACGCCCTTATTTTTCAGGGATGACCCACAGAGCACCGGAGTAATCTTCGATTGCAGCGTTCCCTTTCTTATCGCCCTTCTTATATCCTCCGCTCTAATCTCTTTTTCATTCAAATAACAATCCATCAGCTCATCGTCAAACTCCGAAACCGCTTCCAATAATTCCTTGCGGGCTTTTTCCGCCGCAGCGAGATAATCTTTCGGAATCGGGGAATCGATAAAAATATCGCCCAACGAATCCTCATCATAGGTTCTGAAAGTCATCTCTACTAAATCAATCATCCCTACGAAATTACCTTCCGCCCCGACCGGAATTTGAATCGCTACGGCTTCCGTAGCTAACCTCTTCCTCATCATAACCAACACTCTATCAAAATCAGCGCCGATTCTATCCATTTTATTTACATAAGCGATTCGGGGGATATGATATTTGTCCGCCTGTTTCCAAACCGTTTCCGACTGTGGCTCAACACCGCTGACGGCACAAAAAATAGCCACCGCACCATCCAAAACTCGTAAACACCTTTCAACCTCGGCGGTAAAATCAACATGCCCGGGAGTATCGATAATATTGATTTGATGCTCCTTCCAAAAACAGGTCGTCGCCGCAGAAGTAATGGTAATACCACGTTCCTTTTCCTGCGCCATCCAATCCATCACGGCGGCACCGTCATCGACTTCGCCTATACGGTGAGTCTTACCCGTATAATACAGGATCCTTTCGGTCGTAGTTGTTTTTCCGGCATCTATATGAGCCATAATTCCTATATTTCTGAGCCTTTCCGGCCGCACGCCTTTGGGCATAATTCTACCAAAATCAATTCTACTTTAAGTTGCATTTCACCGTTAAATCGGGTATCTGTCAAAAAATACCCACTCTTCCCGAATTACTCGGGTAAATTTAATTACTAAAAAATTTTATTTTATTTACAGTTCGAGGCAAGACCTATAACAAAATATCGATATAACCACCTCACAACAGAGTTCCAAGCTAAACCGATTACCACCTGAAATGGGCGAAAGCCTTATTGGCTTCAGCCATCCTGTGGGTATCGTCTTTTTTCTTGATAGACTCGCCTTCGTTGTTAAAAGCCGCAATTAGTTCCGCCGCCAATTTATCAGCCATGTTTTTACCGGACTTCTTTCTCGCAAAATTAATAATCCATCTTATCGCCAAAGCGGTTCTTCTGCCGGAACGGACCTCAACGGGAACCTGATAATTGGAACCCCCAATTCTTCGCGATTTGACTTCCAAATACGGCTTTACATTATTAACAGCTTTTTCAAATACCTCAATCCCCGGCTGTTTGGTTTTATTCTCAATCTGCTGCAAAGCATCATAAAAAATCCTCTCAGCAACCGAGCGCTTCCCACGACTGAGCAGGTTATTTACAAACCTCGTCGCTAATTCACTATTATATTTGGGATCGGGGACCCTTTCCCTTTTTTGTACCTTCTTCCTTCTGGGCAAATTTATGCTCCCGAAAACTTAAACATTTACTTTTTAGGCCTTCTCGTACCGTATTTACTTCTGCTTTTCTGACGATCATCGACCCCAGCGGTATCTAAGGTTCCCCTTATGATATGATACCGCACTCCGGGGAGATCCTTAACACGCCCCCCGCGTATCAATACCAACGAGTGTTCCTGAAGATTATGCCCCTCGCCCGGAATATAGGCGGTAACTTCAATACCGTTGGTAAGGCGGACACGAGCCACTTTCCTTAAAGCCGAATTCGGCTTTTTAGGTGTGGAAGTATAAACACGGGTACACACGCCCCTCCTCTGAGGGGAATTTTGTAAAGCGGGTGTTCCGCTTTTAACCTTTATGGTTCTTCGACCTTTTCTTATTAATTGATTTATAGTCGGCAATACATCTCCACTAACTCAAAAAATTATACAGATTAACAATATAAATAAATAAAATTCTATGTCAAGAGATTTATGGAGCAAATTTGACCTTTTCTTTTTCGTCTCCGGCAATTTCTTCTTCCTCCGGAACTATCACTTCGCTCTTCCTATATACCTCCAATCCCGTCCCCGCGGGAATAAGCCGTCCAATAATCACATTTTCCTTCAGTCCCCGCAGAGAATCGGTTTTCCCTTGAATAGCCGCTCCGGTAAGCACCTTTGTCGTTTCTTGGAATGAAGCCGCAGAAATAAAGCTTTCGGTCGATAAAGCCGCTTTTGTAATACCCATCAAGATAGGTTGGAATGTGGCTGGGTCACCACCTTCGGCTATAACTCTTTCGTTCTCTTCCTTAAAAGTTATTTTATCGACCTGATCACCCTCAAGGAAACTCGTATCGCCTATATCCTCAACCCTGACTTTCTGCAACATCTGGCGAACTATAACTTCGATATGCTTATCGTTTATCTTTACACCTTGAAGTCGGTAAACCTCCTGAATCTCATTCACGAGGTATTCCTGAACGGCATTCACCCCATTTATCCTTAAGATATCATGCGGATCAACAGGACCCTCACATAAGCGGTCTCCGGCATATACTCTATCTCCCGGGTGGACCCTCAAATGCTTTCCTTGCGGAATTAGATATTCTTTTTCATCCCCCTCATCGCCCGTGACGATAACCTGCTGCGAACCCCGGATGAATTTCCCAAAAGTTACGATCCCATCAATTTCCGATACAACCGCCGGATCTTTGGGACGGCGGGCTTCAAAGAGCTCCGCCACACGCGGTAGACCGCCGGTAATATCTTTTGTTTTAGCTATTTCTCTAGGGATTTTCGCAATAATCTGTCCGGCTTGCACTTTATCGCCATCGTGCATCTCCAAATTAGCTCCGGTCGGCACGCTATAATCTATCAGCGATTTACCACTATCGCTTAAAATGTAAATCTTCGGATGGCGGGTTTTTTCCCGCTGTTCGATAATAACCCTCTGCCTCAAACCCGTCGTCTCATCCAATTCCTCACGGAAAGTTACATTTTCAATTATATCCTCAAATTTTAATGTCCCGCTTTTATCCGCCAAAATATAATTAGAGTACGGGTCCCACTCGAAAAGGACAGTCTCCCTATCGACCTGATCACCGCTCGCCACATTTAACTTCGCGGAAAAAGGAACCGTATATTTACTTCTCACTCTCCCCTCCTCATCCTCAATAAACATTTCCCCTTTCCGACCCAAAACGATTTTGCTCTCTCCCAACTTAACGGCTTTTATATCCTTAAAAACGATTTTCCCTTCGCTTTTCGCCATCACCTTAGATTGCTCAGTAATTCTTGCAGCCGTTCCGCCGATATGGAATGTGCGCAGGGTAAGCTGCGTACCGGGCTCGCCGATGGATTGCGCCGCTACCACCCCCACAGCTTCCCCCAAATCGATCATCTTATTCAAAGCCAAATTTCTGCCATAACACTTTGCACAGACACCCCGCCTTGATTCGCAAGTTAAAACAGACCTAATGAGCACAGATTCTATATTCGACTCTTCAATCGCTCGGGTTGCCTCCTCATCTATCATTTCACCCGATTTGACGATGACATCCCTACTTATCGGATCGATAACATCCTCTAAAGCCACGCGACCCAATACACGATCTCCCAGCGATTCTATTACCTCTTCCCCTTCTTTCAAAGCCGTGATATTTAAACCGAGAATTGTCCCACAGTCCTCCTCGGTTATGATTATATCCTGAGAAACATCAACCAAACGCCTGGTTAAATAGCCGGCATCGGCTGTCTTTAACGCAGTGTCCGCCAACCCCTTTCTGGCACCATGGGTGGATATAAAATATTCCAAAACAGTCAAGCCTTCACGGAAATTAGCGACAATGGGCGATTCGATAATTTCCCCGACCTGCCCGGTCATTTTCTTCTGAGGTTTCGCCATCAATCCACGCATCCCGGCTAACTGGCGTATCTGGTCCTTTGAACCCCTTGCCCCCGAATCAGCCATCATAAATACGGGATTGAATCCTTCTTTATCCTTCGATAAAGCCGTAAACATCGCCTCCATAACATCATTACTGGTCTGAGTCCAAGTATCTATGACCTTATTATATCGCTCCCCGTTTGTAATTATTCCCTTCTCATATTGTTTTTGGATACCTTCTATTTCCTTATAGGCTTTATCAATCAGTTCACTTTTTTCTTTCGGGATTATAATATCATCTATCCCGACCGTCAGTCCACTTTGGGTGGCATATTCAAAACCTATATCCTTCAATCTGTCAAGAAACTCCGCTGTCTTCCCTGTCCCATAAAGACGATAACATTCACCTACAAGCTTTGCGACAGAACTCTTATCCGCCAACTTATTAAAAAAGCCCAGACCGTCAGGAATTATCTGGTTAAATATTACCCTGCCGACTGTGGTTTCAAGCATCTCTTCGGTTTCAGGCATCCTCAATTTAATTTCGGCATGCAAATCCACAACCCCGTAATTATAGGCCGCTATCACTTCATCGGCTCCATAGAACAATTTGCCTTCACCCTTAACATTCTTTTTAGCCTTCGTAAGATAATAGCAACCGATTACCATATCCTGAGAAGGCGTAGCAATAGGTTTTCCTGAAGATGGGGACAGCAGATTATTGATCGATAACATCAATATCCTGCCCTCGAGTTGAGCCTCGAAAGAAAGCGGGACATGGACAGCCATCTGATCTCCGTCGAAATCCGCATTAAACGCTGCACATACCAACGGGTGGAGCTTAATAGCCTTACCTTCAACCAAAACGGGATAAAAGGATTGAATCCCAAGCCTATGGAGGGTCGGCGCACGATTAAGCATAATAGGGTGATCGGATATAATTTCCTCCAAAATATCCCAAACCTCCGGCCTTTCCTTTTCGACCAACTTTTTCGCCGATTTGACTGTCTGTACAAACCCCTTTTCCTCGAGCTTCATTATTATAAAAGGCTTAAACAGTTCCATAGCCATCGTTTTAGGCAAACCGCACTGGTGCATCTTCAACTCTGGACCGACAACAATAACCGAGCGTCCGGAATAATCCACTCGCTTACCGAGCAGGTTCTGGCGGAAACGCCCCTGTTTCCCTTTTAACAGATCGGAAAGGGATTTCAGCGGTCGTTTGGAATCGCCCCTGACGGAATGTGTTCTCCTACCGTTATCGAAAAGCGCATCCACAGCCTCCTGTAACATCCGTTTTTCATTACGGAGTATTACTTCCGGAGCGCGTATTTCGATAAGTTTTTTAAGGCGATTATTACGATTAATCACCCGGCGATAAAGATCGTTAAGGTCGGAAGTTGCAAATCGCCCACCCTCCAAAGGCACCAACGGCCTTAAATCGGGAGGGATAACCGGAATCACATCCATAACCATCCATTCCGGACGATTATCCGAATTTCGGAAAGCTTCAATAACCCGCAGGCGTTTTAAGTTGTCCTTTTTTCGTTGAACGGAAGTCTCCACTTTGACTTGAGCCCTCAACGAAACCGCCAATTCGTCTATATTAACCTCACTCAGTAGTTTCCTTATCGCCTCAGCACCCATCATCGCTTCGAATTTTTTTCCGCTTTCTTTTAGCTCACTATAGACTTCCTCAGAAATTATTTCTTTGTATTTCAAGGAAGTATTCCCGGGATCGGTTACAACATACGATTGATAGTATATTATCCTCTCCAACTCCCGCATAGAAAGATCCAACAGATAACCTACGCGCGACGGCAGTGATTGCACATACCAAATATGCGTCACAGGGACCGCTAACTCGATATGCCCCATCCTTTCGCGGCGCACACTCGATAAGGTTACCTCCACTCCACATCTATCGCAAACTATCCCCCTGAACCTTATCCTTTTGTATTTGCCGCAATTACACTCCCAATCCTTCACCGGGCCGAAAATCCTTTCACAGAACAAACCATCTCTTTCAGGTTTATACGAACGGTAATTTATGGTTTCCGGTTTAGTTACCTCCCCGTGAGACCATTGTCGGATAACCTCGGGAGAGGCCAACTTAATTCTTATTCCCCGAAAATCGGAGGGTTTTTTCTTCGTTCTGGCGACCGCATCTAACACGGAGCACCTCCTTGGAATTTATCAGTTAAACCGCATATCAGCGATAGGTTCGCTAAATTTATTCCACCAATTCCACATCGAGTCCCAAAGCCTTTAACTCGTTTACCAATACATTAAAGCTTTCCGGAATACCCGGCTCGGGGGGATTTTCCCCCTTAACAATAGCTTCATATACTTTGCTTCGCCCGGAGACATCATCGGATTTTACCGTCAACATTTCCTGTAAAGTATAGGCGGCGCCATAAGCCTCCAATGCCCATACCTCCATCTCGCCAAAACGCTGTCCGCCAAATTGAGCTTTGCCACCCAAAGGCTGTTGCGTTACCAGAGAATAAGGACCTATACTCCGAGCGTGAATCTTGTCATCCGCAAGGTGGGAAAGTTTCATCATATATATATAACCAACCGTAATCTCCGAACCGAACGGTTCACCCGTCCTGCCATCATAAACCACAGTCTTCCCGCTTCGCGGAAGCCCCGCTTCCTCCAATTGTTCCTTAACTTCCTCAATCGAAGCACCATCGAATACGGGGGTCGCCATATAAACCCCAAGCTTTTTGGCCGCCCAACCGAGATGGGTCTCAAGCACTTGCCCCAAATTCATCCTCGAAGGCACCCCAAGGGGATTAAGAATGATATCCAATGGGGTACCATCCTCAAGATAGGGCATATCTTCCACCGGAACTATCTTTGCCAAAACCCCCTTATTCCCATGCCTCCCAGCCATTTTATCCCCAACCGATAAAGCCCTTTTAGTCGCTATTTGAACTTTTACAAGCTGAACAACACCCGGGGATAACTCCGCCCCTCTAATTATCTTCTCCTTCTCATTTGCGAGTTCATCCCTATGTGAATCAAACAATATCTTCGCTTGCGATAGGATCGACTCAATCCGTTTGTTTACTTCCTCGTCCAAACAGAATCCCTCATCTGCTACCAAATCATCGAGATCAACACCATTGAAGGAATCGGCTTTGTATTTGAAACCGGATCTAAATATTACCGAACCGTCGGATTGCCGTCGCACCGTTTTCGCAACCTGTCCGTTGAGCAATTCGTTTATCTTTTCCAAGCGGACCTTTTTCAACCTTTTATCCAGAGTGCGGAATTTACGCTCCAATGCTTTAATTTCCTCTTTCTCCTGCCGTTTGGCTTCCTCCGTTCTCTCCTTTCTGGAGAAAACCTTGGTATCCAAAACAACACCGCTAAGTCCCGGGGGAGCCTTTAATGAGGCATCACGGACATCTCCCGCTTTCTCCCCAAAAATTGCCCTGAGCAACCTTTCCTCAGGAGATAACTCGGTTTCACCCTTGGGCGTAACCTTACCCACCAAAATATCCCCGGGCTCCACTTGCGCCCCCACAAAAATTACCCCACGAGCATCAAGATTTGCAACCGCTTCATCGGAAACATTGGGTATCTCGCGGGTTATCTCTTCCGCCCCACGTTTGGTATCCCTTACTTGAAGCTGGAACTCTTCCACATGGAGCGATGTAAATGTATCCTCCTTGAGAAGTCGTTCGGAAATAATTATCGCATCCTCGAAATTATACCCCTGCCACGGCATAAAACCGACGAGGACATTCCGCCCCAACGCCAGTTCCCCGTGATCGGTCGCAGGACCGTCAGCGATAACATCCATAACCTTTACTTTATCGTTTAATTCAACTATTGGCTTATAGTGAATACAGGTGTTTTGATTGGAACGCCGGAATTTTTCCAACTCATATACATCATATTCGATGAATTCATCATCCATCTCTTTACCCTTAACAGTGGGTTTAATCACTATCTCATTGGCATCAACCTTAACCACGACACCCTCCCGTCTTGCGGTAATCACCGCTCCGGTATCAACGGCGGTTCTATATTCCATCCCCGTTCCGACCAATGGAGCTTCCGCCCTCAAAAGCGGTACCGCTTGGCGTTGCATATTGGAACCCATCAATGCGCGGTTCGCATCATCATTTTCCAAAAATGGAATCAGCGAAGCGGCCACGGAAACCAATTGTTTCGGGGAAACATCCATATAATTGACTTTCTCAATGGGGACGACAGGATAATCATCTTTATGGCGGGCTTGAATATATTTGTTTACAAACCTATTGTTCTCATCCAAAGGCTCATTCGCCTGCGCAATTATATATTGATCCTCCACATCAGCGGTCAAATACTCTATTTGATTACTAACCCTATTCTTTATTACCTTCCGATAAGGCGTCTCTAAAAAGCCGAATCTGTTGATACGGGCATAAGTGGAAAGTGATGCTATTAATCCGATATTGGGACCTTCGGGTGTTTCAATTGGACAAACCCTGCCGTAATGAGTGTAATGGACATCTCGAACTTTGAACCCCGCTCTCTCACGAGTCAATCCGCCGGGACCAAGTGCGGACAACCGCCTTTTATGAGTAAGCTCAGCCAACGGATTGGTTTGATCCATAAATTGAGATAACTGACTCGATCCAAAGAAAGTATCAACCACCGATGAAACCGTTCGGGCATTAACCAACTCGTGCGGTGTAATCGATTCTATGTCTCTAAGCGACATCCTCTCACGAATGGTCCGAGCCATTCTCGTTAAACCGATGGAAAACTGGTTCGATAGAAGCTCACCCACGGAGCGGGCACGCCTATTTCCCAAATGGTCGATATCATCCACATAACCGAACCCATTTACCATCTTCAAAATATAAGATATTATGGCGATAAAATCTTTACGCTCCAAAGTTGTATTATCCTGCGGGGTATCGAGTTTCAACCGATTATTGATCATATACCTACCCACTTCCCCCAAATCATACCGCTTAGAGCTGAAAAACATCATTTCCAACAATTTACGGGCGACTTCAGCGGTAGGCGGGTCTCCGGGCCTGATGAGGTTATAGAATTTCTGAAGCGCCTCCTCCTCATTCGAAGTAGTATCTTTCAAGAATGTCTTCGCTATTATGCAAGGGTCGATAGCCGTTTCCAACACTACCACTTCGACCGACTTTATTTTCAACTCGATAAACTTCTCAAGATGGGTTAGCTCAATCGTTTCGCCGGCATTGATTACCACTTCGCCGGTCTCGGAATCAATAATTGGAACAGCCGCAATCGACCCTTCCAAACGGGTGTTATCCGAACTGAGCTTAACTGTCTCAGTCTTATAAAATAATTTGAGGATTTGTTCATTGGAAGAATACCCCAAAGCCCTAAGGAAAGTCGTCACCGGTAATTTCCTACGACTATCGATATGCACAAACATCACATCATTTACATCGGTGGTAAACTCCACCCAACTTCCCCGAAACGGTATTATCCGAGCCGAGAATAAATTTTTGCCGTTGGGATGAACATCCGAACTGAAAAATACGCCCGGACTCCTATGTAACTGAGAAACAACAACTCTCTCAGCACCATTTATTATAAAAGTGCCCTTCTCCGTAAGTATCGGTAATTCCCCAAGGAAAACATCCTGCTCCATTATATCTTTAACGGTGGATTCTTCCTTATCTTTCCCTTTTATCACCAACCTCAATGTGGCTTTTAGCGGGGAGGCATAGGTCATATTTCTTTCATGACATTCCCTTGTCGTATATCGGGGCGTCCCCAAGCTATATTTCACAAATTCCAGAAGATAATTCTCGTGGATATCCGATATTGGGAAAACATTCTGAAATACGGCTTGCAACCCTTGATTTTTCCTTTCTTCCGGAGGGATATCATCCTGAAGGAAATCCCTAAATGATTGCATCTGCACATTTAACAGGTGCGGTACTTTTGCTACTTCAGGTATTTTTGCAAAAGATTTACGCTTAATCCGCTTCTTTAGCGCCAATTTTTCCTCCTTTTTAATAAGGGGAGACTATTAAAGACAATATAAAATATATCGCCTAACGGCACCCGTAAGTTAAACCGACTCATAAGAATACCAATGTAAATTTACTCTACAAACTAAAAAAGAAATCTTTCCGTTCATCGTAAATCGAAAAAAGGCAATACTTTCCCGTCCTGCCCTCAAACTAAATTTACAATCGGGCATAAGAGGGGAAATATCGCTACTGCTATTTCCTTTGAGCTGGTTTAATATCCTACTGATATACTCTCAGTTCACTATAAGCATTTGCTTCCGAACACTTTTTCTCTACCCTAACCGAATTAATCATCGGTTTAATCGGTACATTATCTTTCGGAAGTAATGGCTTATTGTTCAACAACAAATTTTTTATATAAAGTTAATTAATGGAACTATTTTATCTCTACTTGAGCGCCAACTTCTTCAAGCTTCGCTTTAGCTTCTTCGGCTTCCTCTTTGGAAACTCCCTCCTTCACAGTATTCGGAGCCTTATCAACCACTTCCTTGGCTTCCTTTAATCCCAAACTCGTCAATTCCCGTACTACTTTGATGACCTGAATTTTCTTATCACCCACCGCATTTAAAACCACATTAAATTCGGTTTGTTCTTCGGCTTCTCCTTCACCCCCAACGGCTCCCGCCGCCGGAGCTGCGGCCACAGCAGCCATCGGAGTAACACCGAATTCATCCTGTATCCTCTTCGATAGCTCCGCCAATTCCATAGCAGTCATATTCTTAATACTATCAAGGACTTCTTCGATCTTCTCTGACATCTCTTTTTACACCTTCTTTAATTTATGTTCATCATTATTTCAATTTTATACTTCATTAACAAAAATCAGTTTTCACCCCGCCATTTATCCTGACACAAGGATAAAGCTTTCCCATATCTATTACTTCTTGGTCTCAACCAAAGCGTCCAAAACCGAGACTAATTCCCTTACGGGAGCTTCGATTGAAGCGATTAACCCGGTTAATGGGCTTTCCACACCCATCAATATCTGCACATAAAGATCTTCCCTCGAAGGAAGTTTCGCAAAAGCTTCCAGGTCTTTCGGTTCGGCGTAAAGATTGCCATCGACATAAAAGCATTTTACGACCGGTTTTTCCCGTTTTTTAAATGATTCGTATAAAACCTTAGCCGCTACATTCGCATCGTCCGCACCAAAAGCTATTGCTGTCGGACCCTTGAGATACGGCTCTAAAACCTCCAAACCCTCTTTGCGGACCGCTATGCGGATAAGTGTGTTTTTAGCTATACGATAACTGATATTTCTCTTACGGAGTTCCCGTCGGAGTTCGGTCATCTGTTCAACATCCAATCCTGCATAATCCGTAAGAAATATATTATTCGAGGATTTGATCCTATTCTGAATATCCTCTACTACCGCCACTTTTTCCGGACGAGCCATTGCCTAAACTCCAATCAATCTATTTCGCCGCAAGAACAATTCTCTGCGGGTTTAATTTATATCCTAATCCCATCGTGGATGTTATCACGGCGTTTTTTATGTAGGTTCCCTTCGCCGCTTGAGGTTTCGCACTTATTATGGCCCCAAAAAACACATTTAAATTCTCAAGGAGTTTTTCATCATCAAATGATACCTTCCCGACAGGGGCGCTAATATTTCCGCCTCGATCGACACGGTATTCTATTTTCCCGGCCTTAATCTCCTTGACAACTCTACCGACATCCATCGTAACCGTACCCGATTTCGGATTAGGCATCATTTTGCGAGGACCCAAAATCCTTGCCAATTTCCCTACCTGAGGCATCATATCCGGGGTAGCAACCACCGCGTCGAAATCCAGCCAACCTTTTTGGATTTTCTCTATATATTCCTCGGCGCCAACATAATCGGCACCAGCCTCCCTCGCTTCGGCTTCTTTCTCCCCCTTGGTTAAAACCAAAACCTTGACAGTCTTCCCTGTTCCGTACGGAAGCGAAACCGTCCCACGAACGATTTGATCCGCTTGACGGGGATCGACTCCAAGGCGCATTGAAACCTCTACAGTTTCATCGAAAGCAGCCTTCGCATTCTTTTTTACCATTTGCACCGCTTCTTCAAGGGAATAAACCTTCCCATAGTCCACCTCTTCCCTAACGGCGCGATATTTTTTACCTCTTTTCATTGCACCTTTCCAATTAAACCATTATCCGAAATAAAATGCTAACCTTCTATCTCAATCCCCATACTCCGGGCGGTACCAGCTATCTGACGAACAGCACCTTCCAAATCATTGGCATTTAAGTCTTCCATCTTCAGCTGAGCTATTTCCTCGAGCTGCTTACGGGTAACCTTGGCAACCTTAATCCTATTAGGTTCGCCGGATCCTTTTTCGACTTTGGTTGCCTTCTTCAAAAGCACTGCCGCCGGAGGGGTTTTGAGAATGAACGAAAATGATTTATCGGCATAGACAGTCAACACTACCGGAATTATCAATCCGGCTTTGTCCTGAGTCTGGGCATTAAAAGCCTTGCAGAACTCCATTATATTGACGCCGTGCTGACCTAATGCCGGCCCGACAGGCGGAGCCGGGGTAGCGTTCCCCGCCGGTATTTGTAGCTTTACATATCCGATAATTTTCTTTGCCATTTATACTCCTGATTTATGCTAAACTTTCATTATATAGAAAAATTATAAATACGCAACATATTTTTTATATCTTTCTACAACTTCTCAAGTATTAAATTTTGTCCCTCAATCCACATCCGATAAAGATCCGTATCCATATTCGATTAACCACCTTTCTATTATCAAAAATCGGTTGAATTATAATACTTTATCATAGCGGCTGAACCTGCAGAAAGTCCAATTCGACAGGCGTAGGGCGTCCGAAAATCGAAACCATAACTTTAATTTTTTTCCGTTCATAATTGATATCGGAAATACTTCCCGAAAAATCGGAAAATGGACCATCAACCACTTTGACCACATCCCCAACCTGATACGGAATCTCCACACCGTCCCTCGCTCGCGATTTGTCCATTTGGATTAAAACCCTCTCAACCTCTTCCTCATTCAAGGGAACGGGTTTACCGGCGCTTCCCACAAAATTCGTTATTCCGGGAGTATTTGTCACCAAATGTTGGGTATCCCGATTTAATTCCATCTCAATTAAAATATAACTGGGAAGGAATTTACGGACCGTCGTAGCACGCTTCCCGTTTTTCATTTCCACGATCTCCTGCGTGGGGATGATAATCCTTCCGAAATACTCCGAAAGTCCCGCTGCAACAACTGCCGATTCGAGATACTCTTTTGCTTTTTTCTCGTGGCCCGAATATGTATGAGCCACATACCATTTAAGCTCCATATTTTAATATTACCTTAATTACCTTAATATAAATTGCGCCATTTGAGAAAGGACGAAATCCGTTACCCCGATAAAAACAGCGGAGAGAATAGAAAATATTATTACCATAGTTGTCGATCCTGTCAATTCCTGCCTGTTGGGCCAAGCGACTTTGGTTAATTCCAAACGGACATCTTTTATGAATTGGATGGTTTTCTTTATCATACCAATAACCTTTTATGTTTTTAAGATACAGGACTGGAGGGACTCGAACCCCCAACCCCCGGTTTTGGAGACCGGTGCTCTAGCCACTTGAGCTACAGTCCTTCGCCGAAATTATCTTGTCTCCTTATGAGGAGTATGTTTATTGCAAAAGCGACAATATTTCTTGTATGTAACCCTGCCCGATTGTTTCCTCTTGTTCTTTGTTGTCGTATAATTCCGCTGCTTGCACTCGGAACAAGCCAATATTATTATATCTCTCGGCATATTTTTTATCCTTATTCGAGTATTTTGGAGACTACGCCTGAGCCTATGGTTCTACCGCCCTCCCTTATTGCAAACCTCAAACCCTCCTCCATCGCCACCGGCGTTATCAACTCTCCCACTATCGATACATTATCTCCAGGCATCACCATCTCTATACCCTCAGGCAACTTCACCGTCCCCGTCACATCCGTCGTCCTAAAATAAAACTGCGGCCTATATCCATTGAAAAACGGCGTGTGCCTACCACCCTCCTCCTTCGTCAATACATACACCTCCCCCTCAAACTTCGTGTGCGGCGTCACACTACCCACCGCCGATACCACCATACCCCTCTCCAACGAATCCTTGTCCACACCCCTCAACAATAACCCCACATTGTCCCCAGCCTCCGCATAATCCAATATCTTCCTGAACATCTCCACACCCGTCACCACCGTCTTCCGCGTATCACGCAATCCCACTATCTCCACCTCATCCCCCATCTTCACCCTACCACGCTCCACCCTCCCCGTACCTACCGTCCCCCTCCCAGTTATCGAAAATACATCCTCAACAGGCATCAAAAACGGCTTGTCCACATCACGCTGCGGCAACGGAACATACTCATCCACCGCACTCATCAACTCCTTTATACTATCAAACGCAGGATCATCCAACTTCACATTCGGATCCGCCCCCTTCGTCATCGCCTCCAACGCACTACCCCTTATCACCGGCACCTCTTCCCCAGGAAAATCATACTTCGTCAATAACTCCCTCACCTCCAACTCCACCAAATCCAATAACTCAGGATCATCCACCAAATCCACCTTGTTCATATACACCACTATATACGGCACACCCACCTGACGCGCCAATAATATATGCTCCCGCGTCTGCGGCATCGGTCCATCCGCCGCACTCACCACCAATATCGCACCATCCATCTGCGCCGCCCCCGTTATCATATTCTTCACATAATCCGCATGACCAGGACAATCCACATGCGCATAATGACGCTTCTCCGTCTCATACTCCACATGCGCCGTCGCTATCGTTATCCCCCTCTCCCTCTCCTCAGGCGCATTATCTATACTGTCAAAATCCCGAACATTACTCAACCCCTCACGATTCAATACCATCGTTATCGCAGCCGTCAACGTCGTCTTCCCATGATCCACATGCCCTATCGTCCCTATATTCACATGCGGCTTACTCCTATTATACTTCTCCTTCTTCGCCACTATTGGTCTCCTTTAATTCAACATCGCTTTCTATTTCAAACCCGTATAAGAAACAGGGGATACTTTTTCAGGCACAGGTTGATAATGCGAAAATTCCATTGTATAGATACCACGCCCCTGAGTCATATTCCTGAGCTGAGTGGCATAGCCAAACATTTCCGAAAGCGGAACGACAGCATCCACAACCTTGCTTCTCTGTTTATCATACATCCCGGTTATTTCGCCCCTGCGGGAATTCAGATCTTGAATTATGGTTCCCAAATAATCCTCAGGAACAACCACTTCAACATTCATAGCGGGTTCCATCAAAACGGATCCCGCTTTTTTAACCGCTTTCTTAAGGGCCATTGAACCAGCTATCCGATAGGCAACATCCGTTGAATCCACTTCATGATGTCCTCCACCTATCAAAACAACCCTAATATCGTCTATCGGATAACCCGCTATCACACCATTGCTCAAAGCTTCCTTAATACCTTCCTCGATGGAGCTTATAAATTTCTTTGGGATTACATCCCCTTTAATTTCATTCTCGAATACAAAACCTTTTCCATGGGCTAAAGGTTCTACCCTTATCCTAACTTCTCCATACTGCCCCCTACCGCCACTCTGGCGTATAAATTTTCCTTCGGCTTCAGCCGCAGCAATAATAGTCTCCTTATAGGAAACCTGTGGCTTACCAACATTAGCGGAAATATTAAATTCCCTTATCAG
>JALSTH010000036.1 GCA_026983835.1 Candidatus Zixiibacteriota bacterium | reverse complement strand
TAAAGACCCAGCCTGCTGTCTTAAACCTCTAATCCACCGCCGGCTACAGCTAAACTCAACATAAGTTTATATTAAATATAAACTTACCTAATTTCAAAATATCAAAAAAGCCGGCGTTGATTAGAAGCTTGCATCCTTTAGCTGGCTTTTTTACCCCTTGGTCCAAGGGGCCTAAGGGCTTTTGCCAACGAGCATCCTTAAAAGAATGCTATCCCACATATGTAGGAATCGACTTCAAAGATACGATAATTATATATAATAAAAATAACCGGTTGTCAAGTACTTTTTTTATTTTTTTTCGATTTTGGGGAAGCTTTTATTTCTCCCCAAAATATTTTTCCTATTACGATTGCCGCATTCTCATCGCTATCAATACCGCCCCCTTTACTAAGGGAGCAATGCTTATTCGCACATATAAATAATTTCTTCTTCTTATTTTTTCTCCATTTTTTCCAATTTTCGTTTCCGCATTCAGAACAAATGTGGGAAGAGTTATATTCCGGGACGGTAGCTACCAGCATCCCCCGTTCAACAGCCTTCTCCCTAACCTTATGGCGAATCTTTCCATAGGACCAGAAAACCTTACGCCCTTTTTCTTCGATATTCAGGTCATCATAGCCGGGAATCTTTGAACCGCGTAAACTTTCAAAAATAATCAAATCAACATTATTTTCCTCGGCGGTTTTTATGATCTGCTTCGCATTCAGCCGCACCCAATCCCGCAGCATCAACCTAATATGTCTGTCGAGACGACCCATACTTTTTGCCGGGAATTTAAATTCTTCGTTTTTTTTATCTTTTTTTATCTTTTCTTTTGTTTCTTTGCTATCGGCGGGGGATTTTAATTTTTGTTTCTCTTCATATTTTTTAATCTTTTCTTGTATTTTTTTCATACCTTCATTTCGGGCTTTTATATGCCATTGGATATGTTCCAGGCTAACTCCTCGTCCTCTGGGATCTTTACCTTTCTTACCATTTTTGGTATTAGTTCTTAATTTATCGGATTTTATAACCTTTAATGACATAGCGGATTTTTTTACTTTCCCCTCAAATATAGCAGCAGCGGCACTTCCGGTTCCCAAATCGACAGCCATAATCCGCATCTCTTTTTCTGGGTTTCCGGAAAAGTTTTTAAGCAATAGTTGGCGCGCCTCATCAAGGAATTTTTGATCCTGAGATTTGCGGGGATATTTACGGCTTCGCAGATAGTCTATTTCATCCTGACTTATTCTAAATCGTGATTTTTTATGGGGGACTTTGAACCTGAAGCCAGCCCTCGGTTTGTTGCCGATAAAATTAATATTGACGCTGGATATTTTATCCTTTATGTCGGCTGGCTGTTTGTCGTAATTTTTAGGCCAAGGCATAAAACCAAAATTAAGCCATTCATCTTCGCCTTTATTATCGAGCCGCAAGCTTAAAACGGACTTGTCGAAATCTATCTCGAAATAATCCTTACCGAAAATCTTTGGGGTTTGAAGTTTCTTACCTGATGGGTAGCGGAAGATCGGCTTGCCGGGACCCCACACGAAGTCTTTTCTCCATTCACGGTAAAGACTTTCAAGCTCCAGCTCGGATTTCGATAGATTGTCAAGTTCAATTTTATACTGATTACACTTTTCTGTATGCTTATTAAATTCGCAATCTTTATCTTTTGCAAAAATAGTACAATGGGGAATCTTACCGCCGTAATCTTTGAGAATAGTTTCCTCATTGATATTAAGCGCCTTTAAATATTCATCCCAAGCGCTTCCGAACCATAGGAATTTTCGATCTTCATTTAATAGGCGATTAAACGAATCTCTCTTTTCATATTTTCGTCTGAAATCCAAATATTTTTCCGCGATTTCCCTAAATTTTGCCCTTTTTTTGTTCCTCTTCCCTTTTAGAGGTTTATATGATTTTGTAAAGTCAAAATATTTTTTACAAAGCTGCGAATGTTTTTTTCCATTTAATAATTCTCCTTCAAAATTACAATTATCTATGTTTTGTTTCAAGCATTCCCATTTGCAAATACGCGGCGTTTTTTTCTTAACTTCAAGTTTTTTGAAAATATCGTTATATTTTTCACGGATTTCCGCGGTCAATTCCGGATGCTCGTCTTCCCATTGCTTTTTTTCCTTTTCCCATTCTTCGTGTTGTTTTTCATAATTTTCGAATAAACGCTGATATCTCGCATAAACCCACTCGGCGGAGCTTTTGAGCAAAATCATTCTGTGGGATTTTTTGAATTCTTTAAGGCGCTCAAATAATCTTTCCGCAGTCTGGCTCTTTTTTTCTGCGGACACAAGAGGAAGGACTTCCAACAATTCGGGAGATATGGGAGTTTCGGCGATATCGGATTCCTTTCCCCAACCGGCGATAATATCGAATATTTGTAATCGTAATTGATCCGGGTCCTCATTGCCATTGCCATTTATAAATTTTTCCGGAGTTAGATAAAACTCCCAAAAGAGGGTTATTCGTTGGTCCTTTTTCCCATTATTAGGTCTGAACCCCATTATCCATTGACATAGCTCGGATACATCCACATTGAATTTGGTAAAATGATCGTGTAGTTTGGAAACTTTTTGTTTGTAAGCCTCCTTATCTTCTTCTGGAAGTCGGCAAATTCCTCGAACAAATGTCCGTTCCTCTCGATACCTTGTTTTGTCCATCAGCTATCCCCAACATTTATAATAAATTGCTTTCATTCCCTATTGAATATATTATGATTGATTTCTTTTTGGAAAAAAGGAAATAATTTACCTGTTGTCAAGTAATTAATAGAACTTCCGCAGTATCGCAACGGCGGGGATAAATTTGTATTTCCGATGAATTCCCTATTGGGTGTCGAGGAATTCCTCCGAGTCGGTGTATGGTTCGAGTCGGCGGCCGAATATCGACAATATCTTCCCGCTTATATAACCAGATACCAACGCCAAGATAATCATCACCCCAATACCCGCAAGCTGTAAGCCCCCGTTCAAATTCCCGACAATAAATATTGCCGCCAAACCTCCCAAAAGTCCGGGAAGCCCGTGCAAATACAACACCCCACAAGTATCCACCTTCCTAATCCTATCCTGTAACCACGGCTGAATAACCGCAAATCCAAAGACCGACAATACCCCCGCCAATACTCCCACTAGCATAGCCGCTCCCGGAGTAGCGAAATCGCAGGTAGAACCGATAGCAACACCACCGGCCAAAGAAGCATTCGCTATATCAGCAATCGCAATTTTACGCCTTAAAACAACTGTACTGAAATAGGTGGCGATTGTTGCCCCGCTCAAAGCGATAATGACATTGATAGCCGTCTGCGGAACCTTGGAAACAGGCACCAATGCCGCACAGAAACTTGGCCAGAAAATCCATAAAACCATACTTCCAAGCATAGAGAATCTATCGCTGACAGCATCGGATTCGACAGGCTTACTAAATTCGCTTTTGGTGGTCATCGTCATTATAACGCCCAAACCAAATAACGCTCCGAAAGCGTGAATGATAATCGAGCCTCCGGTATCGGCAACGCTTCCCGCAGGAAGTATTCCAAAACCACCTGATAAAACTATCCATTCGTTGAGCATATACAATGGAGTGAAAAGTATCCCCAATAGAATATACTGCC
>JALSTH010000035.1 GCA_026983835.1 Candidatus Zixiibacteriota bacterium | reverse complement strand
CTTTCGCCGTTCGCTGTACTCCTTCCACATACCCGGTTAAAATTACGATGTTGCGAGCTTTCGTCAACAGCGCCGATGAATTTGAGTTTACCATAAATTCTTTTAGCAATGGGGTTCCCGGTGATATTATAGCGGGACCATGGCTGACATCGTCCGACGGTTCTCAGATGTGGGCTAACTTCGAAATTCCCGAAGACGAACAGTTGGAAATAACCAGCGGCGATTTCTGCGTAGTTTTCAATTGGCTGCCTGAAACACCCAACACTCCGGGCGTCGGAGGAGATCAAACCGCTCCGGATAACCGTTCCTTCTGGAGGCTTGGGGATTGGACGCAGGATTATTCGAACGACTTTATGCTCCGTGCGGTGGTATTTGATGAAAATCAAACCTCCGTTGAGGAGTTGGGCGGTTCATTACCAAAAGGTTTTGATCTCGAGCAGAATTATCCCAATCCATTTAATGCTACCACAAATATCACCTTCAGCATCGATGGGACTTCCGATGTTACCTTAAGTATATATAACCTCGCCGGACAATTGGTGGAGACTCTTGTGGACGGAGTTCAGCAATCCGGAGTTCATACAGTAAATTGGAATGCAAATAATTTTTCCAGCGGAGTTTATTTCTACCGTTTAAGTGTCGGGGACAAAGTAATAAACAAGAAATTAGATTTAATTAAATAAAAACCACTCTCTAATCGTAAGCCCGCATATCCCCGGACCTTTTATGGTTCGGGGATATTTTTATAACACTATGAATATCATAAGGATAGAATGAATAATGGAGGGCTCAAATGAGAATAAATATTGTGTGAAATAATTCACACAATCGATAGTTTTTACTTGACAAAAGTTTAAGGGTTTTTATATTGCAATATACACTATTTTAGTCTATGTTTGTATCGATAATAAAATGAGGAAGGAAAGATTTGCGACTGACGAAAAAAGGCGATTATGCCTTGAGGGCGGTAATTCAATTGGCATCGGCTGATGGGGTTCCCAAATCGATAAGTCATTTATCGAAGGTTGGCGCTATTCCCCGAAATTTTGCGGCTAAAATTCTAAAAGAACTCGCTAATGCTGGCATATTAAAATCATATGCGGGAAAAAATGGGGGATACCGATTAGCAAAATCGGCGGAAGAAATAAGCTTTCGGGAGATTATAGAAGCAGTGGAAGGTCCAATAATAATCAACCGATGTATTGAAGATTCCTCAGATTGCTCCCGCGTAGGTTTTTGCAGGATGTATGATGCGTGGATGACGACACAGCGTAAGGTTGTCGATTTATTGGATGGGGTCAGGATAAGCGAGATTATCGATAAGAAAATTGATACTTTTAGCGTGGGATAGAATTAATACACTTGATTATTGATAGATTGGTAAATCGGTTGTTTACGAATAGGAGTTAAAATGACACAATTAGGTCCATATAGCGAAAAGGTGATGGATCATTTTATGAATCCTCGTAATATGGGTGAATTAGAGGGGGCAAACGCTATTGCGGATGTTGGCAATCCGTCCTGCGGAGATATGATGCGCCTTTATTTGAAGATAGAAAACAATATAATCACGGATGTGAAATTCAAAACTTTCGGTTGCGGAGCGGCAATTGCTTCTTCCTCTATGTTGACTGAAATGATTAAGGGAATGCCTTTGGATGAGGCTTTGAAAATAACCAATCAAGAAGTAGCTGATGCGTTAGGAGGGCTTCCGCCGGTGAAAATACACTGCTCGCTGATGGCAGAGGAAGCATTAAAGGCAGCGGTCGAGAATTATGAAAACCGGAAGAAGGAGCCAATAACGGCTAAAGCCTCCTAATAACAAATTAATTCACATTTAGTTCAATGAAGCCCCATCGTTATAATGGGGCTTTAATTTTATTTGTGTTGGAATGTATAATATCGGTTGGACAATATCCCCTTGTAATTTCCGCTTTCGATGATTTCGTTTATATTTAATAGGCGATAATTGTTAAAAAAATAAATTGAATCCTGATAATCCGAAAAGAATAGCGCATCCTTATAAGGGAATAAACGGTTTCTGTCGAAATATTCCTTATGAAGCAAGAGAAAATCCGGTTTATATTTTCGTAGGACATCGAAATACCATTTACAATCTTTGAGAATTTTCGCTCCGTATTTTTTTTTAATTTCCACGACTTCCGGACTTACCAATCCTATTTCACAAAATATATAACGCTCGGAAATAAAACCTATTTGAGGAATTGACTCGGTGAAAATCGAGATGTCGGGGGGGGTATGGTCTCGAAAATAATATCCCCTTTCCTCCAAATCCACCATCCCCGGTCCGCCTTGACCATAAGCAGGTTGAAAATAGAAAACCCGCCATGCTATTAAAATTATCCAAGAGAATAAAATAATGATGATACCGAATTTGAAAAACGGTTTTCCTGAAAAAGAGGACACATTGCCCCAATTATGTTTAATTAAGATCGTCAATAAAATCAAAACAAGAGGGAATAGCGGGTAGCCATACCAAACAAACATCAGCGTACGGCCATACCACAAAAAAGCAGGATATAGAATAATATAACCGACTACCGGGATATATATTATTGCCTTATACCTAAACGAATACTTTAACAGCAGAAGGCAAAAGACCATTATAATAATCCATAGAATAATAACCAAAAAGGGGTTGGATGCAATGCGGTCGGGGAAGGTGATCCCAAGCACTCCAATTAAGTTTTTGAAATCGAGGTGATACAGAGGCCCATAACTTACCCGCTTGGCGATAACCGATAGGGGAAGAGGATTACCAAAATAAATCGTAAGCAGAATTATTGAAGGTAGAGCCGCAGTAGCGAAGGATATAATATATTTAAGAATTGCCTTTTTATTGGCGAGGTATCCCAATGCAAGAGCCGTCACCCAAATTAAGCCGTCGGGCCTAATGGTGATAAGTAATCCTCCCAATAACCCGGGCAATATAGTTTTATTGTTCAGGAAAAGGTAATACGAGAGCAGAAAAACCATTATGAATAATGGTATTTCCATCCCCGAAGCGGAGCTGTCGATAGATGGTGGGTAAGTGCAATAAATAAAAGCCGATAAAAGCGCAAGGTACTCTTTCCCCGTTAATTTGTGGGTGATTTTATAGATAAGATAAGTTGAGGCGATAAAGAATATCCCATCGATAAATCTTGCTATCTCAGGGATATGGTTTGGGGAAAATATCAAGGATAAAAGGGCTAACAGGATTGTGAAAAAGGGAGTGGTGGTTCCCAATGTCCGTATGGAATCGTTGTAGGTAAATCCCAACCCTTCGGCTAAGTGCTTGGCATAGCGAAAAGTAATGTAAGCGTCATCATAGCAAATGGGGAATCTTATATAAGCCGATAAACTCATCAATGCGGATATCGCTATTATAAGCAGTAGCAGAGTTTTGACTTGTAGTAATTTCTGGGATTCGATGAATTCTTTTTCCATTGGATTTATCATAAATCTCTCACCCCAATTTAGCAAATACTTAATGGTAATAGAATGGGTCAAAAATAAGAAAGCCCCCGAATTTAATCGGGGGCTTAAGGATAAGGCGGTTTCCTTAAATTACTTCAAAAGCATCAATTTCTTAACTTGATGGAAGTTCCCCGCCTTTAATGAATAGAAATAAACTCCACTGGAATAATGCGATGCATCCCATTGGACGGTATGATAACCCGCATTGATATGCCCGTTGATCAAGGTAGTAACCTTCTGACCGAGCAAGTTGTAAACATCCAAAGTTACATCGTTATCGGTCGGGAGCTGGAAGTTAATCGTAGTCGTTGCGTTGAACGGATTCGGATAGTTCTGATTAAGGGCAAACGAATTGGGAACATTCTCTAACCCGTTTACTTCCTTATCGAACATTCTCCAATCATAACTATGCCACGATCCACCTTTCCCGGCGGGAGCGATTACATCAAAGTCGAAATAAGCACTGTCCAATTTGACATCGGGATAATCGCCGACGAAGGCATAATATGTATAGGAGCCTTCGGGAGCAACACCAGGAATATCCTGCGCAACATTGAAATAGGTTATGCTGCTGTATGCGGGAACCGTGATATTGTGATATACGTCCAATTGATATCTTCCAATACCAGGTACATCCAATTGAATCCATACATCATTGGTCCAAGACAAGCCGGCGGTATTAATCAAGTGTCCGTTGAAATGAAATACCCCGGGAGCGGAAACCTGTATCGGTGGATTAATCGGTTCCATAGCAATCATCGCATCGCCGGTGTTCATAAGCAAGTCCTCATCGTTTCCGCGGAACCTGATTACATAATGATCCCATGAGTAAGACATTATACCGGTTATCGTATAACCCTCACCAATAGTGTAAGTGGGTGAGTGCGGATAAAGCTGGAATTCAACGCTGTCGGTTCCCGTAGCCGCATCCACGAACAAGAGATTGTTTCCGTAATGACCGAAGTCATCCGCTATCAACTGCATATTGAACAAGCGGATCAAACACCCCTCCCACATTTCGGAATTAACTCCATTGTATATGCACTGGGAAGCGGAGACTTCAGAAGCCGGATATACCGCATGCTCACCGAATTGGACTTTACCTTCATCGATATGATAATAATCGAGATTTATGTTGGTTTCGCCGTAATTTTCGTTTACTACTCCGGCTACAATTACATTATCCCCTTCTTTTATACCGGCATTGAAGCCCGAATATATCTTCACGCCATAAGCGAAAGAATAGCTGGTATCCTCAATATACCAATAAGCACCGGAGCTGGTTAAATCCGTGCTATCACAAGTGGCGACACCTTTAACGGTTACAGTTTCGCCTACCAGTTGCGAAGTGTCGTCATTCCCCGGATCCACAGGGGTTTGGACATTTATAATCGGGGTAATTCCACCGCGGAAGTTCAAGGTGTCGGGATCAGGCATTGGGTTATTATTCAAATCATAAACGCCGTCCACTACCAACATTTCCTGCGAACCGCCGTTCATCGGATCGGTGACCAAATCCACAATATAACCGGTGGTATCCAGAGTCGCTGAATAAATGGCGATTGTTCCGCCGGGCGATTGGGTAATATTGTAATTCGCTATATCCTCAGCGGTGGTTTCATCGACATCCTCGCTGAAGTAAACCCTGACGGTCGAGGGTCCGGTTGAGAAAGCATTTGTAGCATCCGGACCGGTAATATCGCCCGGTTCCCAAGTTGAATTCTGCGCCATCGGGGTTCCGAGGCTATCCAATGAACCCGCCCAGCTATTTCCGTCGTTACGGTCGTAGTTTTCGTTTTTAAGCTCGATGGATGGACCGCCGGAGCCGGTTGTGGGCCAGCTGCCACCGTTGTCATAGGAGACGCTGTCTATGATTGTTCCATCGGCGGCGTATAAGCGGGTATCATCTCCGCTGTTGTTTAATCCGAAATCGAAAGGACCTACTACGGTCCCGACCACATCGGGATACCTATCGGCAAAGGAATCCGGATCAACCGATATAATTATGTAATCGTTCGGTTGTATTTCGGTTCCGCTGGGAATTATGAATTCGTGGGCATCGTAGTTGTCTTTGAATACCCAGCCGCTCATATTGACCGCATTTAATGAGTCTGGATTGTATAATTCCACCCATTCGTAAGCTCCATCGTTTCCCGGGGGGCTGTACATTATCTCATTAAAGATAACATCGCCGAATTGATGCGTGATGTCGGTTACATAATATGAGTCCGTAGCGGAAACGGTTGAGTCTCCGGAATCATCCCAAGCTACGATGTAATATGTAACAGTAGTTCCTTCTGACTGTCCGGGAATTGTGGCAAAGAAAGAATCGGCGACATTGGACATCGCTAAAGCAGTATAGCCTGAACCAGTGTCGAATAGCAAATCAGCATTTGATACTGATAAGGCCATTGCCATATCCGTTATGGTGGCGGAAACTTCGCAGTCTTCGCCTACTCCCGGGTTTTCGGGATCTCTTACAATGTTGGAAATAATAGGGGGTTGGTTACCGCCGGAATAAACCGTATTAATCGCAGCCGGAGAACCGGGACTATTGGGATCGTTATCATTGGAAGCAAGCCAGCTTGTCCCAACATTGTTGTCCCAATCGGGATTTACAAATTCGCAGGATGGGCCTCCGTTGTCAGGGTCGGAAGGCCAATCATAATCTCCATCGTAATAATAGACTGAATCGATTACGGCGCCGGTTGCGGTGGAAAGAACCAAATTACCGGCGGAGTTCCCCAAATTACCCTGATAAAAATTGCCATAGACCTTGCTCGGATCGACCGAGTAATGCGAAGAGCTTGTCATCGAATCCGCATTGCGGGCAATGATTAAATAATC
Source organism: Candidatus Zixiibacteriota bacterium (assembly GCA_026983835.1). Classification (GTDB taxonomy): domain Bacteria; phylum Zixibacteria; class MSB-5A5; order UM-FILTER-46-8; family UM-FILTER-46-8; genus JALSTH01. The sequence continues at coordinate 10,310 of JALSTH010000035.1, read as the reverse complement.
ATCGGCATTTAATACATCGCCGCTGCCAAAAGCATATAGGGTATCGCCATTGGGGTCACTGTAGAAATTGCATAGGTTGATACCTTCGAGATCTACCGCATCGGGACCATTGTTATAAATCTCCACATACTCATAGTAAGTATCGCTCATATCCTGCCCGGACGCCGGATTATACATTATCTCGTTGATAACCAAATCCGAAGAATCCGCAAGGGCAGGTCCGGCGACAATGAAGATGATGGCTAAAATTGCCATTATCATCGAATATCGTTTCATTACCTTCTCCTGTTTTTTGAAAGTTTAATGTTTGTAAAGAAACCTAAATAATTTGTGGAATGTAATTCCACTGTTCGCTCCATTAGTTTTCCTACACTCACCTCCTTCTTTTAATTAGGATTGAATCTTGTACTTTATTTTAAGCGCTTGACTCAATTAAGTATCTAAGTATTCTAGTTCTACATTGATTTTATTCCGCCCAAAGGCGCCTTACATCTTAGAAGAATTTATAACAAAGAAAATGTTAAGAGAAGATTTCCTTATCGATCTTTATCATCGCTATCGAAAAAGCCTAATGAAGAGTTATCCCTTATCTTATATAATTAAATACATTTTTCCGAATTTTCAAGGAAAATCGTCATTTTTTTTGATTAATAGCCTTTAAAAGCCTTTCATTATAACTGTAATTATGGCTTTGTCTCGATAGTTCCCGCTCACCTCGAGATTAACGATTTTATAACATTTCTCAAATAAAGAGATCTCTTTTGGGATAGAGCCTCAGTAATTATCCTGACAATTGGTTCCGTATTTGAAGCCCTGATATGAACCCAGCTATCCTTGAAATCAAGTTTTATCCCATCGGTATAATTGATTTTAGCATCAGGAAACTCCTTCCCGAGTTTTTTTGCCAATTTCCGAATATTAAATTTATCAACTTGCTCTTTATCCTTTATCATTATATATCTCGGAAGGTTATCCACCGTTTCCGAAACGCTTCTTTTATTTTTGGATAAATAGGATAGTATTAATGCAATACCGACCGCCCCATCCCGTCCATAAAGAAGGGGGGGATAAATCACCCCGCCATTACCTTCACCTCCGATAACGCCTTTTATTCTTCTTAGTTTCAGAGAAACATTTATTTCTCCCACTGCGGTTCGATAAACTTTTTCCGAATAACGGGAGGCGATATCATCTATTATTCGGGAAGTAGATAAATTTACCGCAACATTCCCTTTATGAAGTGATAAAATATAATCAACGGCAAAAGCCAAAGTATATTCCTCCCCGATTGGAACTCCGTTCTCATCGACGATGGCGAGCCTGTCGGCGTCGGGATCGTGGGCGAAGCCGATATCGCATTTGTTTCGTTTGACGCTTTCGGATAATTGTTTCAAATTTTTAGGTATTGGTTCGGGCTTATGAGCAAAATACCCATTTGGCTCACAATTGACGGGAATAACACGACATCCCAATTCTTTCAACAATTTCGGGGATAATAAAGCGCCCGCCCCGTTGATGCAATCCAAAGCAACCCTGAATTTACGCTTCTTTATTTCAGCAATTTTGACATCTTGAAGTTTCAATATCTTATTGATATGCATCGGAATGTAATTGTCGTTGATGATATTTCCCAATTTGTTGAAGGGTTTGTAAGCATAATTGTTGCTTCGGTAAATTTCCAATAGCCGCTTTCCTTCCGCGGGGCTTAAAAACATCCCCTTGGAGTTGAGAAATTTTAGGGCGTTCCATTCCAATGGATTATGGGAAGCGGTGATTATTATTCCACCGGCAGCTTTGAAATCCTTTACCGCCAATTCCACTGTTGGTGTCGGGCATATTCCGATATCGATTACATCGAGTCCACAGCCCGCCAATCCTGAAATCACAGCGGATTTGATTATTATTCTTGAGGGTCTTGTATCCGTCCCAAGAACAATTTTACCGTTGCGGCGGTAACTACCAAATGCGGCGGCAAGTTTCAAGGCCGTTTCTGGCGTTAAACCGTCTTCGGCTCCGATTATACCCCGCGCTCCTGAAATGGAAATCAGTAAATTTTTATTACCCATCATATTCCTTACTAACATTTTGTTTATTAATGTATTCTAACTCAAATTTGGAGGGTAAGCAAGCCTCTTTTCTGAATCGAGTGGAATAATATCTATATTTCATCAATAGGGTTTATACTATTTAATTTCGGGATATCAACCGGATTTATCGGTTTAACCAAAACAGATTTCTCTTTATTGTATATTGCTTTTCCGGGAGTAGAATTCTTTGGTTTTCTGACATATTTTACTTCAGTATAGACAACAGGAACTATTGAAGAATTTCGCGCAGAACTGAAATAAGCAGCCACGGATGCCGCCTTTTCAATAATATCCCTCGGGAATTCGTAATTTCGGTGAGGGCGTTTTAGTATTATATGGGAACCGGGCGATTGTTGGGAATGGAACCATAGATCGTTTTTTGATGAGAATTGAAAGGTTAGTTGGTCGTTGCTTTTATTGTCCCGTCCCGCATATAATTTTATCCCATTATCGAACTCATAAGCCCTAAAATTAAATGTTTTGATCGGGGTCTTTCCTCTCGCTTTTAAATCTTCCTTATTTATATCTATTCCGAGATTGAAAGCATCATCGATCCGAGATTTTAATTCCTCCTCGTTTTTGGCGGCTTTAATTCTCGACAGCAGGTCGTATAGGGATTTGAGTTTTTTGCTAATCAAGTCGTTCCTTTTTTGTGCTGATTTAATCCCCCTTTGTGACTTACGGTGCTTTTTATAGTAATCGGCGGCATTATCGGGAATGCTTTTATATGGATTTACGGGGATTGTAATCATAGGTTTATCCGATTCGAAAATATCCTCGATTCGAACTCCCTTTTTACCGCGAATATCGATATTGGGGTTAATGAGCAATAGATCCCCGTATTTCCTGAAAAGGTCGGCATTGCCGTATAGTTCCAATTCACCTTTCAATTTATGAGTTAATGCCTCCGCTTTTTGAATATTGTTGTTGGTGGATTTTATCAAACGGGAGCGGAGCCGCTTTATATTATTTTCTTTTTCAATATAGCTTCCAAAGGATTCAATAGCCCTTAATATGGAGCTAAAAACTTTTGCCTCCCCCGATAAGATGTCCGCTTTCGGTTTATGAAATGAGAAATAGAAATAAGCTGGAACTCCTTCCTTGAATTTAATTAAGGGGACCGCATAAATTATTTTTTGCTCCAATTCCCTTGTCTCGGAAATAAGCCTGTTTAATTGTTCCTCATTCAATGCCGAAATACCGGTTTTGGGTTCAATATTAATGTGGCGGAGGAATTCTGAGGCTGTCATCGTATCGATTCCTTGAATATAGTCAGCGAGTAATTCCTTGGCGTTGAGAGATGGAATTTCCTCGATTAACTTCTTTATATAATTCTCCCTGACTTCGGATGGGGATGGTAGCGTAAGTTGTTTCGGAAAAATAATCCTTTTATATTTAACTTTGAATAGTGACCACTTAATATCCAATGAATCGTTTTCGGAAAATAGTATATTTCGTTTTGATGGGATTAAATTGAAATATAGGGCGAACTGTTTCCCTTTGGTGTCAGCTAATGTAAATTTCACTATGCGGTCGAAGTTAATTTGGCTGATATCGATTATTCTTTGTTTAATAAAGGGAGGCGTTAGTATTGTAATATCCTGTTTCCCTTTTGAATTGAAATCATCAATTAAACCAAGCCGACAAGATTTAGGATCGGGAACAAATTGCAAATGTATCACCTCAGAAAATTTACCGATAGAAAGGATAATATGGTTGTTATGTCGATTCCGATATAGTTTATTTATTGACTTACCGATAACGATATGCTGTAATTCGTTAATTAATGCTTTAATATGAAGGGAGTATAACCACATATTATTAAACCGCTCTTAATGGACAATTGCAATTAAAAGACGATAATTATTTTAATCCGTAAATGGAAAGTATTTTATCGATGATATTTCCAAAAGCGGTTGAAAACATAAAACCTTCTTTCTTAACTTTATCAACTATAAGAAAAATTGATTGACAAATAATAAATAACATTTATAATGAACGCTTTATCGGAGGAAATGCCTTGATATACAGTATGACCGGTTTCGGCAAAGGTTCCGCGGAGGGGGAGAGTTTTGGCGTCGAAGTTGAAATTAACAGTGTAAACAGCCGCTATTTGGATATCAAATTCAAATTGCCTAATTATTTATATTCGGCTGAGCATCAACTTAGAAAGTTGGTTGCTAATAAAGTCGATAGGGGAAAGCTAAATATCACCATCAACATTTCTATTTTCACTCCGGATTTCAAACCGATAGGCATTGACATTGAGGCGGCGGAGAAATTCTACGAAGAGTTGACGCTTTTAAATAATAGGCTTGGATTAAATCAGGATATCGACATATCTTTATTACTTTCTGCACCGGACATAATAAAGAATAACTATTCTGATAAAAACCTTGAAAGTATAATCCCGGAAGTTAAAAAAGCATTGGATGAAGCCTTGGATAATTTAGCGCAAAATCGCAATAGGGAAGGAGAATTCCTTTCTGCGGACATCAAAGAACGCTTAGGACTGGTTATCTCCAATGTGGACGCAATAAATAAACTTGCTCCCGCTAATTCGGAGAAGTTGCTCAAGAAAATTCGTGAAAAGCTCATTGCCGTTTTGGGAGATATCGAAATGGACGAAACCCGTCTTATGTTGGAAGCAGGTGTATTGGCCGAGCGATATGATATTACTGAGGAACTTGTAAGACTGCGCAGTCATATAGATAATTTCCTCTCAGATCTTAACCGAGGCGGAACTATTGGCAAGAGATTGAATTTTATATTGCAGGAGATGGGACGGGAGATTAATACTGTGGGAGCGAAATGTAACGATGCTTCGATTTCCGCATTGGTAGTCAATATCAAGGAGGAACTTGAAAAAATCCGCGAGCAAGCCGCCAATTTGCAGTAGTTTATGAATATCCATATTGAATTGTATTTAAGGTAAGTTATATGATAGAGAGGAACATAAGGAAGGGTTTGTTAATAATTTTATCCTCGCCCTCCGGCGGCGGAAAAACCAGTATATATAAGAAAATACTTGAGCATAATCCAGAGTTTCTATATTCGGTTTCCGCAACGACAAGGCCTAAAAGAGTTGGAGAGATAGACGGAAAATCTTATCATTTTTTATCGGTGGACGAATTCCGCAGACAGATTGAAGAAGGGAAATTTGCGGAATGGGCTTTGGTTTACGGGCATTATTATGGAACATATAGGAGTTTTATTGATAGGGCTTTGGCTGAAGGCAAAATTGTCTTGATGGATATCGACACTCAGGGCGCCAAGAACTTAATCGGATTATATAAAGAGGCGGTTGATATTTTTATAATACCGCCCTCTTATGAAACATTGAAGAAGCGATTATATAAAAGGGATACCGACGATAGGTATGCCCTGAAATTAAGGTTGGAGGAAGCGCTAAAGGAAATAAATGAATGGCCGAATTATAAGTATGTCGTAATCAACGATAGCTTAAGGAAAGCGGTTAAAAAGGTCGAAGCGGTCATTACGGCGGAAACATTGAAATCCTCCAATTACCCGAAAAATTATTTTCAAAAATTATTCGTTGGAAAAGAAAATGACTAAAACACAAATAGCAGTGATGGAGGAATAATTATGAGGCTTATTTCTAGTGACGACATTAGGCGTATTTGCAAAAATAACTATGAAGCGGTTATTATTGCCTCTCAATATGCCAAGAAATTAAATTCTATGCGGATAGCTAAATTGCAAAACGAGGATGAGTTTGAGGAAGAAGAAATCGAAAAACCGAAATATAAAATAACCACCCAAGCGTTGTTCGATTTGGTTGACGGCAAAATTAAATTCAAAAGGGCTGAATAGGAAACAGGATAATGGCGCGCAATATAAAATCATTGGTAATAGTGGAATCTCCGACGAAGTCAAAAACACTGAAGAAATTCCTCGGTAAGGGTTTTGAAATTCAAGCTACAAACGGTCATATAAAGGATTTACCGAAGAAGAAATTCGGCGTTGATATTGATAACGGTTTTACCCCCGATTATGAAATTATTTATGGTAAAAAGGCAATCATAAATAAACTTAAAAAATCGGCTCGTTCGGTTTCTACAGTTTATTTGGCTCCCGACCCGGACAGAGAAGGGGAAGCTATCGCTCAGCATATAGCGGAGATATTATCCGATGGAAACAAAAATATTAAGCGCGCCGCATTCAATGAAATAACGGAAAAGGCTGTCAGGGAAGCCATCGAGAATGCGGGGGAAATAAACAAGAATAAGGTCTTTGCTCAACAAGCACGTCGAATCTTGGATAGAATCGTAGGCTATAAAGTTTCTCCGATATTATGGAAAACTATTACAAAAGGGTTGTCGGCAGGTAGGGTACAATCGGTAGCTTTGCGCGTTGTTTGTGAGCGCGAAGATGAAATAGAATCTTTTACGCCGAAGGAATATTGGTCGGTGTTATCCGAATTTAAGGCGAAAGCAGGCAATTTTGAAGCAAAGCTAACGAAGATAAATGGTAAAAAAGCCGTAATTGAAAACGAAAAGGCCGCCTTTGATATTGTAAAACAAATAAAAGCTAATGAATTTATAGCTAAAAGGGTTAAGGTCGAGAAAAAGAAAAGGAATCCCCTACCGCCTTTTATAACTTCGACCTTGCAGCAGGAAGCGGCAAGACGCTTGTATTTCTCCACCCAGAAAACTATGTGGGTTGCTCAATCGCTTTATGAGGGAGTGGAAATAGGCGGTGCGGGTTCTGTGGGCTTAATTACATATATGCGAACCGATTCCGTGAGAATAGCCTCGGAAGCCTTAAACAACTCTCGTGAAGTTATATCCAAGCTGTACGGAACTGAGTATCTCCCGAGCAAAGCGAATCAATACAAAAATAAAAACAAGGCTCAAGATGCCCACGAGGCAATCAGACCTACTTATTTCAATTATCCACCATCCGAAATCAAGACATATCTTACAAAAGATCAATATAAACTTTATTCATTGATATGGGCTCGTTTTTTAGCTTCCCAAATGTCGCCGGCTCGAATCCTTCAAACATCTATCGAATGTCAAGGTGGCGGATTCATTTTTAAAGCTACCGGAAGCCGAATCGCATTTGATGGTTTTCTCCGGGTATATGAGGATATCAAAGGGGAAAACGGTAATGGCGAAGAGATCAATCAAACTTTGCCACAGGTGGAGGAAGGGGAGAAGCTTAGGGTAATCAAGATTACCCCGAAACAGCATTTTACAAAACCTCCCCCTCGTTATACGGAAGCATCATTGGTCAAAGAACTCGAATCCAAAGGAATAGGCAGGCCTTCGACCTATGCGCAAATTATAGATACATTAAAGAAAAGGAAATACACGGAAGTTAAGAATCGAAGATTTTTCCCAACGGAATTGGGAAGGATAGTAAATAAGGTCTTGACCGATAATTTCAATAGAATTTTCGATGTGGAATTTACCGCCGATATGGAAAACGATCTGGACAAAATCGAATATGGAGAGTATGATTGGCGTAAACTGTTGGAGGATTTTTATAAGCCCTTTTCCAAAAATCTCCTTGAGGTTGAGAACCGCAAAGAGCTGATAAAAAAGGAAACTACCCAACTCGCAGGGATTAAATGCGATAAGTGCGGGAGTGAAATGGTAATAAAATGGGGAAGGCACGGGAAGTTTTTAGCTTGCTCGGCTTACCCCAAATGCAAGAATACTATGCCCATCGAGGGAGAGGAAAAAGAGAATAACACCGCTATCGGCGAGAAATGCCCAAAATGCGGCAGTGATTTGGTTATAAAGATGGGACGCTACGGGAAATTTATCGCCTGCAGCCGATACCCTGAGTGTAAATTCACAAAACCTCTTGGCACCGGAGTAAAATGCCCTGAAGAGGATTGTGATGGTGAAATTGTTGAAAGGAGATCGAAAAAGGGGAAAATATTTTATTCCTGTTCCAATTATCCAAAATGTAAATTCGCGATATGGTATAAGCCTATTGATAAAAAATGTCCCAGTTGCGGATACGATTTTTTGGTAGAAAAATATTCTAAAAAAGAGGGGACCTACTTATATTGCATAATGTGCAAATTTAGGGAAGCACCTTCACCTGAGGAATCCGAAGGGGAAAAGGAAGAAGTATTACAATAATGTACAAATCGGTTGAGGAAAAATCTTTTATAAATTGGGTCAATAATTTCTATGTTTACCTAAAAAATAGTAACTACTCACCGAATACAATTGAAGCTTACATAAGGGATATAAATCAGTTCCATAATTTTTACTTTACCGAAGAAAATTCAAAAGGCCCTTCGCTAAAAGCCATTAAGAGACTCGATATTCGGAATTACATTTCATCTCTGATTTCAGCAGGACTTTTTGATTCATCAATCGAACGCAAGTTGGCAGCCTTAAAGCACTATTTTAAGTTTCTTGTTGATGAGGGTGCAATTGAAACAAACCCCGTTTATAATTTCTCACGCCTCCGGAGAAGACGAAATTTACCTGTGATCCTTTCGGAAAGTCAAATAAGGGATTTATTTAATAGGCCATTTTCAGGCAGTTTTTCCGGAACTCGCGATAAAGCGGCAATCGAGCTCTTTTATTCCAGCGGATTGAGGTTGTCGGAATTAATCAATATTAAACTCAATGATATTGATCTTTCGGGAATGATTGTTAGGGTAACCGGCAAGGGTGATAAACAAAGAATTGTTCCAATTGGCGAGTGTGCGGTTAATGCCATTAAAATATATTTAATATACAGACGCAATATAATCGATTCCAAAGATAATTCGGAGCCTGAATATTTATTTCTAAACAAATTCGGGAAGCGGATATCTGCGAGAAATATGAGGGAGAGGGTAAAAGTTTATCTCAGGAAAATATCCGAAGATCCATCTGTTTCGCCCCATACATTGCGTCATAGCTTCGCCACGCATTTATTAGATAGAGGGGCTGATCTTCGCGCTATTCAGGAGATGTTGGGGCATACATCTTTAAGGATAACTCAAAAATATACCCATATTTCTCCCGCGCATATTACCAAATCCTTCAAGAAAGCTTTCCCGCGAGCCTAATACCTTCAATCTACTTAAGAATTTATTTTTTTTGCACCGCTATTTTTACCGGATTGGAATGGGGGTTTCGAGACCAAATCTCATCACTCGTCAATGCCTTTTTTGTGATACAGACCTCATCAATTAAACCTGTATAATCATGGTGTGGATCGCTTATATGTCTGGCGATGGAAAAATCCTTAGTGGGATTGGATATTTCTCCGGTTATAAAGGATATATCGATGGGGTCGCCATGAGGCTTGCCATCCAGATATAATTGCATTTGCCCCTTTTTTCGATCGACTACTACCGCAATATAGATCCATCTTCCATTATAACGGTTAACATCGCCCCAATGCTGGTGTAAGCAATTGACTCCGTCCGATAAATCCATTAAAACATCGTATGGAATTTCTTCTGTTCCGGCATTTGCGAGTTCTAATTCCCACCCGGGGGTAGTTATGGAATAGTTTTCCTTTTTGCAGACCATACCACGACGGTAAGGGTCTCCTTTAAGGGGTTTGGTAATAATTTCAACGGTAAAATCGCTCATCCCCATATCGAAATCGTTGGCGTTTTCATGGCTGATATAACCAAATTGCGAATTCGGGTGCGGGTTTGGCCCATAATCACGGACAACATTGATGCAAATCGATTTCCAGAAATCCTCTCCGGCAACGAAATTTGAGGAATCAATATTGACGCCTATAAGGTTATTGGAATGACCTGAAAGATCATTTAGATTATAATCGAAGCTATAGAGTCCGACCGTTTGTTGGAAAGGCATAAGCCAATGCACATCGTCCAAATAAGGAGCATTGATCGTTTCGGCAAATATAGCCGACTGTAACAAAAAGATAGAAACCGACAGAATTATCAAGCTGATGATTTTTATTTTATTCATTTTTCCCTCCTTTGAAGTTATAACTTTAATATCGGTTTCGCTTTCCTGTATTTTAGGGGAACAGCGTATTTTGAATCCGGATGGAAAAGTTGAGGGAATTAGTTAGAATACTCGAATTAGGGGTAATAATCCGCGGGAATAGGTGAATAAAGTTCTTGACAGGGAAAAGAGATATTGGTAAAATTAATTTTTAATTACGGAGAGAAATGCGCTTCGTTGTAGTTTTTTGGTAAGGAAATAATTGGGGCCGTAGTTCAGTTGGGAGAACGTTTGACTGGCAGTCAAAAGGTCAGGG
>JALSTH010000034.1 GCA_026983835.1 Candidatus Zixiibacteriota bacterium | reverse complement strand
TCCTTTTTCAAGATAGAATTTTTCATAATTTCCCCCTGTGGGTAAAATTTAACGACTTTTTACGAATTAGAAAAACTTTTCACAGGGGGAAAACGGTGGTGGTCGGGGTAGAGGGGAATTACCTGCGTAGGCGTATTTACATAAGTCCCCCCCCTCAATGAGTTAGGATGATAACGCTTTGGCAATGTATAATGTCCAGCCATTAATTCCTCTTGCTTTATATAAAACCATAGCACAAAAATGATATCATTTCAAGCGATTTTTTAATTATTCCAAATACTTCCCCAACTATTCACCCCCAAATACATAACCTCTATATCAAGGTTAAAAATTAACAGTTCTCGAGGTGAGCGGATTAAATCAAATTTGTGGTTGCTAAGGCTAGCCCTAAACTATTACAGCAGAAACTCCCTTGGGTCGCTGATTACACCCTTAATTGCCGAGGCAGCCACCGTCGCCGGCGAAGCAAGATAAATCTCCGCTTCACGGCTTCCCATCCGCCCCTTGAAATTTCTATTTGCCGTAGAGATAACAACCTCACCGGGAGCCGGCACCCCCTGATGTGCACCCAAACAGGGTCCACACCCAGCGTTTTCAACAATGCCCCCAGCTTCCATTATAGTTCGAACATAACCGGCATTGAGAGCATCCATATAAACACGCGTTGACGCAGGAATACAAATCAAACGGGTATCAGGGTGAATCTTCCTCCCCTTCAAAATCGATGCCACCACTTTCCAATCAACCAAGCGGGAACCGTTGCAGGTGCCGAAAAATGCCTCATCAACAGGTGTACCGACAACCTCCCCGATAGGCTTGACATTATCAACCGTATTTGGGCAGGCGACCTGAGGAGCGATATTTGTAATATCAATCTCTGCATTCTCGATATATTCGGCATCGGGATCGGGATAAACCGGTTGATATGCTCGTTTCGTCCTTAAAGCAAGGTAGGCAAATGTCTTATCATCAGGTTTTATATAACCGTTTTTAGCCCCCATCTCGACTGAGAGGTTTGAAAACACCACCCGATAATCCATTGACAGTGACTCGAGATAAGGTCCCGAAAATTCGATTGAACGGTATATCGCCCCATCAGCGCCGATTTTCCCCACAATATAAAGCGCCACATCCTTCGGGAATACCCCCCCGGGAGGACTGCCCAATAAGATAACCCTCATAGATTCCGGGACCCGAAACCATATTTTGCCCGATGCCATTATAACCGCCATCTCCGAGCGTCCGATACCGGTGGAAAAGGCTCCGAAAGCACCAAGATGAGTCGTATGGGAATCGCTTCCCACTATCACCGTTCCCGGAAGCCCATAACCTTCCTCAGCCATCACCTGATGGCATATCCCGGCGTTAATGTCATAGAATTTCTCTATCCCTTGCTTCTTTACGAATTCCCGAACAATCTTATGGTTTTGAGCATATTTCTCATTAGCGGCGGGGGTGCAATGGTCCAATACAATGATGTGTAAATCGGGATTATATAATTTATCTACCCCGATATCATAAAAGGTTTTCGATATTGCGGCGGTGTTATCATGGGACATAGCCCAATCGGGGGTTATTTCTATGATTTCCCCGGGAACTACTAATTTTCCCGCTTTATCGGAAAGAATCTTTTCGGCGAATGTTAAACCCATATTCTTCTCATCGATTTATTTCTTTCTTTTCAGTCCTAAAAAGATAAGACATTACTTACCGATAGACAAGAGTTTTACATCATCGAAGCCGTTTAAATGGAGAGGGTTTCAGATAAACCCGAAACCCTCTATTCTTCGATAAGATCAAAATGCCAATCGATTATTGCCGTTTGGAGTTTAGCCCTTCCTTAACTTGAGCATCAACTACCGCGATTGAAGCCATATCAATGATTTGATTGACATCAAATGTCCTGTGAAGGACATGAACCGGTCTGGATAAGCCCATAAGGATTGGCCCAACCGCCATCAACCCACTAATCCGCTGAAGCATCTTATATGCGATATTCCCAGCGTTCAAGTCCGGGAATATAAAAACATTTGCCTGATCCTTTAATTGGGAGAACGGATAATATTTCTCCGTCAACTCCGGCATTAATGCGGTATCGACCTGCATTTCTCCATCGATTATTAAATCGGGCGCCATTTTCTTGACCAACTCAGTCGCCTTGGCGACCTTTTCCGATTCTGGGTATCGCACCGAGCCGAAATTGGAGAAAGACAGCATAGCGACACGAGGCTCTATGTCAAAAGCTTTGGCTACATTGGCGGCACTTATCGCTATCTCCGCCAATTCCTCCGCCGTCGGGTCGATATTAACGGTCGTATCGGCAAACATATAGACTTTATCCCTATCTATCATCGCGAAAAGCCCGGACACCCTTGAGATACCCTCACTGAGCTTAATAATTTGTAAGGCGGGCCTAAGGGTTGCGGGGTATTCCGATGTCACCCCCGACAATACCGCATCGCAATCCCCCATCTCCAACATCATAATCCCGAAATAAGTGCTATCGCGCATCGTCGCCAATGCTTTGTCCATCGTAATCCCATGCCTGCATCTGCGATTGAAAAATACCTCCGCATAGCGTCCTAATCTATCTGAAGTTTCCGGGTCCATTATCTCAACACCGGTCAAGTCTATGCTGTTGTCATTAGCGATCTTTTCTATTTCCTGCCGATCCCCGAGAACTACCGGTTTGGCGATACCCTCCGATAAAATCATCTGAGATGCCCTTAAAATACGGCGCGATTTCCCTTCGGGGAAAACCACCTTTTTAGGGTCTTTCTTGGCTTTATCGGTAAGAACATTCATTATCTCTCGACCCTTGCCGATTCTTCGGGAGAGCTCTTCTTTATATTTATCGATATCAATTATTTTTTGAGCCACACCCGAATCCATTGCTGCTTTGGCGACTGCCGATGCCTCCCAGATTAAGACCCTATAATCGAAAGGTTTGGGAATAATATATTCACGCCCAAACTTGAAGTGGGTTCCGCCATAGGCTTTAGATACTTCATCGGGCACATATTCTTTTGCTAAATCAGCCAGCGCTTTCGCCGCAGCGATTTTCATCTCCTCGTTAATAGCGGTAGCATGGACATCCAACGCTCCCCTGAAAATAAACGGGAAACCAAGAACATTATTAACTTGATTGGGGTAATCGGACCTGCCGGTCGCCATAATAACATCATCACGAGCAGCCTTCGCATCCGGATAAGTTATCTCAGGGTCGGGGTTTGCCATCGCGAAAATAATCGGATCCCGCGCCATAGACTTAACCATATCCTGTGTAACTGTCCCCGCTACCGATACTCCCATAAAAACATCCGCACCTTTCATAGCATCGGCTAAAGTATGGGCGTCGGTCTTTCTCACAAACTCCGCTTTATATTTGTTGAATTTATCACCCCTTCCCTCATACATAACCCCCTTCGAATCGACCATCAAGATGTTCTCATGCTTAACCCCCAAAGAACAGTAAAGCTTGGCGCAAGCTATTCCCGCAGCTCCGGCACCGGAAAAAACAACTTTAATCTTGTCGATATCCTTATTCACCAATTCAAGGGCATTAAGCAGCGCCGCAGCGGATATGATGGCTGTACCGTGCTGGTCATCGTGAAACACGGGGATTCTCATCGTCTTCTTAAGTGTCTCCTCGATATAGAAACATTCCGGAGCTTTGATATCCTCAAGGTTTATCCCCCCGAATGTTGGCTCCAACATTTGGCAGGCCCTGATAATTTCATCGGGGTCCAATGTATCCAATTCTATATCGAATACATCTATTTCCGCAAACCGCTTAAAAAGCACTCCCTTCCCTTCCATCACCGGTTTTCCTGCTCCTGCGCCGATATTTCCCAATCCTAAAACCGCAGTGCCATTACTTACTACAGCAACCAAATTGCCTTTGTTTGTGTATTTGTAAATATCCTCCGGTTTTTTCTTGATTTCCAAACACGGTTCGGCAACCCCGGGAGTGTAAGCCAATGATAGATCGATCGCCGTAACACAGGGTTTTGTCGGGACAACCTCAAGCTTTCCCGGCCTTCCCACGGAGTGATATTCGAGAGCTTGTTGCTTGGTTATCATTACTAATATCTCCTTAAAAAAACATTAGAAGTTTCGCGCACAAATGAAATCTCCTTTATGCGTTTTCCATACGGGCATTTGCCGTACAGCCCAAAAATATATATTTATTCCCGGTTAAAAGCTATAATTAATTATTTTAATTATTAAATACTTTTATATAGGTGTTTATATGGAAAACATCTCTCGACTTAACCTTGATTCAATTTATGGGATAACAATTCCATATCGAAATAAAACTTGACAATTGAAGCTCTTTTCTTTTTTTTGTTGAACATTACCGATGTGAGTCCTACTCAATAGGAAATTAATCGGTCTATGGGTATTTCTAATCGGGAGTGTTTTGGTAGATTTTTTTGAAACCCCACTTATGTTCGCTTTGTTAAATAATTATAATGTACAATAGAAGAAAACGAGAATCTTGTTTAAAACTAAATCAATTGAAGGAGCTATTATGCATTTTTCACCCAAAAGAATAGTTTTTATTTTATCGGTATTACTATTCTTTACCTATGCAACATCATCATTCGGGGCGTTGCTACAAAATGAAGCGGGGGATTATTATCTTTCGAACAAATTAATCCTTACCATAAATAACGATTGCCCGAAGCTGAATATCGGGGAATTCACCGTTTCCGGTTTCAGCAGTGGCATAAGTTCGATAGATATACTTTGCAAAGCAAACGGCGTTGTTAAAATTGAGCCTTGGTATAGGGGCAAAATACGCCATGCTATGCATCTCAAACAGTTGGTGGAGAGGATGTATATATTTACTATCGACGAACGGAAGGATATAAGGGATGTGGTTAACGCTTTTGTTACGGATAATCATTTGGAGGCTGTTTCCACCTATGATGTTCCTGTGCCGCTATACCAACCAAATGATCCAAGTATAAACCAGCAGTGGTTTTTAAGCACAATTCACGCTTTCGATGCTTGGGATTTGGTTCGCGGCGATACCACTAAAAATGTGATTATCGGTATCAGCGATACGGGGGTATATTATGATCATCCGGATCTTCAGCCGAATATGTGGATTAACGGTCCGGAGGATATAAACGGGAATGGCATTTTCGATAATTTCGATGAGAACGAAGGCGGGGATTTAAATTACTGGGATGATGACGGCAACGGTTATGATGATGATGTCGTTGGGTATGATTTCGGTGTTAACGACCCGGATCCGGAGGAGGAAACACCCACTCACGGAACCCATGTAGCCGGGTGTGCCTCCGAAGCAACGGACAATAATACAGGGGGAGCGGGTGTTGGTTTTTCGGCTCGTTTGATTGCCGCTAAAGGAGCGAACTCCTCCGGGGCTTTGACTGCCGTATATCAAGCGTTGACCTATTGTGTCGATCAAGGAGCGCATTTCGTCAATTGCAGTTGGGGAAGTCCGAGCTATAATTCCCAATACCAAAACATTATTACGCAGGCTTTCTGGGATGGATGTTTGATTATTGCCGCTGCCGGTAATGACAATGTACAGAGCAAGTTTTATCCGGCTGGATATGACAATTGTCTTGCCGTAGCAGCCACCGCACAGGGAGATGCGAAAGCGAGTTTTAGCAATTATGGCACTTGGATCGATATCGCCTCCCCAGGAGTATCGATTTACAGCACTTGGGCCCACTCAAGTTATGCCCACTTGGACGGGACCTCGATGGCTTCGCCGGTTTGCACCGGAGTTGCTTCCTTAATCAAGGCACAGGATCCTTCGAGAGGTCCTCAGCAGATTTGGAATATTATTAAATCTTCGGCTGACAGCGCTTCTTTATATGGAGCTAACCCAAGTTATATCGGAAAGTTGGGGTCGGGTAGGGTGGATGCTTTTGCGGCATTGGCTTCGGGCAATATGCCCAATATCGGATTATCTTCTTCCTATTACACCATCACTGACGACGACGGCGATGGCGTTCTCAACCCGGGCGAAACGATTTCTTTGGTTATTACGGTTCAAAATTCCTGGTCGGATGCATTTAATGTTTCGGGTACTTTGCATAGTACAGATGAAGTCACCGTGACCGATAGTACCACCGATTACGGTGATATCCCGGGAGGGGATAGCGCGGACAACGCTTCCGATCCGTTTATTGTGGAGATACATTCCGATGTGGCTCCGCAGGTTTTGGAACTTTCGCTGAGCATAACCGCCGACGATTATTCCACCGAAATCCCAATTGAGCTTGAAATCTCCCTATTCCAAAAAAATTATCCTTTGAGCGTCGATGGCAATATCGAAGGTCATATGGGGTTTGTAAACCTTGATGGCAATTCCGGGGAGGAATTAGTCTTTGGAACTACCAATGATGAAGTTCACGCCCTGAAGTCTGATGGCACCGAACTTTCCGGTTTTCCGGTTAGTGTTGATGGTGATATCGTTAACGGTATTGCTGTCGGACAGGTGGTTGGGGATGATAATTTGGAATTGGTAGCGGCAACGAAATCCGGGAAAATCTATGTTATTGAGAATGATGGACAGATAGCGAGCGGATTTCCAATAGATGCCGGCGGTAGTTATTATGGGACCCCATCTTTAGTTGATATCGATAACGATGGCTTTTTGGAAATTTTCTGTCCCGCTTTTACCGACGGAAAACTTTATGCCTATAATGGGGATGGGTCTGCTGTAAGCGGATTCCCTGTCGAGACAGGAGACCATTTCTATGGCAGTGTAGCCATAGGTGATGTGGACGATGACGGTAGTGATGAAATTGTAGGCGCCGCCCTCAACGGTAATTTATATGTCTGGAATGATGACGGTTCGGTTGCTTCGGGCTTCCCAATCGATTTGGGCAGTAATGTCTGGGTATCAACCGCATTGGGTGATATCGATGGTGACGGCATACCCGAGATCGTAGCCGGAACTCAGGAAGGTTTGGTTTACGCTTATAATGGGGATGGTTCTATCGTAAGTGGATTCCCCGTTGATGTAGGTTCCACCATCAAGGCAGATCCCATAATTGCCAATGTGCGGTATGACGAACCTGCACTGGAAATCGTAATCGGCACCAACAGTCATTTGATTTATCTCATAAACGGCAGCGGTGAAATCGTCAGCGGTTTCCCCGTTGAGATAGGAAACGCCCTTAACGGTTCACCTGTTGTCGCTGATATCGATGGCGATGGCCGTATGGAAATAATGGCTGCTGCTACGGATGGTATCATCTATGGAATCAATGATTATGGTTCTACGGTAGCGAATTTTCCGATTCCGACCTATGGAATTCTTTCTACTTCTTCTTTGGCTTTGGGCGATATCGATGGTGATGGTGATGTTGAGCTTGCCACCGGCTTAAGACAGAACGATGATAATGTTATCGTTGTAGATTATAAGGTTCAGGTTACTTTGATACCTGAGGATTGGACAATGTATGGGAGTAATATGGCTCGTATTCATATTTGGACCGGGACGGTTATCGGTGTAGATGAGGATGCTCCAAATCAATTACCGACTGATTTTGCTCTTTCCCAAAATTACCCGAACCCATTCAATCCTGAAACCAAAATCAGCTATAGCTTACCGCATAGTACCGATGTAACGCTTACGGTTTATAATTTGGCTGGTCAGAGAATAGCTGAATTGGTCAACAAGCATCAGCAGGCCGGCAGTTATGAGGTAAGCTGGAACGGTAAGACCGCCGAAGGGAAATCGGGCTCCAGCGGAATATATTTTTACCGCTTGCATACGGATAATTATTCCGCTATTAGAAAGATGGTGTTAATGAAATAGATAAAATCGACAATAAAATAACTTGTTGTTGCTTTATTAAGGAGGTGAGGAAAAGCTAAAAACAAATTTGTAGACAAACTAAAACATTTAACCTAATAGAGGAGATTAAAGTAAAAATGAGAAAGGTTTTAATCTTGGCGTTGGCATTGTCGTTAATATCGGGAATGGCATTTGCCGACAGCCTTAGAAATCCAAGCTCCCACTCCGATTTACCCGTAATTATGGATAATGGAGGACCGGACACCTACGGTTACTACTGGGAAGACAACGCAAATCACGGCTCTGTTCCATTCGACTGGATGGACCTCGAAAGTATCGGCACCGCGGTGGAAGGACTTGGCGATGATAATAATGTTGGACCGTTCCAATTAGGTTTTGATTTCCCATACTATTGGTATACGGTCGGCCATATTTGGATAGGTTCCAACGGTTATACTTCTTTTTCGTCTAACGCCAATTTCGCACATCCTTTTGCGGATATTCCTTCTCCGCAACAACCCAATGACCTATTGGCTGTTTTAGCCGGGGACCTCGATTTCAGTCGCGGAAATCCGGAATGCTATTATTGGACAAATAACTCCGACAGTTTTGTAGTCGAATGGAAAAATGTCGGAGAGTTCGGATATATCGACAGCTTACACACATTCGAAATGGTTTTGAATGCTACCGATAGCTCGATTACTTATTATTATGGCGAGCAACATGGCGACTTCTATGATTCCAACGGAGAGAACAAAGATGTCATTGGTATTGAAGCTATAACCGGGACTGTAGGTCTTCAATATATGCGGGACAATTCTCCCTCCGGTCGTTTCCCCATATATGGCCGAGCCCTTCGTTTTCATCCGGAGCCGGACACTGCTTTCAGCATCGATGATATCGGCGTGTTGACCATATTCAATGATCAAAACGGCGCCAAACTATTCGCGAAAGATTTTACCACCACGATTAAGGGACAGGTAAAAAATTTCGGTACTGAAGATGAATCCGGTTTTAATGTCTATTGTGATATAAGAGACCCCGATAATAACCTAGTTTATCGCGATACCGTGATGGTTGATGATGTGCTTCCGGCTTCGGGGACCATTTGGGTCGATTTTAAGTCCTTGACCCCGGAAATGGTCGGACAGTACCGCGTTGATATGAGGACCAGTTTGTCCGGCGATGAACTGCCCAGTAATAATTCGAAGCGCGCCGAACTTCGCGTGGTCGATTTCGGTTCGGGAGATCCCGTGGAGATAGGCTATGATGATGGTCAGGCTGACGATGCCCGTGCTTGGAATGGTGATTTTTCCGGTTTCGGCAATGAATTCGAATCGCCATATTTGCCGATGGATGTTTATTCCGTTGAGGTCAATATCGGTTCCATAACGACTGCCGGCAACCTCCATGTTTGGTTGATGGATGATGACGGCACCGGAAATCCGGGAGATATCCTTGCTGCCGATACCATTATGGTTGATACTTCGATGGTTGACAGCACCGGTTGGGGAGTTGTCGCCGACTTCTCCGCTGATAATATCCAAATAACCTCCGGCAAGGTTTTCGCCGTTGGAATCGCTGAATTGCAAAGCACTCTTTGGTTTGGGGTTGACAATACGGGATCCTCTCCTTTCTCTTACCGCGGTTGGGAATATACCGGTGGATTGGCAGCCGATCGCGATAGGGAAAGCGAAGATATTATGATTCATATCACCGCTTCCGCGACACCTACAGGAGTGGATAACAATAATTCCACCGATTCCAACCTGCCGAAAGAGATATCTCTAAGTCAAAATTATCCGAATCCGTTTAACCCGACGACCAACATCAGTTATTCGTTGCCGGTTAATTCGGATGTGTCGCTTGAGGTCTTCAATATCAAAGGCGAAAAAGTCAGAACTCTGGTTAACGGTAATGTGAGCGCCGGCACACACGATGTAACTTGGAACGGAATTTCAGACAACGGTTCCAAAGTTTCCTCCGGCGTGTATTTCTATCGTTTGAATGCAAACGGTGAAAGTGTTGTCAGAAGGATGACCATAGTCAAATAGTTTCCCTTCTTCCCAATGATAGAATCCCCTGCGAACATCGAATGTTTACAGGGGATTTTCCATTTGCCGTAAGCTATGGACAAAAACTGCCCATCCGTCAGATTTCAATCCATTTAAAAAGGCGGAGGTACCAACACCTCCGCCTTAGTTAACCGGGCAACTAGTCCTTTAGAATTCCGTTAACTAAAAGTTCGTTAGCCATTGCAGGTAAAACCAATTGGCATTATCGGCTCCCGTCCCGAGCCAATCCTCAGACGGCATAAAAACGGAATACCCGAAATTGATTTTGGAGCTACTGACGGCGTTGCAAGTCAAAGTTAAATCGAGTTCGTTACCAACTGATTTGGTATTCTTCCCATCAACGGCGGAAGCATAGTCCTGCATTGTGTTGAATATATGGAAGTCCAGCCGTGCCAATGTATTTTCACTTGGGGCGATTTTACCGCGCAGGTAGATGTCCATTAATCCCGCCTGCTGTGTCCCCGTAAAGAAGTCCATAAAGCCACGGAACTTATGCGCTGTGGGGTATAATTCATTCCAAGCTTCATTTTTATCATTAGTATCCGGATCGTCCCCGGAAGTTATGTCCGCGCCGGCGGCCAAACAGAGATTCATATCCGGGTTGACTTTGTACCTAGCTTCGGCCTGAACCATCCATGCGGCTATATCAACGGTGTCGTGGACACTTCCTGTCTGATAACCGAAGGTTGCCTCATAATAGAAATTGTCTATCCACTTCGAGGAATAAGCCCCGAATGAAACGCGGCTCAATTCCTTTTTGCTTGAATCGTTTGCGACCGGCGTTTTGTCAGTATTCCAAATGAAGAATAAGTCTATCGGATACTGCTTTGAACTACCATATAGTCCCCAAAAAAACCTATCGCCGTAATTGCTGGGTTGGCCGTTTTCGTACAATGTGTTGCAGAATAAATCGACTTTACCGTTATCATTTTCATAAAATATCTTAAAGCCGTCGAAGCTTCTGCCCACATTGCTCCACCCTACGGGTCCGAATAACCTCTCATTGCCGTATTTCATTGCATAACGGCCTCCGAGGATACCCAATCCCGGTTTTAACAAATCCCAAGCTTTGATATAAGCCTGATGCAGCCCCAAATTCACATCCCTATCCGAACTTAACGCTCCCGAAGAAGGAGAACCGAATACACGGGAGTCCTGCATTTGGGCAAAGACTTCCACATTGTCTTCCAGGTCAAATTTTAAATTGATACGGGTTCTTAAATACGATTCCCATGCAAGCCCGGTATCGCTGTTGAAATCCTTTCCATTCAATTCGGTGCGCCAGCGCATCTGTCCATTTAGATCGATATTATCGGCATAAGTAATACTTGCCGCTAATAAAACGGCAACCAATACAATCAAAAACAATTTTCTCACTTTTCCTCCTATCGTCCTTTTCCTTGAGTTATTTTTTCGATTTATTAAGTTGCATTCTCCCTTTAATTCAAATTAGATCCGCCATCAGGTACCCCTTTTTATTACCGAGTTTTATTACCGAGTCTTTCTATCACCTCCTTCTCATCTTGAGCTGGTTTCCTTAGCTGTTTTCCTTCAATCTGTATATGGCAACACAAATTAAACTTGTAATTTTACCACCCGAGCCAATCTTTGGCAAGGATTATTTTAATATTTTTCGGCTAAAAATGGACCCTAAAGTTTCCATTTTAATTTCCTTACGGTAACGGTAAGTGAATCGAACTCTGAAAAAGATCGATATAAATCAACTTTAGCCCAAATAAAGAATGTTTGGTTTAAAATATTTAATATTAAATGAATGGGATTGTTTCCTAATAGGTCCCAATCTTTTCGCGCAGATAATCCCTCAGGTGGGAGGAGCCGATTCTATCCTGCATCATAGAATCCCTTTCCCTGACCGTCACGGTATCATCTTTTAAGGTATCGGAATCAATAGTAATACAAAAAGGTGTTCCGGCCTCATCCATTCGGCGGTAGCGTCTCCCCACCGCTCCGGATTCATCGTAAAATATTTTAAAATGCTTTCGTAAGTCGTTTTCTATACGGTGTGCCACCTCAGGCATACCATCCCGTTTCACCAAAGGGAAAATCGCTGCTTTAACCGGTGCTATTTTTGGGTCGAGGGAAAGCAGAACCCTTTTTTCTCCACGGACTTCCTCTTCTTTATATGCATTCAACAGAACCACCAATGTCGCTCTGTCGGCGCCGGCGGAAGTCTCGATGATATAAGGAAGATACCTTTCCTTCGTGAACGGGTCGAGATATGACATATCCTTGCCGGAATACTTAATATGCCTCTTCAGGTCGAAATCGGTGCGGTTGTGAATACCTTCGATTTCGTGCCAACCAAACGGGAATTCAAATTCTATATCATAAGCTTTTTTGGCATAATGCGCCAATTCATTATCGCCGTGCTGATGCCACCTCATTTTTGCTTCGTCTATCCCCATATCCAAATACCAGTTCCACCTTTGCTCCCGCCAATATTCGAAATATTTCTCATCTTCGGATGGATGTATAAAATACTGCATCTCCATCTGTTCAAATTCTCTGCTTCGGAAAATAAAATTGCCGGGGGTAATCTCATTACGAAAAGCCTTGCCGATCTGGGCTATTCCGAAGGGTATTTTTTGTCGCGATGGCATCTGCACATTGAGGTAGTTGACATAGATGCCTTGAGCTGTTTCCGGACGGAGATAAACGATAGATGCGGAATCCTCAACAGGTCCCATATAGGTTTTGAACATCAAATTGAACTGACGTGGTTCGGTCAACTCCCCCCCGCATTCGGGACAGACCTCTCCTTCAACATCATCAGCACGAAACCGTCTCTTGCATTTTTTACAATCGACGAGGGGATCAGTGAAATTCTCTATATGACCCGAAGCTTCCCAGACCCTCGGATGCATCAATATCGCCGCGTCCACTCCTTCGATATCTCCGCGCCTATGAGTCATCGCCTTCCACCAAAAATCCTTGATATTCTTTTTGAGCTCTACCCCTGAAGGTCCATAATCCCAGCACGATGCCAATCCCCCATAAATCTCCGAACTCTGAAATATGAAACCCCGCCTTTTACAAAGTGAAACTAATGTTTCCATAAGGTCGGGGGCTTTTTTCTTAACCATTGTTGTTTCCTTATGTTGTTCAATCGATATTATCTTTTGATACCCTGTGTATAAAATTCAACGATTTCAATTCACCATCACCAGCCGTGTGATATTTTCGTAATCCCTCTATGACCTCCTTGACTATCTTCATCTGTCTTCGTGTTACCGTTAAACGGGACAGCACATCACTATCGGAGTTGATAAAGGCGGAAAGGACACGATTCTCGCCGGTGTCGAGCCGTATAAAAAGCGAATCCCTTAATGAGCGACTACATTTATCACAATAAAGACGACCGTTCTCAACCGAGAACATCCAATCCTTGCTATGCACAACCGAACACCCGGCACAAATTGAGAATTCAGGCCTGAAACCCAACAGGGAGATAAATTTTAAAAGGTATGCCCAAAAGAATTTTTCGTTCTGATCCCCGTTTACATTCTCCAAAGTTTTCAAAGCCATAAGGAATTGCCTAAACAACGGTTTTTGCGCTTCGCCGGGAGGTAAATTGCCCAAAAGAAATTCCGCCCATGCCGAGCCATAACTAAATTTCTCCAAATCCCCGCGAATCTTTTCAAAGGGAAAAACAATATCGGCTGCCGAAAGACTAGCAATACCGCTGTCTTCCTTCAAATAATAAACCCCATGAATGTATGTCAGCGGTTCGGTTGCCGCTCCAAAACGGCTTTTAGACCTGCGAGCACCCTTCGCCATTACCTTCAATAGACCGTACTGTTCGGTAAAAACTTCCACCAATCGGGAAGTCTCTCCCGAATCCTTGGCAGATATGATGACACCCCCGGACTTCACTATCCCCATAGTTCGTATCACCTTCGAAAATCAACCAATCAAGATACCGATATAATTTTAGTCAATCATTTGACTACACGGCACATTACCGTCCCTTTGGAAACCATTCCGTATCTCTCGGTTGCTACTAATTTTCTATATTTTACATCGTGTAATAATAAGTTTCTTTCCCGCAACAAGTCAACATTTTTTATTCGCAAGTAGTCAACTTTGTATTTGGCATTGTCTATCTGTTTGGATAACTGCCATACCCGAATAATGCCGTTATCGCCTCCGAAGAGTATAAACACCAGAATTATTATCCCGAAGGCGATAAACAGTTTTCTAAAAATCCTTTTGATCTTATTATCGTGAGCTTGCGATTTCCTTTTCACACCTAAAATCACCATCTACTTCGTCGTTATGTAACGATTTTGTCGTTGGCTTATGCGAAATGAGTAAACCTAAGCCAAAACTCATTTGCGCTTATTTTGTCCGATAATTATTAATAATCCGCACCGAGCCGTAAAGCAACAATAATCCTTCTCTCACCTTTTGATTGCGTTCACTCCGAGGAAAATCCCCGTATCGCCCAATTCTTCTTCTATCCTCAGAAGTTGATTGTATTTACATATCCTCTCGGCGCGACAAAGCGACCCGGTTTTTATCTGCCCGGAATTAATTGCTACGGAAAAATCGGCAATAGTGGTATCTTCGGTTTCTCCCGAGCGATGGCTGACGACAGTGGTATAGCCGGCGTTATGTGCCATCTTTATCGCTTCGAGAGTTTCGGTAATAGTTCCGATCTGATTTAGTTTAATCAGTATCGAATTAGCCACCCCCATTTCGATACCTTTTTTAAGCCTTTCGACATTGGTAACAAAAATATCATCACCGACCAATTGAATTTTCCCCTTGAACTTTTCAGTCATCTCCACCCAACCATCCCAATCGTCTTCCGCCAAGCCATCCTCGATCGAGATTATCGGATATTTCCCCACCAAAGCGGCGTAATATTCCAACATTTCGGAGGCGGAGAGCTTTTTCCCTTCGGATTTCAAATCGTAAATCGAATTTTCGATATCGTAGAACTCCGAAGCCGCCGGATCCAAAGCGATATAAATATCTTCGCCCGGCTTGTAGCCCGCTTTCTCGATACCTTCCAAAATAACCTGTATTGCTTCCTCATTTGAGTTCAAGTCCGGGGCGAACCCACCTTCATCGCCGACAGCCGTGTTGAGCCCTTTCGAGCTTAGAACCTTTTTGAGGTTATGAAATGTCTCCGACCCATACCGCAACGCTTCCGCAAAATTGGGAGCGCCGGCGGGGACAATCATAAATTCCTGCAGATCGACATTGTTATCG
>JALSTH010000033.1 GCA_026983835.1 Candidatus Zixiibacteriota bacterium | reverse complement strand
TCCGATGCCAAATTACGACACATAGTCCGAAAATCTTCAACATATTCACCAGCTACCGGATAGACTTCCTCATATTGAGCCGTGTCGGGAGTTATATGTGACATTTTATAAGGGTGCCAAAATATCAGCTGTACTATCCGCCTCACGCTGTCGGGCATATAATTATCGATACTATCCCCTATATCCTGATAGCCATAATTAGGATCAGCGCTGAGTATCGAATCAATACCCGCCCAACTGATTCTAAATCTGAAAGATTGAATGCCGCTGGCGGTGGCACACTGATCGGTAAACAAATGATGTCTCCTTTCAAAAGTGGAGCTATAACTCGTCCCAATCAATTGTTTTGGCTGAGCGAAAGCATCGTTATAATTTATTATAATAAAAATCGTAAAAAGCACAAGCATCAATATCTTTTTCATAATCTCAACCTTCCTGATAAATTTTCTTTTCTGTTAGCTAAAACGAAACTTGGATTGAGATTATGAGGCGGTGGTCGGGTGTGAGGAGTGTTTGTTATGTGAGCATATCTACATAAGCCCCCCCTCAATGAGTTAGGATGATAGTTCTTTGGCAATGTATAATTTCCAGCCACTAATCCCTCATTTGCTACATAAAACCATAGCTCAAAAATAAAGTCTTTTCAAGCGGAAAATATAAAATTATCACTCTAATATATCCTGCTCTTATATAAGGATAATTGTTAACAGTTTTTGACGGATAAATTGGGAAATATCTTAAAAAGGTTTTCTTAATATGTAATAAATCGAACATACCATTATAATAGCGATGATAATCAATAATATCTCTTCATAAAAAAACCTCGCCCGTAGGGTGATGCCCATCCGTCAATCCGATGCAACCCCTGAAGATGTTCCCTCAATAAATATCTTGTATAATTATATTATAATAATCAGATTTGCCAAGATGCCCCCGAAAAAATCGATAGCCGACAGACAGATTACTCCCCTAAAGTAAAGTCGGCGCCATATCCCTACGGTATTCGGAAACGGTTTTCCTTATTTCGTCCCAGCTGTTTACATATTTCAAACTACCGCGTACATTCATACAATTGTTATTCCAAGGTTGTCGGAATACCAATACCCTGCTGACCAACTTCGATAAGTGAATCGCTTCGGCAAGGTTGTCCTCGATGAATATGTCGAAGTGCGGCATCTCCTTTAAGATAACATCAAGCTTTTTCCCATTACCCTTGAAGATCAACTTTTTCCGCGGTATGTCGAGATTATCAAGAAGCTCAATCGTTCTTAAGCGATGCCGTTCAGGCCTGCTTGTGCAGATATATATATTGTCCCCTTCGGAGGTGAATTCGCTTAGAACCCTATCCGCTCCGGGGATAAGTTTAAAGTCGCCGTAAACAGTAGTCCGTTCGATTAAATCGTAAACCTCCTCTTCAAACAACCCCAAAACGGATTCGAGGCTATGGCGGCGGATATATTCCTTTTTCAATCTTTTGTATCGAGGGTATTTGCTGTGATATGTTTTTATAAATTCGGAGATAAAATCTATTATTACTCCATCGATATCGACACCGATATTCAGAGGCATTTTAACCATCATATATCCTTAAAAAATTTTACCCCGTAAATTAATCTTTTTCCACCAAGATTTCAATTGAAAAAATGTCGATGAGGATGGTAATAAATTAACGGCTATCAAGGGACCTAAAATTAAACTTGACAGGAATAATATGAATATTGTAATTTAGGTTAAAAATTTTTGTTTTTGTCGCAATAGTTATGATATTTATATAAAGGTCTTTCAATGATTTCCTGTGGAAATAATAATTTTGCAAAGGATTTCGGGGTACAAATATTGACTGCGGGAGGAAAATGATGAGTAAGGAAGGAGCGGGTAATTCAAGAAGGAGTTTTTTGAATTGGCTTTTGGGGGGAGGAGTTGGTGCGCTGTTAGCGGCGGCGGTATATCCGATTATAAGATTCATTTACCCCCCCGAAATACCCCAAGCAACGCAATCCAGTGTTGTGGCGGCAAAGGTGGGAGAATTGCCTCCTGATTCCGGTAAAATATTCAAGTTTGGAACCAAACCGGGGATTCTGATACACACCAAACAAGGAAAGTACCTGTCCTTTTCAGCCGTATGTACCCATCTTCAATGTACGGTCCAATATGAGAAATCGAAGCAGGATATATGGTGCGCCTGTCATAATGGGCGTTACGATTTAACGGGGAAGAATATATCCGGTCCCCCACCGTCACCATTGGAGACTTATAATGTGGTTATCAAGGGGGAGGAGATAATTGTCAGCAAGAAGGCATAGGATATGATGGGCGATAGTTTCAAGAAGGTTTACAATTGGTTGGACGAGAGGATCGGCTTAAAACCGATTGAAGAATTGGCAAAGCATAAAGAGGTCCCCGTCCACAGGTACAGTTTTTGGTATTATTTCGGCGGAATGACTCTGTTCCTTTTCTCGGTGCAGGTTATAACCGGGATGATTTTGTTGTTGTATTATCGTCCTTCAGCCGGAACAGCTTATGAATCGGTGAGATTTATTACCACTCAGGTTCACTTTGGATGGCTGATAAGGTCCATCCACAGTTGGTCTGCGAATTTGATGGTCGGGGCATTGTTCGTCCATATGTTTTCGGTGTATTTGCTGAAATCGTATCGCCGTCCGAGGGAGATAACTTGGCTTACGGGCGTCTTATTGCTGTTTGTAACATTGGGGTTCGGATTTACGGGATATCTGCTCCCGTGGAATAAATTATCGTTTTTCGCCACCAAAGTCGGTACCGATATCGCCGGTAGTATCCCGATAATAGGCAATACGATTTTAGTTTTTTTGCGTGGAGGCAAAGAAGTAACCGGTGCCACCTTGACAAGGTTGTTCGGCTTCCATGTTATGGTTCTGCCTTTGACGATATTCCTGATTTTGGGAATTCATTTATATTTGATACAGAAACACGGGATGGCGCTACCCGTCAGGGAAGCGAGAAAAGAAAAAGAAGGGGAAAAGATAAGGACTATCCCTTTCCTCCCGAATTTTTTGTATCGCGATGCGATCGGTTGGATTTTAGTTTTGGGAATTTTGGTTTTTCTCGCTTCGGTTTTCCCGTGGGAATTAGGGGAAAAGGCTGATCCGCTCGCTTCGGCTCCCGCAGGGATAAGGCCGGAATGGTATTTTATGTTTATGTTCCAAACGCTCAAGCTGATTCCATCCAAAGTTCTGTTTATCGAAGGGGAGCTTTTGGGAATATTGGGATTTACCTTCGGGGGATTGATATTATTTTTCGTTCCTTTTCTCGACAGGAAATCAAACAAGCTCGAAGAGAATCGCCTTTTTACAATTTTAGGTGTTTTGGTTATACTTTATATGATTGTGCTAACGGTTTGGGGCTATGCAGTCTAACCGCATAAGATTGGGAATAGTTATGAAGAAGATAGATTGGATAATAGGTATAATCGCTATCACAGCCGTTTTATTTGTCGGATCGGCGTTTGGAAAAACCGATTACTGCATTCAATGCCATAGCGAGATGGATGATTCTCCAAAATCACCGGCGGTACTAATCAAGAGCGATATCCATTACCAAAGAGGATTATCCTGCGCCGATTGCCATGGAGGCGATGCATCCAAAAACGATGCCGAAGAAGCTATGAGCCCAAAAAAGGGGTTTGTCGGAAAACCTTCTTATCGGCAGATACCAAACTTCTGTGGGAGATGCCACAGCGATGTAGAATATATGCGTAAATACGAACCAAAGCTCCGCGTTGATCAGCTCCAACTTTACTGGACTTCCAATCACGGTAAAATGTTGAAAAAAGGTGATAGGCGCGTTGCTCAATGTGTAAGCTGCCATGGGGTTCACAATATAAAATCTATCAAGAACCCTCAAAGTCCGGTCAACAAAATCAATGTCCCCGCTACTTGTGCCAAATGCCACGCTGACAAAAAATATATGCATAAATATAATATCCCCACGGATCAATACGCCAAATATAGCCGCAGCGTTCACGGGAAATTGCTTTTGGAGAAACGCGACACCTCCGCTCCCGCCTGCAATTCCTGTCATGGAAATCACGGGGCTACTCCTCCGGGGTTGGCGTCGATATCCGCAGCCTGCGGGGAATGCCACGGGATAAACAGGGATTTGTACAATAAAAGCCCCCATAAAGAACCCTGGGCGGAGCTCGGATATCGCCAATGTGTCCAATGCCATGATTATCATCTGATTAAGGAGTTGACGGATGAGGATGTCGGTGTCGGCAATAATGCGGTTTGTATCGATTGTCATGATAAAGGTGACGGCGGTTATGAAGCGGCCTTTAGGATAAAAGCATCTTTGGATTCCTTGAAATATGATATTCGGATTGCAGACAGCATTTTGGCGAAAGCTAAAAAATCGGGAGCTGATGTCGGGGAGCTTACTTTTGAGTTAGGTGAAGCCTCCAAAGGATTGATAGAAGCCCGCAACAGGGTGCATTCGTTCTCCCCTGATGTTGTAGGCGAAGTTACTTCAGCGAGTATGCAGAAGATAAATATTGTTATCGAGTTGGGGAATGATTCTCTTAAAGCTCTATGGCACCGTAAAATAGGATTGATCCTAACTTCGTTTTTAATTTTGCTGGTAGCGGGATTACTCTACCTCAAAATCAGGCGAGTCGAAAAAAAGAAGTAATAACCCCCTAATTCGGCGAAAAATTTGAATAAACAGCCTCTCGGTCGAAGCTAAAAACAATCAAGCGGCTCTTCTTAAATCTTTGGCGAATATCCATCCGATAACCCCACAGAGACCTCCGCCGATTCCTATAATCAAAAAGAGCATTTGAGGTCCCACAAGCTCCATCGCAAAACCACTTAAACCAGACGATATCGCCGTCATCCCGACAACAGCGATGTTCATCAGGGCGAATACCCTTCCGATAAGTCTCGGAGGAACTATATCCTGAATAAGTGAAGCTCTGACTACGGTCAACAAAGGTATTGAAAGGGAATGAACAACTATTACTATCTCCAAAGCCACCATAGAATTTACGAAATACATCGGTATATATGTTATTCCATCCAATATCATCCCAACCAGCAGGATAGAGCCTTTGTTGAATTTCCCGCCGAAGTATATGACAATCGCGGTTCCCAAAAGCATCCCGACCGCATAACAGCCCTGTATCAGCGCATAAGATTCCGCTCCACGCCCCAAAATGACTTTTACGAAAACGGGGGTACCCACAATGGCCGGACCCATTATGAATATATTATCTGCGATGGTTAACAACAGCAGAGGTAAGATGACCGAATGTCTGAAGGCGTAAGCGATACCTTCACGAATATCGGCAAACGATACCCCCACCTCGGATACATTATCCTTTTTTATAATCTGTGGACGGATGAAGAATATCAAAGAGAAGGATGCCAAATAAAAAAAGGCGTCGACGGCGAATAAGTTTATCTTGCCGACGAAATGCAATAGCACTCCCGCAACAGCCGGTCCAAAAAGCAAGGCAAACTGCCAAGAAGTCTGAACCAACGAATTGGCTCTTAAAAGTCCCTCTTTCGGTACTATAAAAGGTATAAGCGAATCCCTCGATGGGTTAAAAAAAGTAGCTGCTATGGCCACCCCAAAAGCGTTTATTCCCAGAAAAAGCGGCGTAAGGATTCCATAACCAAAAGCGATAGGAATGATTAGGACGATGAGGAACCTGAATAAATCGGCGGTTAGCATTATCTTTTTTTTATCCCCGCTATCGGCAATTGCCCCGGCAAGGACCGAGAGAATAACCGCCGGGAGGTAAGCCGACATTGCCACCAAGCCGGTCATCGATTCCGAGCCGGAAAGCTCCAAAGTAATCCACAAAAGCCCTATCTGGTATATGGAATCGCCGCTTTGGGAAACAACCTGTCCCAACCATAATAAGGTGATATTCTTGTTCTGGAAAATGGATTTGCGATTGAAAGATATCAAAACGAAACTCGATTTACCTATTTATCGATTTCCGCTAATTTATGACCAATCCGAGACAAAAACAAGGATGATTTGCCAAGTTCTAATTTACAGGAAAGAGGCGAAGGGGAAGAAGTTTTAATATTTATTAAATCAACAACTATTTGTTATTGACAAGTTGGGAAGATTTGCTTATACTAAAATCAGATTGATTGCCGATATCGGGGCTAAGTTGGCAGGTTAGCTAATGTACTTGACAATTAGAGAATATAGTAAAGGGTTAAAGGTCATTCGCTTAAGATTGAATTATTGGAATTCTCTTATACTTAAAAGCTGACTGACTTTTTGTGAAAAAATAATTTTCATCATAAAGGATTTTAATCAGGGTTATGGCAAAAAAAATAGCAGTTATCGGAGCTGGGTTAGCTGGCATAATGGCTGCATATACGGCAGCAAAAAAGGGGGCTGATGTCTCCCTTTACGAAAAAAACCCAATGATAGGCAGAAAATTAATTTATGTCCCTTGGGATACCTGTCATTTGACGCATACCGGGGGTATAAATGATTTCGTGGAAAACTATTCTCGTGGGGCGGAATTTATGCGCCATTCCCTCGAGAAATTCGGTTTCAAGAAAGCGATGAAGTTCTTCGAAGAATTAGGGGTTGATACCGAAACGGATGACAATGGAGCTGTTTCTCCATCAAATGAACCTTCGGAACTTCAAAAAGCATTGGATAAAAAGCTTCGGGATTTGGGAGTAAGGATTTACCTTTCAAGCAAAATTCAGGATATAATAAAGGATGGGAAAAAGGTAAAAGGAATTAAAGTCCATAATCAAATTAAGGAATACGATAAGATAATCATAGCCACCGGAGGCTTGGCAAGGCCCAAATTAGGCGCTTCGGAGGATGGGTACCGTTTTGCGGAGAAGCTTGGCCATACTATTATCGAACCCAAGCCCTCCAATTCCGAGATCGATACGGAAGACAAGATAGGCAAATATCTTCGAGGGATGAGAGTTTCTCCGGTTAGAATCGGTGTTTATCAAAACCATAAGAAAATAATCGAGCGTAATGGCGAAGTTATTTTCACGATTCATGGATTGGCGGGAGATACCATACTTTTTTTAAGCGGAACTATCGCTCGTTTGATGGATAAGGGAAAGGTTGAAATAAGTATCGATTTGGTGCCCGACAAACCGAGAGAATTGCTTGAGAGGGAATTAAGAGCGAAATCCTCGAATTTGAACCATTATTTGGTCGGCGAAGTGTTGGGAAACTACATTGATAAGAGGATAGTCCCGATATTGACACGCTTTACGCGGATACGCGACAATAAACCGATGAATCATATTACGAATTTGGAACGCAAGGGACTTTTGCTGTTTATGAAGGATTTCCGCGTTACGGTGAAGAGGGTCAAGCCGTTTTATGCCGCCTTATATACATCAGGCGGGATAGATGTAATGGAAGTAAACCCCAAATCGATGGAATCCAAATTGGTAAAGGGGCTTTATTTTTGCGGCGAAGTCCTCGACATCGAAAGCGGGCCCGGTGGTTATAATTTACACTCTGCCTGGGCGACAGGCTTCAGCGCTGGTAATGCCGCCTCCCGTGGGGCGAAAAAAACTAAGGCGGTAACCAAAAAGGCGAAAGGAAAAGTAAAAAAATTAACCAAGAATGTTTCGAAAGGGGGCAAAGTAAAAGACGATACCTCCTCCATCGCTGTGGCTTAATCGGTCTCCCTCATTTTAAATTTCAGATGGGAAATGGCGAATTGAAGGCGTTTAGCTTTTACCGTATCGTTGAATATCAGCAACGATACTAATTTTTGTTTATCATTCCCTTTGGGAATAGCTTTGGAATCCATCCCCGAAGAATCCAAATAATGGTGAAATTCTTTATACTTATAAGCCCTTTCCCGTGAAGCAACAACTAAATCCTTAAAAACATCATCGGATTCATTGAGGTGGCGCAGATTAAGTATATCCCATTTGGATGACAAAGGACCCCGCAGAAGGTCGAGCATCGCTCTGATCAGCTTTATCCTATCACCATCGAGAAGGAAGTCAGTATGTTGAAAAGGACTGCTGTCTATGAAACATATTTCCTTAAAAAAACCTATCGGGGAAAGCTTCCTTTTATGAAGGACAAATGGGAATATCGAACGAATTCGCCTATGCTCATAACACGCCACTACAAATAAATCGTTCTGGATGTTGCTCTCATCCCATCGTTTTTTATAATACTCATAAGATAGGGATTGATTATTCTCCCCCTTTAGCTGATATAATTTTTCCCAATCCGATTTTAAGGTTATAAGCTTTTTTTCGTTGTTGATG
Source organism: Candidatus Zixiibacteriota bacterium (assembly GCA_026983835.1). GTDB lineage: Bacteria > Zixibacteria > MSB-5A5 > UM-FILTER-46-8 > UM-FILTER-46-8 > JALSTH01. The sequence goes on along the minus strand of JALSTH010000033.1, from coordinate 61,526 downwards.
AGCCAAAATTTAAAGTTCCTTTCGGGTAGTTTTATCCCTGTGCCTTTCAGATATTTCTCGGCTATACGATTTTCTTCTTCTCCCGGGGGAAGTAGATATGTTCGGCGTTTTCCGAATGTGTGCGTTTGCTTCAATATCCCGTAAAATTCGATGTTGACCTTTTTATACATTTTGAGCATTACCTTATTGGTGACCTCCACGATCGCCATATAGGTATCGAATCCCCGCATTTTGAAGAACTCATAAATGAATTTGAAATTATAATAAGCGATACCTTTGCCTCTATATGCGGGGCTGACCCAAGCATCGAAAGCGTAAACCTCCCCCGGCAAAAGATCATAATCGAAATCCTCGAGTGTGCCGGAGTTTTCAACGAACCAGCAGTAGGAAACAGGATCCTTGCCCGCATATCCGATAAATGCCAACAGCCCTTCTTTTGCCCGCTTTTCAAATATCTTTATTTTCCACGAAGGTGCAAGTTTCCTCAGATCATCGAAATTCTCAGGCTCACAAACACGGAAATTCAAATCGATATTAATCCGCTTTATCGGGGGCATCCTCATTTCCAAAGGCGATTTAAAAACCACATAATACACTTTGGAGAATAGTTTCTCCCTTAACAGATAATAACGGTATCTTAAACCATCATATATGACACGAAGCTTGTCGATCGTAGTTGGGTTTTCATAAGATATCGGTTTAGGCATAGCAAACGGAAATATATTAAACTATATGTATTTATTAATATAAAAGTCGGAATTAAATTTAGTTCCTTAATACACACTGAGATTTTAGCAACCCTTATGAGATCGAAGCGGCATCATCCGATGCCGCTATCATATTTATCCAAATATAAAGTTTTCGCGGACAATTTATTCTAAGTAACCGAGTTCCTTAACCTTATCCAATATCTTTTTTGCGGATTCTTCGACTGATTCCATATTGGTATGAATAACTACTTCCGGATTTTCGGGAGCTTCGTAAGGATCATCTATCCCGGTAAAACCTTTTATCTCTCCCGCCCGTGCCTTCGCATATAATCCCTTAATATCCCTTTGTTCGCAAACTTCCAACGGACAATCCACAAAGACTTCCACGAAATTACCTATCAATTCTCTCGCTTTATTTCGGATTTCTTTATAGGGCGATATGGCGGCAGTAATCGTGGCTACGCCGTTTCTGGTCAAAAGTGAAGCGACAAAAGCAATCCTGAGGATATTTGTATCCCTATCTTCTTTTGAGAATCCAAGCCCTTTGGAGAGGTTGGTCCTGACGACATCTCCATCCAATATCTCCACATTCCTGCTGTAATCTTTTCGGATCTGTTCCGCAACCAAGCGGCTTACCGTAGTCTTTCCTGCTCCGGATAATCCAGTAAACCAAATAGTAAAACCTTTCTGCAAATGATTCTCCTTTGATTAATGTACTATCAGACAAATAAATATAAACACCTTTTTTGTTCTGATTCCTCACTATTCTGAATCAAAACCCGCTGAAACGGATATTTTTACAAATCGAAAAATTGATTCCGATCAACCCAAATATGTCTGATAATAAATAAAAGTCAAGAGGAATTACAATATTGATTAAAGTAAAATTGAATATAATTGGGATTAGGCCAAAAGGGGGGATGCAGCAATTCTGTCAATATAATTCATCAACCTGTTCCGAGAATACAATCCGAATTTACTGAAAAGATATATTTGATAAAAGCGTAATTTGGAGATTTTCACCCCTCGACGGTTAAGAAAAACATCCTCATTGTTCCACATTTCGAGCAATGTCTCAGTTGCCATCAACGACGCAACCAAGCAGAATGCCAAATATCCCCGCAGCCGTTTTTTCGAGGGTATAGATAATATATAATCGAATGTCGGCCCAAACTCTTTCATAGCATCGGTTATCATCTTCTCCAATATCTTTAATCGCTGTCCTCTGGCCTCGGGATCAACTATCAGATTAATCGGGTTGGTATTCGGCGTTAGATCGGTAGGCCAGAAATGCCTCATCTCCTCGAGATCCTTCAGGAAATCTTTTATGATATTCACTTTCTGAAGATACCTTCCGAAATTAAGAGCCTTTTGAATATCCAAATCAATTCCATCCCTTATTTTAACTAATTTGGTAAGGTATTTCCCGACCGTGCCAGCCACATAATAGCAATATTTATTTAGATCTTGAAATGAGCGGCAATAATGATTCAGCTCGCTTCCGATCTTGAACTTTCTCGTTTGAAACAGCAACATCCCCTCACCCATTTCGGTTAAGCATTCCATAGAAATATCTTTCACCGAATCATCGAAGCTCATAAATTTATTAAATACTTCCCGAAAATGATTCACCAAAAGCTTATCGTGTTCATCTATCGTTTCATTATTAACCGAGGTTATCAATTCCGTTAGACCTTTATCATTCTCGGACTTAAGGATTTGAAAATAGCGGTTTAGAAGTTCGCTTTTATGCTCCAGCGAATGGTTCTTGGAATCCTCGATGGTATCCATAAACCGCAATAGGAGATACTGATTTTCCACTTCAGCTTTTTTATTCCTATCAAGCAGGGGGATACTTTTGGCGAAACTTCGAGAAACGGCGTTCAGCAATTCCCGAGAGGTTATTTTCTTTTTATTAAGCATAACGACCGATATAAAACTTTATCCCTTAAGTTCAAATTATAACATTGGTTATGACGAAACCGCAAATAGTTTTTTGGGCAGAATTTGGCTATAAAATTTAAGGGCGCCGATTTATTTATCGGCACCCAATTTACTTTTATAAACGATTCTCTTCCAATTAAAAAAGGAATAAATGCTACTGCTACTTACTTTATAACGCCCAGCTTTTTGCCTATTTTGGTGAAAGCATCGATAGCCTTATCCAAATGCTCTTTTTCGTGGGCGGCGGAAATCTGTACCCTTATTCTCGCCTGCCCTTTCGGGACTACCGGATAACTGAAACCTATAACATAAATGCCTTCATCGAGCATATCACGGGCGAAGTCATGAGCCAATTTCGCATCGCCTAACATAATCGGCACTATCGGATGATCGCCGGGGACGATATCGAAACCGTTGGCAGTCATTTTCTCCCGAAAATATTTTGTGTTATCCTCAAGCTTATCCCGAAGCTCAGTAGTTGCCGAAAGCATACGGAAGCATTCGATAGCTCCATTGACTATCGCCGGCAGAAGGGTATTGCTGAACAGATACGGACGACTGCGCTGACGGAGCATATCGATTATCTCCTGACGGCCGGAGGTAAAACCACCCGAACCACCCCCCAACGCTTTACCGAGCGTAGAAGTTATGATATCGACTCGTCCCATAACGCCCCGATACTCATGAGTGCCTCGGCCTGTTTTCCCGACAAATCCCGTGGAATGGGAATCGTCCACCATCACCATCGCATCGTATTTGTCCGCCAAATCGCAGATCTCATCGAGCTTGGCGATATCACCGTCCATAGAGAAAACGCCATCGGTGGCGATTAGTCTTCGGCGGTATTTTTGAGTTTCTTTGAGAACTTTCTCCAATTCTCCCATATCGGCATGAGCGAAACGGAAACGGTTTGCCTTACACAAGCGGATGCCATCGATTATCGATGCATGATTGAGGGCATCGGAGATAATCGCATCCTCATCGGTGAGGATCGTTTCAAACAAACCGCCGTTGGCATCAAAGCAGGAAGAATAAAGAATCGTATCATCTGTCCCAAGGAACTCCGCAATTGTCTTTTCGAGTTCCTTGTGGATATCCTGAGTCCCACATATAAAACGCACCGAGCTCAGCCCATAGCCATACTTGTTCATCCCTTCAATTGCGGCATCGATAAGACGTTTGTTATTTGCCAAACCAAGGTAATTATTAGCGCAGAAGTTCAATACTTCCATCGCCGGTTTCACCTTGATCTCCGCCGATTGAGGGCTGACGATAATCCTTTCGTCCTTATACAGTCCGGCTTCTTTAATTTCTTCTAAGGTGCTTTTAAGTTGATCTTTTACTGCACCGAGCATTATCTAATCCTCCGTTAGGTAGGTTTTATGTATTATTACATTTTTTGGCTTTCTTACGAATTTACGAATTATAGATAAAATAATCCGTTGCCGAATACAAACATTAAAATTATTAAATAGTGAAATCTTTCTTTTATGTCAAGGATATTGAAAAGCAAACTAATATAAGTTTTTAGGAAGATTTACTACTTACAGCGAAAACAGCGATATCTCCCTTCCGAAACAATTTCCTCACAGTCGGAATTAAGGAAGTTCAAGAATATATTCGTTCCTTTGAGGGTCGAGCCAAATTCGTCGTATTGCTTCAATAAAGCGTTTTGCGGAACGGTTTTATCATCGTCCGTATCGGTTATGATATAAGTTATTCCGAGAGAATTGAGTTTAGTTCGCAAATCATCCTTATTATCGATCGATTTGAAATCAAAGGCGTTCTGCCAAAGCGGAAGCAATAAGTATAATTTACAATCGATAAAATAATATATGAAAGGCTCATTATAGCTGAATAGCCCTACGGTGTCCGTCTCTCTGGTAATTCTATTGACCTTTTGCAGGAAATCATACTCCGGTATAGCCTTAACATATTCCCCCGATTCAAGATTTTCCTTATTTACCTCTCTAAGGTCCCGATAAAATTCATCGGTACTCTCAAGATGAAGGACAACCGGGAATTTTTGATATTGGCTACGGAAATCGATAAACAACACCATCAGAAGATTTATTATTATAATACCCGATATTAACAGTCGATAATACCCCCCGCTATTATACAACCTAACAGCTCCATAGGCGCAAAAAAGCGATAAACCGGGCAAAATCGGGAGCAAATACCGGGCATCGTGCAGTATGAAAAACCACAAGATAAAATATATCAACGATGCCCAACCGAAAAATTTAAGCAACTTATTCTTTCCCCCAAACAATATCGCCGCCGGCAACAACGATAAATAAATAGGGCCTATGCGAGCGAAATAAGCATCGGCATCGAAAGTAACCCTGAATGGTGAAATGAGAAATTGCAGCGGATTGACCCTTACATATCTCCATTCCCGCATTAGGTTAAATTTAAAATTAAGGACCGAATCCCAATACCTGTCTCCAAACAGATTCGATAAAAACGGATGGATAGGATTTCCGGTCAGTATCAAGCTACGGATATACCATGGGAGGATTAAAATCAGCGAGATAGCGCCAGCCAAAGCGATTCTACGGTAATCTATCTTGGTCTTACCTCCGATGGCGGAAAAGATAATGAACAAAAAGCCAATAGATGGTATTCCTAATCCATACAATTTCATCCCTCCCGCCAATCCGCCGAAGACAGCCCCGACTATGAGCGCCCTCCCATCGGATTCGATTTGAGCCCGAGCGAAATAATAAAATGCCCAAAACGATAGCAACGCCAAAAGTTGATCGTTTTTTGCTTCCGATAATATCGCCGGCAAAAACAGGGTGGAAACGAAAATCGAGCTTGCTATTATCGCTGTTAGTAAATTAAAATGCTTTTTCCCCACCGCAAACACCGAAACAACCAACAGCAAGCCGGCAATAAACTGTATAAATTGTCCCCCCCTTAAATCGCTCAATAAAGCCATAAAACCCGACAGCATTTCCGCATTAAAGGGGGTGGCGCCATAGAAAAATGTAGGATTGAAAATCAAGGAATGCGATTGTAGGCATTGCCTTAAGAGGGCGAAATGATAATTGAGGACATCCAAATGCGATGGGGGAGCTAATGCCCCCAAGAAGCTGATAGACAAGACCATAACTATCAATATGAAAAATATCCTTATATCCTTCCCTGTCGATGAATACCCTCCAAAAACAAAAAACCGTCCAAATGGATAATGCCCTTTGCTCAATATCAACGAAAGTATAAACAGAAGGATGAGATAAATAGTTGAGGCGGTCGAATTAAGTTGATGCAACAACCCCAATATCATAAAAATATATCCGGTGATGGCGGCTGTTAGAGCCCATCCGCTAATTAAAATAGAGCCGTCCGTTTTTTCCCCGAGGATGTGCCTTAACAACTCCGCTCCGATTACCGCAAAAAGAAATGAAACCAAAAGGGGGATAAGAACATACATATCAGCCGAAAATACTCCTGATTACCGTAAAAAGCGTATGATACCTATCGCTGGCGAATTGATAAAAATAAATCAGATTTATCAGCAAAAACCATATTAAGGAAAGGGTTATAATCGAATTACGATTGCTGTTTAATTCGCTCCCTACGCCTTTTCCCGAATCGTTAAGCCCCCTGAAAACCGCCCCGTGGAGCAAATAATCGTAAATGAAATTAGAGCGGATTTTCAATATCTTGAGTAAGCGGGTGATAAAATTATACATCGGTGAGGAAAAAACAATCCGCAGTATCGATCTGTATTTTTTATTCTCATACAGCCTGTAAATAGGGACATCATAGGCGGCGGGAGGATGCTTCATCATAAACAACGGCAGCGCCTCGATGCCGAACCTATATCGCTTCTCAATCATCTCTTCCAATGAAGGATGTTGTATATGGGTAGCTGTCGCCTCTTCCAAATAATAAATTTTTTGGGATGCTTTGGTAAGCCGATAACCGAATTCCAAATCCTCTCCACCATAGCCTGAAAAATCCGTATCAAACCCTTCCAATGAGCTGAAAGCCGATCTCAAGATGGAGAAATTCCAGCTTACAAAATACCTGAATGGGAGATTATCGCCCGGTTCCATCTTGACAGCTCCCCGTGTCTCCAAATAGCGGCATAGTGAGTCGCCATTTTCATAAACTACCTTTCCGACAGCGACCGAATCGGGATTGTTGCTATGGAACATGCGGTGAGCTTCCAAAAAGTTCGGGGATAAATACAAATCCCCATCGACGAAGATTAGTATCTCCCCCGAAGCCAAATCGGCTCCGATATTCCGCACCATCGCCCTGCCGAAATTTTTCTCGTTGTTGATAAATTTCCAGTTTTCATTCTTTTGTAGGGAGTTAAGGAAATCGGCTGTTCCATCCGAAGAACAGTCATTGACTATTATTACCTCGAAATCCGCCGATGTCCGCTGTGCCTTGATGGATTCTATCTGTCGGCGAAGGTATTCGATTTGATTATATGTAATTACGATAAGTGAAATTTCCATTAACGGTCCAAAAGCTCGCTGTAAATATCAAGATATTTCTCCGCTTCGGTCTCCCAATTAAATTTATCGGAGAAGGAGTAGGCATTGTCCCTGCATTTTTCGTAAAAATCCCCATCATTAATAATCCTGTTTATCCCCTCGACAGCATCGTCAATATCCACTTGCACAACAACCCCCAATTTAAAATCCTCGACAAACCGCGAAAGCTCCGGAATATCGCTGACCACAACCGGCAATCCATAAGCAAGATAAGCGAAAAATTTATTCGGCAACGCCAGACGATTATTCTCCGCCAGCGGTTCCATAAGAAGGATGCCGATATCCGCAGAACCATAATATCGCCTAAGTTCATCGTATTCAACAGCTCCGGCGAAGAACAGTCTGTCCCCAAGCGATAAATCATCCCGCAAGTCTTCCAGTCTTTTCCTTATGGGGCCATCGCCAACAATCACTGCTGCGGTTGATTCCAATTCGGATATTATTCGGGGTATCAATTCCAACCCCTGCCCTCCCCGGAGGATGCCGACATATAGTATTATTGTTTTATCTTCGGGGATATTGAATTTCTCCCTGATAAAATCGGATTTGGAAACCGTTCTTTTGTTTTCGCAGGAATAGATAACCGTCGGCTTGGGGATGGCATATCGTTTCGATAACTTTTCAGCTATCGATTCGTTGACCGTAATTACTTTGTTCGGCTTATGAATAAGCAACCTTTCCAATAAAACCCAGATGAGCTTTGTAAACGGTCTTCCCAAAAGCGCTTCCAATCCGGGGTAATATTCATGCGCTTCATAGATTAGGTTTCCCCCGTTTATCGTAGAGGCAACAGCCGCCGGGAGTAGGGTATCGAGGTCGAAACAATGATATATATTCGCTTTGATTCGAATACCCAAAAGCGCAGCTTTAATCAAATATTTGATAAAGCGCCCCTTGGAAGTCGGTAGCCCCCCGGAACTTAAGCGATAAACCTTAACTCCGTCGATTTCCAAGTCATCATTATCCCCCGTATCGGATTCAGCAATAACAGTTATATCATATCCTTTTTCAGCAAGGAAACGGGTTGTCCTCCTAACCCGGCCATCCTGAAGATATCCGTTTAGAAGGAACATACATATTTTCGCCCGGGGGGAATCCATCATTATGGCAAAATATAAATATCAAACCGCAAAAACAATAATATCTTATACAACACTTTCTTCGCTGACCTTTTTGAGGGAAAAGGCTTCCTTGCGAAGGTAATACAACCCGAGCAGTGTTACCGGAAAATATTGGCAGGCCCAGAGGATAACCGAGAAAGGGAAGGCTATCTCCTTCGGATAGCCGAACAACCCGAGCGCCACCATACATCCATATTGAAAAGTGCCGATAAATCCGGGAGAGGCTGGAAGCATCACCGCAAGAGCCACAATAACCAATACCACAAAAGTAGCGATCAACGGCGGTCTAAGATCTAAAGCCAGGAATATAAAATAGTTTGATAAAGCGGTTATAATCCAAATTGCGATGGTGTAAAGAGAAACCATAAATACGCTTTTTCCGCTATGGAATACCCCTAAACCGTCAACAAATCGATCCATCAACCGTAAGGTGAAACTCCCTATTTTGTGTGGCAGGAAATGAGCCACCAATTGGATTATACCCTTTGTCTTGATGGGCCATCTCGATAGAGCGAACAAGACTATAAGCGCAAGGAAATTGACAATAAAAGCCATATAGCCGGCTTTACGAACTAAGTATGGGAAGGGAAATATTATCAAGCATAGTCCCATCATAAAAAGTATCATAAAGGAATCGAAAATCCGCTCAACCATAATCGTAGCGAATGAGCCGCTCCGCGAGATGGATTCTTTTTTGGCAATGGATACCGCTCGAACTAACTCCCCTAATCGTGCGGGTAATATATTATTCGCCATAAATCCGATCATCACAGACGAGAACAAGCTGGAATTGCGGATCGATTTCATCCCCAACATCAGATATCGCCAGCGCAAAGCCCTCAGCCACATAGTAAAAATTATGGCCGCCGCAGTCGGGATTCCCCATAAATAATCCGCTTTGGCGAAAGCATCCTTAACCAAAGAGAAATCTATCTGTCTGATGGCGAGATAAAGAAATATTAAACTGATAATCAATCCGATTATTAATCTTTTTTTCAAAACTTACTCTGAAGGTAAATATCTGCTCATAAGTAGTTCATTAAAGCGGAATGCGGTGTTTTCCCAAGTGAACTTGGACGCCCAACGGGTCGCTCCCTTTTCCAATTTATATCGAAGCTCATTATCCGTCAGTATCTCTATAATTCGCTTGGATAAACTCTTGATATCCCCATACGGATAAAGCAAACCCGAGACACCTTCCTCGACGGAATCCCGCAACCCGGGGACATCCGCCGCAACTACAGCCGTCCCGCAGGCGTTCGCCTCTATATTGGAAATTCCCCATCCTTCTTTTATCGAAGTATAAGCCAAACAATGGCATCCCTGCAACAATTTAACTTTTTCTTCTGAAGAAACAAATCCCGGAAATTCGACACAATTTTCAAGTTTCAAGTAAGAAGTCAGCTTTTTAAGTTCCGCAAGATAATCCCCATCGCCGATAATTACAAACCTCGCTTTCGGGACAACCTTGATAACTTCGGCAGCGGCGTAAATAAGGTGATGGACACTCTTGTATTTTTTCAGTCTGCCCGTATAACAAACAGTCGGACGATCGAATTTACTTTCTCCCGGTCGGTAGATACTATGATCGATGCCGCATTCTATTACGCTTATATCCTTCGGGTCATATCCCCTGCCGATTAGATCTTCTTTTGTCGAATTGGATATAACATCAATATGGCATTTCTTATAAATCGGCGGCATCAATTTCTCCGCTAAGTAAATATAGGAAGCAATAAAGAAATTGGTTTGTTTATAGATTGTTTTGGAAAAAAGGTGCGGAATAATGACCATTACCCGTTTATGGGTATAAAGCGGGGAATAAAAGGGGATTTTATTCACATCCTCAATCACCAGATCAGGCTCGAACTCCCCAACTATCCGCCTTAATCGGAAAGCGACATTTAAGTTGAAATTATATTCGTTGCCGAAGCGGAGAAATTCGACCCCATCATAGGTTTCTTCCGACGGTAGCCGACCTCCATTTTGATTACTCAAGAATAGGATTTTATGGTTGTATTTCTGCGCCAGACGGGACATTATTTGGTGAATATGGACTTCCGCCCCGCCTGCAAGAGGATGCCTCATATCCCGCCAATTTACAACCAATAACCTCATTACCCGGAAAGCCGCTCTAAATCGGCTTCAACCATCATCTTTACTAATTCTTTGAATTTTACTTTAGGTTCCCATCCTAGTTTCCTTTTGGCTTTGCTGTAATCACCCCGCAGGTATTGGACTTCCGCGGGTCTCAAAAACTTCGGGTCCACAATAACATAATCGCGATAGTCAAGCCCCACGGCCTCAAAGGCTGCTTCCACAAATTCCCTGACGGAATGAGTCTCGCCCGTAGCAACAACATAATCATCGGGTTCCTTATGGAGAAGCATTAAATACATAGCTCGAACATAATCGCCTGAAAATCCCCAATCCCGTTTGGCATCGAGATTACCCAATTTCAATTCTTTCTGAAGCCCCAATTTGATTTTAGCCGCCGCTAAGCTAATTTTTCTGGTTACGAACTCAACCCCGCGGTTCGGACTTTCATGATTAAAGAGTATCCCATTACAAACAAAGAGGTTGTAGGATTCGCGGTAATTAATACCCGTCCAATAAGCGGCGAGCTTGGAAATACCGTAGGGAGATCTGGGCCACATCCTACTTTCTTCGTTTTGAATCTCATCGGCAACTTTGCCGAAAACCTCCGAAGAGCAAGCAAAATAAAACTTACCCTCCGGAGTATATTCCCGAAAGCTATTGAGCATATTCAGTGTGCCTTTTATGTTGACATCGTAGGTCACTTCCGGATTCGACCAACTTTCCTGAACGAAGCTTTGGGCGGCAAGATGAAATACCAAGTTCGGTTTAACCTGCCTGAATATCGAATCCAAAGAAGACTTATCGGTTACATCCCCGTAATATAAATTCAGTTTGGATTTCAGCTCCTCATCGAAATCCAAAACCCCATAAGTCTTTTGGGAATTCCGTCGGACTATTCCGTGAACCTGATGACCTTCTTTCAACATTAATTTTGATAAATAATAACCATCCTGTCCCGTAATACCGCTTATTAAAACTACCATTATATCTCTCCATCTATAAAATTCTATTTTATTTCCATATATCGGTATTTACAAAATATTTTGAACCTTCGCAATCCTCATTTATTGGAATCTGGTTCCGACGGAGGATTATTCATCACCCCCACCAGCTCGGAGCGGAGTTTTCGGAGATAAGCCAATGATTTTGGATCGGGGTTGGAAGCTTCGATATAGTTGTCCAACACTTCAATCGCATCCTTATACTTATGGTTCTCATAAAGCAAAGCTAACAGCAACTTTAATCCGTATTCGGAAGTAGGATTAGCCCGTAAACACTTTTTATATGCCCTAATCGCCCCTTCCACATTTCCTACTTTCTCATAAGCATGCCCCGAGTTCAGATAAAGCCTCTCCGCTTCGGATTTCGGGGCGGAATGGATTACTCTCTCTATATTAGTCGTGTCATCCAACTCCGAATAAAGTTGAACCAAGAAAGCATAAGTCCGCCAATCAGGCGTTACCCTTTCTTTGGCTTTCAGAGTGATTTCAACCGCTTTGTCAATATTACCTTTGCTCTTGTAATATTCAGCCAATTGAAGAAAAGCACTGATGTAATTCGCTATCAACCGCTTATCGCTTTCGCTCTTATAAACGGTGGAATCGGAGAGCCCTCTGAACTTAAACACATTCATAATTTTATCTTCAAGTATTTTCGGCTCAACCATATCCTCCCCCTTCTCGGGGACAAGGCGATATGTCATACCCTCCATCCGCAGATTCTTGCCCAGCCCTAATCGGTTCTCATCGGGTACGGTTACCGCAAAATATATCGGTTCATTCCAATTATTGTCCTTGATAATCTCTTCTATCATAATATCCTGAATACGGATAATTTTGTTGTCATCGGTCATTACAGGCCCAAGCTGATGTATCTGCTCATCGGTAAGCCGTATCGGAACACCCATTTGATGTTTAAGCTGAAGTATATACCAATCCGTGTTCAACAGCGAAAGGTTGACCACCCGAACATCCGTCCTTATCTTTTCCACCTCCTGCAAAAACCAAAGCGGAAATGTATCATTATCGCCGTTGGTAAATAAAATAGCATTCTTATCACAGGAATTGAGTATATTATAAGCATAATCCCAGGGGATGTAATTTCCGGTTCTGTCGTGCGATCTCCAATGGGTGGCACGGGTATTCGATAACGGAAAAGCAACCGCTAAAACCGAGAGGAGGATTGTTATCGCCAAACGGGATTTCTTTTTCAATTTATTCCCAAATAAATCCAACACCCATAATATAAACCCCGAAAGTCCCACACCGATTAGGATAGCGAAATACATAAATCCGGGCGTGAAGAAATAATCCCTATCCCTGACCTCCAATCGCTCGCCCATCGTTCCATCCGAAAAATTCATATAAAGCACCAACCCAACGGTGCATAACAGAAAGATTATCAAAAGAAACACCCCCATTTTCCATCTACGGCGCAACGATTCCCAAATGCCCAACATTCCTAAAACAAAGGGTATAAAATTGTATTTCTCCGATGAATACTGATCTCGGAAAAACCCCCAGAAACCCATATGAGGATAAACTCCGAATTGGTGAGCCCAGCTTCCGCGCCGAGTAAACATACTCTCAAACATACTCTTCTCACCATACTGTTTCCTTTCGAGGAAGTATTTGAACTTCTGCCAGTCGGTTGGGGCGTCCTCATTTATAGCCGGGTGAAGAGAGGCGCGGATAGGGATGTATAATTGAACGGAAAACCCCAACAAAGTGAAAACCATCAAAGCAAAGACCAGACGCCATATTTTATCCGAATATTGCTTTAAGAGGACAAACGCTAAGGAGATGAAAAATAACGTAACAACAGCCAAAAGAAATGGTTCCACCTTGTAGGTAACCAAAAACATCACCGCCCCGGTAAGCCATATCCTCCAATCCAAACGCTTTTCCCTGTCGAGCAGAAATATGAAAATAAATACTACCGGTATCACTAAGAAAACGGTCATATGGATTCCTATGGCTAAAAACGACAGATAACCGATCAGGACTAACAATTTATTGGAGCCGGGCTTATTACGGTTTTCCGCCCAAATCATCGCCAAATAAGTGATAATCAACATCAAAAGCATCGATATTCCGTAAACCTCCGCTTCGACGGCATTGAACCAGAAGGTGGAGGAAAAGGTCAGATACAGTGCGCCGGTGGCTCCGCCCGCATAAGCGATAATTCGGCGGGTCGAGGTCATCTCATCTTTGCGGAACCAATATTTGACAACCCGCACTATTATTAGATAAGCCAACCAGACGGTCAGTGATGAGGTCAACACCGAGATAATATTCACCCTAACGGCAATTTCCTTGAATAGCGGTAATAATGTAAATACCCTGCCGATGAGAACGAAAAGGGGCGATCCCGGGGGATGGGGTATCCCGAGGATATACGAACAAGCGATAAATTCGCCACAATCCCAAAAACTTACGGTAGGAGCCTTTGTGGAAAAATATGTAACGAAGGCTATTATAAAGACGATTAGCGAGATTATTAAATTCGCCGAGTCCTTTTTAATGGGTCTAAATTGAATTCCGTTTATCTCCAAAATCTCCTCATAAAACCGTAACCGACAGGTTAGGTAAATACTAAACGACTTATAATACCATTTGTCAAACCATTTTACGCTTTTATGGAAAATCGATTACCAAAAAGATAGATAAACAGCACTTAAAGGAACAACCGTGATATAAATATCAAATCGATGCGAACGAATATCACAACCTTATTTTAACATATGTCGGGCGATTATATTTGACATAACGATATTTTATACTATAATTAATAGTTATTTAAAATTATATTTGGATGCCAGTTATAATTTAATGAGAGGTCGGTTATGTTGGAAGATAAAGATTTCAAAGTAAAAGTCGGATTGGCGGAGATGCTCAAAGGCGGGGTGATAATGGATGTCACCAACGCCGAGCAAGCTAAAATAGCCGAGGAAGCCGGTGCCTGCGCCGTGATGGCTTTGGAAAGGGTCCCTGCCGATATCAGAGCTGAAGGCGGAGTCGCCCGTATGGCTGATCCGAAAATAATCGAAGATATAAAAGAGGCGGTTTCCATTCCGGTTATGGCAAAGTGCCGAATCGGCCATTTCGCCGAAGCTCAGGTCTTGGAAGCGTTAGAGGTGGATTTTGTCGATGAATCGGAAGTTTTGACGCCTGCCGATGAGAGCAATCACATCGATAAATTCAAATTCAAAGTGCCGTTTGTTTGCGGCTGCCGTAATTTGGGTGAGGCACTAAGAAGGATAGGTGAAGGCGCTGCACTTATACGCACCAAAGGCGAAGCCGGTTCGGGAAACATTATCGAAGCAGTCCGCCATATGAGAGCGGTAAACGATGCCATTCGTCGCATTACAACTCTCGATGATGAACAACTGATGTCCGAAGCAAAGCATCTCGGAGCACCGTATGAATTAGTCAAGTACATTAAATTAAACGGTAGGCTTCCCGTTCCGAATTTCGCCGCTGGTGGCATAGCTACTCCTGCGGATGCTTCCTTGATGATGCAATTGGGTGCGGAATCGGTTTTTGTCGGCTCAGGGATATTCAAATCCTCAAATCCATCGGTCCGCGCCAAAGCGATAGTTTTAGCCACCACCCATTACAAAGACCCAAAATTAGTTGGCGAAGTGTCGAAATCGTTAGGCGAAGCGATGAAGGGATTGGATATAAGCCAAATACCAGAAGAGCAATTGCTCCAGACTAGGTAGGCTGTGGAAAATCGTTTCTCGAAGTCAGCACCCCTTGTCGGGGTGCTGGCTATTCAAGGGGACTATTCAGCTCACATCTCTATATTAAGAGGGCTGGGAGCGAAAGTAAGGGAGGTCCGCAAAAGCGAAGATATCGATGATATCACCCATTTAATCATACCCGGCGGGGAATCCACTACCATCCGCAAGGTCGCTTATGAGGATGGATATTGGGATAAATTGGCACAATTTCCCGGTCCGGTTATGGGAACCTGTATGGGGTCGATTCTGATGGCTACGGATATCGAGAACCCGAAAAGCATCGGTTGGGGAATGCTTGATATCACCATCAAACGCAACGCCTATGGAAGGCAGGTTCATTCCTTTACCGATTACGGGAAAATAGCTCTGTCCGACGAGCCGTTTGAAATGATTTTTATACGCGCCCCCAAAATAACCCGCATCGGGGAGGATGTCAAACCGATAGCTTGGTTGGGAAATGAGATTACCGGCGTTATCTCCGGCAATAAGATAGCTTTAACTTTTCATCCGGAGCTATCCGCCGATTATATTTTTCATAAACATTTTTTAGGCTTGGAATAATACCCCGAATTATGGTTCGGATCTTTCGTCTCCGTATATCGAAAATCTCCGATCGCACAAGGCTATTCCTATCGATTTGAAATTCCAAAGTCGTTGAATTTTTGAATGGATGCGGAGTCATCTATATTCGGATAACCTCCGCGATAAGCGATATAATAGTAATCGCCCAATGGGGTATTTTGAGGGATTAAACATCTTTCGGTATAAATATCCGCCGATTTCGGATTTATCGGCGGATTTTCAAAAAGGTTAAACAACAGCCAATTTATTGAAAAAAAAATTGATTTTATGTTTATGATTGATTAACTTGACCAATCTTATAATTGATTTTTAAGAATTGAGGAGATTGCTATGGATAATATTCAAGACATCTTGGATTTTGCTATCAAACGCGAAGAGGATGCCGCTCGTTTTTACGCCGATTTGGCGGACAAGGCGAAGTTTGAGTCCTTGAAAAATGTGTTGAAGGAATTCGAGCAGGAAGAATGGGGACATAAGAAGAAGTTGGAAGAGATATCCGCCGGCATTCAAGGAATTCCGGAACTCACAAAAATCAACGATTTAAAAATCGCCGATTATACGGTAACAGTGAAAGTATCGGATGATATGTCGTATCAGGATATCCTTATTGTAGCTATGAAACGCGAAAAAGCAGCTTTCCACCTTTATACCGATTTAGCGGAAAGGACCAATGACGCCGATGTAAGAAAATTATTCTTAGCATTAGCGCAGGAAGAAGCAAAGCATAAACTCCGTTTCGAGATCGAATACGATAACAATATAATGTCGGAGAATTGATGGGTCTGCTCTTTTGGGCCGAGGAGCTGTAAAAGAGCCTAACCTGTCGAGGTAAAAAAATGATTTATCCCCGGCCCGGCAGTATGAAATTATCCGAAGGGGAAAACAAGTCGGTTATCAAGCCCAAAGCGGTAGCATTGGTTTCGGGCGGATTGGATTCCGGCCTTGCCGTAAAATTAGTTGCCGATATGGGAGTCGATGTATTCGCGATAAATTTCGTTTCCCCATTTAACGACTCCGCGGGAGGCAAGAGCGAACAGTCCGCAGCGGTTTCCATTTGTAAGAGCTGTGCGGTGGAATTAAAGAGGGTTATCGTAGGCGAGGATTATCTCGATGTCATTAAAAACCCACGACACGGTTATGGCTCGGAAATGAATCCCTGTATCGATTGCCGTATATTTTTCTTGAAGAAAGCTCGTAGATATATGGAAGAAATCGGGGCGGATTTTCTGATTACGGGGGAAGTGGTGGGTCAGCGTCCGATGAGTCAAATGAAGCCCACCATAAGACAGATTGAAAAGGAAGCGAACTGCCACGGGCTGATATTGAGGCCCCTTTCGGGTAAAATCCTCCCCGAAACAAAAGCGGAAAAAAAAGGGTGGGTGGATATGGAGAAGCTATTATCCCTTTCTGGCAGATCGCGGAAACCTCAAATGAAGCTTGCGAAGGAATTGGGAATTACGGATTACACCTCGCCCGCAGGCGGATGCCTACTGACGGATAAATCGTTTTCAAAGAAACTGAGGGATTTATTGGAGCATAACCCTTCGTTTGGGTTTGCGGAAGTTGAGCATTTGAAATACGGAAGACATTTCCGTTTCGAGGGGATAAAAATAATAGTGGGAAGGAATGAAAAGGAAAATATTACCCTCGAGAAGTTCTATAACGATAATGCCGAAAGCGAGTTGATGTTGGAAGCAACCGATTATGTAGGTCCCACTACTTTAGTGGAAAGCACGGATAATTACGATGCCATTGAAATTGCCGCCCGCTTGACTGCCCGTTATTGCGACGGAAAATATCAAAAAGAAGTTAGGATACATATTAAATCGGGAAGCGAAAAACCCCGATTGTTAACTGTCCCGCCATTATCCGATGATATTATCGAGAAGCTGAGAATTTAATTTGATTATTTGTTTTCGCTTTATTGACAGCTCCGTTTGTTAATCTATTCCACCCTCCGAATTTTATTGACATTTCAGCGTCACTTTTTTATGGTTGTGCGGGAGAATAACAAATATGAAATTAGCCTCATTATTGAACCCTGAATTTATAGATGTCGATATTAAAGCGACAACATTTTCCGATGTGATAAGTGCCCTTTTGGAACTAATAGCCGAGGATAAACCCGGTTTTGACATCAAGGAAGTTTTGGGGTTGGTGATGGAACGGGAAAGGCTTTCCCCGACAATAGTTGACAATGGAATAGCAATCCCACATGCTCGAACAGACGAGGTCGAGGATATAATTATAGCGATAGGGATTACACATTATGGGATTAAAGCCGAACTTCCCGACAACGAACAGCCTCTGAAAATATTTATCCTCATACTTACGCCCAAAAGTATTCCCGGCTATTATTTGCAGACATTGGCGGCCGTAAGCCGATTTATAAGAATGCCCGGAATGGCGGATAAAATATTGAACGCAAAAGATGGAAACGAAGTTGTGGACTTATTTTTCGATGCCAATATAACAATTTCCCGAAATCTAACCGTGGCGGACATTGTTAACAGAGATGTGATTACAATAAAAGCGGATGCCACATTACGGAATGCCGCCGATCTTTTTTTCCAGCATAAAATTTCAGGTTTGCCGGTTGTGGGAGAGGGACTGGTATTGCTGGGGGAGATAACAGATGTTGATCTTCTTAAATTCGCAATGCCCAATTATCAAAGCCTTTTAGCGAATTTGGCTGAACTGCCCGAGGCTGAGCCGATGGAGGAACTTTTACGGAATGAGGAGAAAATAATCGTTAAAAAAGTAATGACTTCTCCAATGGCATCGGTCGAGCCTGAAAGCTCGATCGCGGAGGTCGTGGCGCTTATGCTGTTTAAGGGGGCCAGGAGGGTTGCGGTGGTCGATGATGGCAGGCTCGTGGGTATTATCAGTGTCAGAGATATTATTGATAAAATCGTGCGCGGATGAAAATCAAGGGAAAATTCAATATCTCTTTGAGGGGTGCGGGTATAACGGGTGCGGCTGAGCTTTCCAAAGAAGTTGCGAAGGCAAAGGCTTATTCCGCCTTTTGGACTTTTCCGGGGATACTTCTATCATCCGTAGTTATAGCGTGGGGAGCCGAATCGGCGCAATTTTTGGTATCGCAGGGTATGGCTCTTACCCTGTTAGCCCTAATTCAGACATTGCCCGAATTTGCAATCGAGGGTGTGATTGCGTTTAGGGCGGGACAGGTCCCGACTATGGAAAATATCGGGCTGATGACGGCTAATTTTACGGGGGCATTACGATTGCTTGTGGGTTTGGGTTGGCCCCTTATTTATTTTGTATCTTTTATTTTCAATTTTCGAAAGCACTCCCGCGGGGTAGTTGCTCCGATACTTTTGGAAAAACATCAGTCGGTAGAACTGATAGGGCTTTTCGTTCCGGCATTATATGCGGTTTATATAGCTGCCAAAGGATCGCTTCACCTCCTCGATACTGCAATTTTGTTTATCCTATATGGCATCTATGTTATGCTTTTGCTAAGAATACCACCTGAAGAGGAGGAAAAAATAAACGAGGCCGAACCAATGCCGAGATTTATACTGACTCGGGAGCGCTGGCTTCGCAACACCCTTGTTTGGAGTTGTTTCGTAATTGGGGGGGCAGGCATAATAATAATTGCGGAACCGTTTTTGGATAGTATGATGGGACTGTCGATAACATTGGGGGTTTCAACTTTTGTTTTTATTCAATGGGTGGCACCGTTTTTATCGGAATTCCCGGAGAAAATATCAGCTATCTATTGGGCTAAAACGGTAAGCAAATCATCTATGTCTTTGATGAATATGATATCTTCGGGCATAGCGGAATTGACTTTGCTTATCGGAATGATACCAATTGTATATTGTATTTCCCGTGGAGGGCTTTACACCATACAATTCGATACGAGCCATAGGGTGGAGATATTAATGACTGCTCTTCAGGCAATATTGGGTTTTCTTGTTTTAGCTAATATGCGCTTCGAATGGTATGAAGCAGCGGCCTTGTTTATATTATGGTTGGCGCAGTTTATATACCCGCACTTACGGGAAGAGATTCTCTTGTTCTATGGATTGTATATTTTGGTTGAACTTATACTTAACCTGACCCTTAAAAACAGAATTAAGGTTTTTGGGCACTTTCGCGAAGTATGGAATAAAAATATGCATTGATTAAATGATTTGGGGCGATAAATATCCCTTTGGAAAGTATAATAATTAATGATGGGCAGAATATATAGCAGATATAAAATACTTGACAAAAATATAAAAAATGCTTAAAATGAAACTTTTATGAAAATTGATTTTCGGAAAATCGAATCGGGACTTCGTGATTATACTTTCGATGTAGGTCCCGAGGAATTGGTTTTCGATTATACCGATGTAATTTTTAATGACAATATAAAAGCCGTTATACATACATTTCCGTCCGAAGATAAGATTATTATTTCCGGGACGGGAAGTACGACGGCGGGGGGGGAGTGTTTTCGCTGCCTTAAGCCGATAAATATTCATCTTGAGGTGAATATAAAGTTGGTAATTCAGCGGGTGGAAGGAGCGGGAGATTATGATACCGGCGATGATGATTTCGTGATAATTCCAAAGTCTCAAGCCGAATATAATCTTGCGCCTCATTTCAGAGAGCTATTTTTAATGGCACTCCCGTCGAAGATATTATGCGATCCGAATTGTAAGGGATTATGCCCTTATTGTGGAACGGATTTAAATGTAAATCGATGTAGTTGTAAGCCGCCCGATGACAGCGGCTATTGGGACGATTTAGGGAAGTTGTTAAATCGCAACCGATAAAGAATAAAAACCAGTCGAGGAGTTATAGATGCCACTTCCAAAAAGAAGACATTCGCATTCCAGAGGCGCCAAAAGACGCACACATTGGAAACTTGATGTTCCCTCCCTTTCAATTTGCCCGCATTGTTCGCAGAGGAAACTCCCCCATCGGGTTTGTCCCCATTGCGGGTATTACGATGGTAAACAGATATTATCCGAAGATAAATTGAGAAGTTAAAATTGCTTGACGATTATAAAAAGTTTTCCGAAACTGGTCAGAGAAACCCTAAAAAGGTAAGAATCGCTTTGGATGCGATGGGTGGGGATTATGGCCCATCCGTGGTGGTCGAGGGCGCAATAATGGCGGTGGAGGAGTTCGGGGATAGCATCGAGTTGGTTTTGGTAGGTAACTCACGGATGATAGAAGCCGAAATGGAACGGCACCGCCTAAGGGAGGTGCCCTTGACGGTAATTCATACCAAGGAAACTATCTCAATGTCCGATAGCGCGGTCAAGGCTTACCGCCAGAAGAAGGATTCTTCGCTTTATGTCGCCTTGGAATTACAAAAAAAGGGCGAAGTTGCTGCTACCGTTTCCGCAGGCCATACGGGTGCGGTGATGGCTCACGCTTTGTTGATGCTTGGGAGATTACCCGGGGTTCTCCGACCGGCGATAGCAGCCGTTTTCCCTACCGAAAAAGACAAGGCGGTGCTTATAGATGTCGGAGCGAATCCTGATTGTAAAGCTCAGCACCTATACCAGTTCGGCATTATGGGGGCAATTTATGCAAAGATCGTGCATAAGAAAGCTAACCCGAAGATAGGTCTTTTATCCATCGGCGAGGAATCAAGCAAGGGTAATGAAGTAACGGTTAATACCCATAAGCTGTTTTCACATTCTTCTGTGAATTTTTTCGGTAATATCGAGGGGCGTGATATCCTTAACGGGAAATGCGATGTTATCGTTTGCGATGGTTTCGTGGGGAATATTATGTTGAAGTTTGCGGAAAGTGTCGGGGGTTTTTTCCGTAGCCAAGCGAAGCATCAGGTAGGGAAAAACCTCATATCCAATCTAGGGGCATTTTTAATGCGTCCGGTTATGCGACGCGTACGGGAGAAATTGGATTACTCCGAATACGGAGGGGCCCCCCTTTTGGGTATCGATGGTATATGTATTATAAGCCATGGCGGATCATCTCCCAAGGCTATCAAAAATGCTGTTGGCGTGGCGGCGATAATGGCTGCCGATAAAATTAACGAAAAGATAAAATCGGAATTATATAAGAGTGGGAGGTCGGATTTATCTAATTCCTTAAATGTAGAGCTGAACAAACACAGGCATTGAATCGGAGAGGGCTAATAGTGAATTATGCACATCTGATAGGAGTCGGCGCAGCTGTTCCCAAAAATGTACTGACCAACGCCGACCTCGAAAAAATGGTGGATACCGACTCGGAATGGATTGAAACCAGAGCCGGAATTAAGGAAAGGCATAAATCCGACGATGACGAATGGGTATCCGACTTGGCTATAGAGGCTTCAAAAAAGGCTATTGAACATTCCGGAATGGACCCGGAGGATATCGATTTAATCATCTGCGCCACCGTTACCGGCGATACAACAATGCCTTCCATCGCCAGTATGATTCAATATTACACGGGGGCGAAGAATGCAGGCGCATTCGATTTGGGAGCTGCCTGCCCGGGATTTCTATATGGATTGAATACGGCGAACGCTTACATCAAAGCGGACTTAGCGAAAAATATTCTGGTCATCGGCGCAGAGACAACGACCAAGGTGGTTGATTATACCGATAGAGGAACCTGTATATTGTTCGGGGACGGAGCCGGCGCTGTCGTCGTTTCCGCCTCGGAAGAGGATGGGGGCATCATCCAATCATACACGGGCGGTGATGGTTCACTGGGAAACTTGCTTTATCTGCCCGGAATGCGGCAAAGGGTTCCCGTATCTTTAGAAAAAGACCCGATTCCGCTGTATGTCAAAATGGCTGGGAACGAGGTTTATAAATATGCCGTCAAGTCAATGGTGGATTCGGCAAAAAAAGTCTTGAAGGATTCGGGATATACGCCCGATGATGTTAAGTATCTAATCCCGCATCAAGCCAATATAAGAATTATTGAAGCCACCGCCAAAAGATCGGGCTTCCCGATGGATAAGGTGTTGGTTAATATAGATCGCTACGGGAACACATCCTCCGCCACCATTCCCTTAGCTTTGAACGAAGCCGTCAAAGATGGTAGAATTGGCAAAGGGGATTTGTTGTTGGGGGTTTCTTTTGGCTCGGGCTTTTCCTGGGGAGCCGTATTATTTAGATGGAATTAGGAGGACTTTCTTGGGTGAGGACATAGGTTCAAAATTAGCATTTGTATTCCCCGGACAGGCATCTCAATATGTGGGGATGGGAAGCGAATTTTTGATGGAATACCCTCCCGCGGAAGAAATGTTTGCGGCGGCATCTTCAATTCTCGGCAGGGATTTGAAGGAAATATGCCTAAAAGGTCCTGAGGAAGTTTTGGTACAGACCGATTTCACCCAACCGGCTATTTTCGTCCACTCCTGCATAGCGGATAGATATCTATCCGAGGCGGGATTGAGGCCTGATTTTGCCGCCGGACATAGTTTGGGGGAGATATCCGCCCTCGTTAGCTCCGAATCAATTTCATTCGAGGAAGGATTGCGCATAGTTGTGGAACGGAGCAGGGCTATGAGGGACGATTGCGATAATAATCCGGGAACTATGGCTGCGGTTGTGGGTATGGACATCGACAAGATAAATGAGATATGCGATAGTATAGACGGTATAGTTCAGCCCGCCAATTTTAATTCTCCCTCCCAAATTGTAGTATCCGGCGAGGTTAGGGCTGTGGATGAGTTCATCAAAAAGGCTAAGGACTACGGAGCGAAAAGGGTCGTGAAAATAGCTGTCGGCGGGGCATATCATTCTCCCCTGATGAGTTCCACTCCGAAAAGGCTTGACAAGGTTTTAAGCGAGATCGATTTCAAAACTTTGCAATTCCCCATAGTGGCTAATGTCACGGGAGAGTTTTACGCCGATGGCCATCCTATATCGGATTATTTAATCCGGCAGATACAATCACCTGTTTTATGGAAACAGAGCATCGAATATCTATCGGCGCAAGGAGTCAGTACTTTCATTGAGGTCGGTCCCGGCAATGTCCTTCAAGGTCTGATAAAAAGAATCATCAAAGGGGCGAAGTTGGCATCATTTGAAAAACCCGAAAAATTGAAAACTATAAGGGAATTGTTTTCCGAAAAGGCGGATATAAAATCGTAATTAGAGGATAGATTATTATGGACTTTCAAGGGAAAAGAGTTTTAATTACTGGTGGTGCAAGAGGAATAGGTTATTCTATTGCGCAACGGTTTAATCAGTTAGGCGCTGAAGAGACCATAATAACCGATATCGATGAGGCCGGCGCCCGTAAGGCGGCGGAGAAATTGAGCTCTTCGGGAAATCGTGCGGTTGCTTATAAAACAGATGTAAGCGATGAGAAACAGGTGAAAGAGCTTTTCAAAAGGGTTTCCGAAGGAGGAAAGCTTGATATACTTGTCAACAATGCCGGAATAATCATCGATAAACTTTTGATAAAATTGAGCGAAAACGATTGGGATAGAGTATTGGATATTAATTTGAAAGGGACATTCCTCTGTATGCGTGAGGCGGGCAGGCTGATGCTCAAGGCTCGGTATGGGAGGATTGTAAATATAAGCTCTATGGTGGCGTTGGGAGGAAACCCTGGACAGGGAAATTATTGCGCTTCCAAAGCCGGTGTTATAGGGCTTACCAAATCGGCGGCGCGGGAATTAGGCATCAGGGGGATTACGGTAAATACCGTAGCTCCCGGCTTTATAGAAACCGAGATGACCGCAAGTTTACCATCCCAAAATAAGGAACAGTATTTAGCCAATATGTCGATTAAAAGAGCCGGAAAACCCGAAGATGTGGCGTATGCCGTAACATTTTTTGCCGCAGAGGAAGCTTCATATATGACGGGGCAGGTTTTGGTGGTTGACGGCGGATATTTTATGTAGCAAATAAATCACTCGAGATAACCTAAATTAAAGGAGAGGTGTAAAGGTGTCAGAAGTAGAACAAAAAGTAAAGGATATTATCGTCGAACAATTGGGTGTTGATCCGGAGCAGGTGAAAGAGGGTGCATCATTCCTTGATGATCTTGGCGCTGACTCTTTGGATACCGTAGAATTGGTTATGGCGTTGGAAGAGGAATTTGGGATACAGATTCCTGATGAAGATGCTGAAAAAATCACTAAGGTCTCGGACGCCATTAATTATATAAAAGAGCACGCCCCAGCGAATTAGTAGAACTGCGGTCCCGGTATGAGCAGGGACCCTTCGCGAAAAACCGGTTACGGTTTTTCGCGAAGGAAGATTAATTTGTTTTATAAGCGGTAAGGCTGAGGTTGTAATGAAGCGCAGAGTTGTAATAACGGGATTAGGAGCTATAACGCCTTTAGGGTTGAATGTTCAACAATTATGGCAGGGGTTATTAGAAGGTCGTTCCGGCGGATGTAAGATTTCGAGATTTGATACCACCGATTACTCTACAAAAATCGCTGCCGAAGTAAAGGGATTTGATGGCAGGAATTACTTCGAGAGGAAAGAACTTCGACATTTGGATGTATCCCAGCAATACGCTTTAGCAGCCTCACAGGAAGCTGTGAAAGACAGCGGTTTCAACTCCGATGGATTTGACTCCGAAAGGGCGGGAGCTATCATCGGCTCAGGAATAGGGGGAATTGAAACATTCGCCCATCAATATGAAATCCTCTTGAATCGAGGTCCTTCGAGAATATCCCCGTATTTTATCCCGATGATGATTTCGGATATGGCGGCGGGCTTGATATCCATGAAATATAACTTACATGGAGCGAATTACGCTACGGTCTCCGCCTGTGCCTCCAGCGCTCATGCTTTGGGAAATGCGTTTCGGTTGATACAAAACGGTGAAGCCGATATTATGATGACCGGAGGTACCGAAGCAGCAATCATCCCCATAGCGGTTGCCGGTTTCTGTTCGGCAAAAGCGCTTACAACCAACAATGAGGAACCGGAAAAAGCTTCCAAACCGTTCGATAAAAATAGGGATGGTTTCCTTATCGGCGAAGGAGCGGGGATATTGATTATCGAAGAATTACAATACGCCAAAAAGCGCGGCGCGAAAATATATGCCGAAATCGTTGGTTATGGGATGTCTGCCGATGCATATCATATCACCGCACCCGATCCCACGGGAAGGGGTGCCGTATTATCGATGAGGGCTGCACTAGATGATGCCGGGATAAGTCCGAAAGAGGTCGATTATATTAATGCTCATGGTACGGCTACTCCATTGGGAGATATATCGGAAACATCCGCAATAAAAAAAGTTTTCGGCGATTATGCTTATAAGCTGACCATTAATTCCACAAAATCGGTTATTGGCCATCTCTTGGGGGCATCCGGTGCCGTGGAGTCCTTAGTCGTCGCTTTAAGCATAAGGGATGACAAAATCCATCCAACTATAAATTATCAAACCCCCGACCCCAAATGCGATCTCGATTATAGTCCGAATAAAGTAACCGAAAAAGAAATCAATATAGCATTGACCAACGCTTTCGGCTTCGGGGGACACAACGCAACAATCGTCTTAGAGAAATACCGCGAGTAGATTATCTAAAAAAACTCGATTATCGTACTTGTTAAAAATGAATCCATTGGTTGATCCGCCCGGAGACTTATCAAAACTACAAGGGGAATTTGGGTATAATTTCAAAGATAACGATCTGCTCATAACCGCACTTTCCCATCGTTCGATTCAGAATATGGTGGATAACCATACTTTCGTATCCAATGAAAGACTCGAATTCTTGGGGGATTCGATTTTGGGTATGATAATTTCCGAGTTTTTATACAATAGTTACCCGAACTACCGCGAAGGCGAGCTAACCAAGATAAAGGGATTGCTCGTGAGCGAAGCCATCCTGTTCAAGATAGCAATGAGAATTGGCCTTGGTGAGTACATTATAATGAGTAAAGCTGAGGAAAAATCGGGCGGAAGAAAGCGGAAAACCATTTTGGCGGATACTTATGAAGCCGTTTTGGGAGCGATTTATTTGGATGGGGGCTATATCCCGACTCAAAAAGCGGTCAATAGGCATATTCTCGAAAACCACAAGGAATTTATCGGCGATACGGAGTTCATTAACTACAAGGGTCGGTTGCTCGAATATACTCAGGGGCACAATATGGGTGTACCACATTATGAGGTGGCGAAAGAGGAAGGTCCTGAGCATCGGAAAACATTTGAAGTAGTAGCTAAAATTCGCGGCGAAAAACTCGGTTCGGGGAGCGGAAGGACCAAAAAGCAAGCTGAAAGAGAAGCGGCTCGAGCAGCAATGAAAAAATTGAAAATTTTATAAAATATATGGTAATTTGTTAATTTTGCGCTTTAATAGTAAGGTATTGTAAATTGAGAGGAGTTTAGACAGTGAATATAGTAGTTTGTGTTAAGAAGGTTCCCGAGATCGACCAAGTCTCCGTTCACGACGGTAAGATAATATCCGGAAATGGAATGACGAATCCTTTCGATATGTATGCCATTGAGGAAGGTATCAGGTTGAAAGAAAAGATTGGTGGCGAAGTAAGGGTAATATCATTTGGTCCGGAGGACAGCGAATCCGCATTGCGGGAAGCCTTATCTTTGGGAGCTGATTCCGCTTATAGAATTTGGGATGATAACGCGAACGGATCCGATATCTATGCCAGCGCAAAGGTATTGTCCGAGGCTATAAAAAAAATGGGGGATGTGAATATGGTCCTTTTTGGAAAACAAGCGGTCGATAATGATGCTTCCTCCATTGCCGGTTTGGTCAGCGGGCTTTTGGCTTGGCCTCAGATTTTGTTCGTGAAGAAAATTCGGGAGTTAAAAGATGCCAAAATTGTCGCCGAGCGTTCGACCGATGATGGATATGATGTAGTTGAAGGAGACCTCCCGATTGTATTATCGGTAGTAAAGGAAATCAACGAACCGAGACTTCCGTCACTGAAGGGGAAAATGAGAGCAAAAAAAGCTCCCATCGAACTTTGGAGTTTATCCGATTTGGGGGTTGAGCAATCTATCGTAGGCCCAGAATCACCATCGAAATTACTTGAAGTGATGGAACCTCCACCTCGCCCCGCAGGAGAGATTATTCAGGGAGATTCTCCCGATGAAATAGCTGAAATGTTAATTTCAAAGCTTAGGCAGGAAAAGATAATATAATCGGTGGAACGGAAAAACGACTTGACAAGGAGATGATTTTGCCTCACTTTATGACTAATATATTCGGGAACGCTGTAAGCAGGAGAGAAAAAGCTTTTACCGAAACAAACCTTGAAACTATGGACTGTGCCTTGATTGAAAAAATCCTCCCAACAGTATTTTACCCGGCAGATATAATTTGGAACGGACTGTTCATTGATTTCCTGTAATCTATAATTTGTTCTTTGGAAATGGAATATTCGCATAATTACGGTTGGAGGTTGATTAAAGCCGAACGCTTGCCCGGTAAGTTTAATATGTCTTTTGACCGGTGGCTTTTTGAAAAATTACTTTTCGGTGAAGGTAAGCCGACTCTTCGCTTCTTTTTGTGGGATAAACCGACGATTTCATACGGAATGAACCAGCGGAATATCGAATCGATTATCGATTACGAAAAATGCGGGAAATATGGGGTGGATATCGCAAAAAGGCCTACCGGCGGGAGAGAACTGCTACACGGGTATGATTTGTCTTACAGCGTTGTGGGGTTTACAACATTTGATGGGAATCAAACCCTGTCGATCAGGAAACGGTGCGCTCAAATACACGGTGGGATTGTAGAAGCATTAATCTCCTTGGGAGCGGATAAGGAAGGGTTCGAGGATAAGCGTCGTCCGATGGGCTATAATCTAAAAGGGATAAGTCCCTGTTTTACTGCGATTACGGGTGATGAAATCTCCTATTATGGGAAGAAGTTGGTCGGATCAGCTCAGAGAAGCAAAAAAAATGTCTTCCTCCAGCAAGGTAGTATTCAATTGGTTTACGGGACTTCCCGTATAATCGATTTTTTAAGATTCGACAGCGAGAGGAAATATTTGATTTTGAAGGAGAAGCTGGAAAAATCAATAACGGATTTATCCCAAATTATGAAGGAATCCCTAATTGACGAGAGAGTTTTGGAAGATAGAATCGCGAAAAGCTTTTCGGAGGAATTTGGGATAACATTCGACGAAACTTGTTTTTCGAGCAAATATATTGAAAATAAGGATAATAATAAATCAAAATTAAAAGAACTTGATACTTAAAGGAGGTGATTGTAAGAACGATTAAACGGACATATGGGAGCAATTGATTGTTAATATGATAATGTTGAGATTTTGAGGAGCAATGAGATGTTGAAAAAAATTTTACTATTCTTAATAGTTTTTGAACTACTTGCAATGGGGACCGTGTTTGCGGGTGTTCCCTATAAAGTACCTGTTAAAAATTCAGTTTTCAAAATTCCGGATTTGAATATGACGGACAGTTATTCCGGTCCGTCCATCCCTTACCACCACAGTGGATTGATGGACTCCCCGGGGATTATCGTCGGTATGACCTATTATGATTATCAGACAAACGGATCCACTGGTAATCGAATCGCCAAAGCTGACTGCGGCGTGCATATGTGCTGGATGCGTGGTATCACCAATTCGACAGGCGAACGAAAAATATATTACAACTATATAGACCCTGACGGCAACCTCGGTTTTGGGAGTGAAGGAACTGCCGCCTCCTCGAATAGTCGGGATGGTTATACAACTTTAGCTGTGGATTCAACAGGTGCGGCTTTGGTGGCTTACCATTACGCTACCGATACTTTGGTAATCGTTGGCGTTGATGCCGGTTGCGGTTTTGGTTTGTTTACTGATACATATCCTGATAACAAAATCCCCGGTTATCTGGCAATGTATTGGCCCTATATCTCTTATGACCGGCAGGGAAACATGCAGCTTACTGAAACAGAACCTGTGAACGCAGGTGATGCCGGTATAGTAGGACATACATATTCCACCGATATGGGAAGCAATTGGATCGATGCGGCGATTTATTACGACCAAGCGTACAATATTTCCGGGATAGTAACTTCTTCACCGGTTAGCGATAAATCGGCAATCGTATTTACTCTACCGGCGGATGATGGGACTGCTCCCGGTCAGGTGAATCAGGATGTTGGTTATATTGAATCCACAGATGGTACTACTTGGGATTATGGTAATATCGTTAACATCACCAATCACCGTAACCCAAGCACCGGAGATACTTTGCGTGCTTACACCGATGTTGACGCCATTTACGATTACAATGACAATTTGCACATAATATGGAATGAACACGGGTATTGGGATAGTACTTGGACTCCTGCCAATTGCTATTTATGGCATTGGTCCGAAGCTACCGGCAAAACCCTCGTTTACGATGCTTGGCATTTCTCTTATCCGGGCGCATGGAACCATACTGCTTCCAAGATGTCTATTGCTGCTGACGATAATGGAAATCTGTTTGCTCTTTGGACTAATTTCGATAGCCTTGATGTCTCTTCCGGTGGTTATTCCAATGGTGAACTTTATCTTGCTTATTCCACCGATGATGGCGTTACCTGGTCGGACCCGGTGAATATCACCAATACCAACTCGGAAGGGTGCCTACCGGGTGACTGCTATAGTGAACATTGGTCCTCATTAGCTGAGAAGGTTGATGATTCCCTTTATATAGAATTCATCGAGGATAAGGATGCGGGTGGTATTCCTCAGAATGAGGGCATCGAGACCGAGAACCCGGTAAGATACCTTGCCATTGCGGTTTCTGATATTATTATAACCGGTGTTGAAGATGGCGATAATGAATTGCCTTCGCAGTTCGCTTTGAATCAGAACTATCCGAACCCATTCAATGCAACCACAAATATCACCTTTACTGTCAAAAAAGCTTCCAATGTTAAATTGGATATTTACAACCTCTTGGGTCAGAAGGTGTCGGAGTTGGTTAATGGTAAGCTTAGTGCCGGTGAACACACTTTCACTTGGGATGCTTCCGGTATGACCTCGGGAATTTATTTCTATAAGCTCTCCGCAAATGGTAATACCATCACCAAGCGAATGACTTTGATGAAGTAACCAAAAACTTCAGGTTAACCCCTGTGATTTTTGAGGTGCGATCGGTTCTTGGCCGGTCGCACCTTCTTATATTGGTTCCCGACTTTTTATATGGATATTATTGCAAATAATGTTAACTGAAAACCTTATAATAGGATGATGTATATAAGCCAAATGCTATATCCTATCATTGATTTGAAAATTGAATAAATTGCGCTTGACACTAAAAGTTTATTTATGTTAACATTATACCGATATAAATAAAACCAAAGGTTTATTTAAATTATGAAGTCAACATAAACACTAAAAATAACAAATGGTGCAACGGGGTATTTATTTGCCCCGAAAAATTGGTGCAAAAGCAAAGGAGGTTGCTATGAGATTCAAAGTTATTTTAGCCGTGACCCTGGGGATATTTTTGGTTTCGGTGCCATTATTCGCAAGGCCTGATTTCCAGAAAGTAAATGTACGGGTTAATGTCGACGACCTGAATTCGGTTAATTCGCGGCTGCCCATAGGTATATTCCCGGCGGGAATTACTTCCTCTCCCGGAGATACAGTAGGAACGACTTTCTATGAATACCAGACTAACGGTGTAACCGGGAATAGGGTGGTTAGGGATTCGTTGAACGGGATCCATTTCTGTTGGATGAATAAGCTTTCCAACGGTGATCGTCATGTCTATTACAATTTTGTGGATGAGAGCGGTCAATGGACCGCAGGGCAAACCGGGACCGCTGTTAGCAGTGTGGCGGGTGCAGGTTATACCAATATGGATATTTTCTCGGATAACACCGCGGCGGTAGCTTATCATAATGGTGCTAATTTATTTCTAACGCTCGGGGTGGACGCCATAAGAGGCGGTGGTTTGTTTACTTTGTATGACCCTCCGGAGGTTTATCCCGGTTATCCGGAGGCATATTGGCCCTATATCACGGTAGATAACCAAGGATTTATACATTTAACGGCAAGGATAAATGGCAGCACCTCCGACCAAGATCTCTCCCTTTATACCCGCTCAGAGGATGGTGGCGCAACATGGACAAGTTTAGCGGTTGTCGATACAACTCACCAAATTACCTGTTTCCCTGTCTCCTCACCGGTATCGAATAAAGTAGCTATCGTCTATTCCAAAAATTTCCCCGGTGATGCGACCATATATCTTGGGGATGTTCTTTATACGGAATCTGCAGATGGACAGACATGGAATTTCGGACATCCAATAAATATTACGAATTACCAATACTCGGATACGCTGAGGGCATGGTTGGATTTAGACGCTGTTTATGATTTCAACGATAACTTGCATATCATTTGGAATTCCGGTGTCTATGATGCTGACAACGATGCTTTGTATGTATCGTCGTTCCTGTTCCACTGGTCTGAGGCTACCGGTATTTCAATGATAGCCGATGGATACTGGAACGCTTATACCGGAGCCGCAAACCTAACTTTGAGCAAGCCATCGATCGGTGTCGATGATGATAATAACCTTTATGTCATTTGGACGCAATTCGATTCCACCGATGTATCGGCCGGCGGGTTTTCCAACGGAGAGATTTACGCAGCCGCCTCCGGTGATGGAGGTGCGACCTGGGGTACGCCGGTTAATCTGACTAATTCTCATACCGAAGGTTGCTTGCCCGGAGATTGCGATAGTGACCATTGGTCGTCGCTGTGCGAATATGTGGATGATTATCTCCATATACTCTACATCAACGATAAGGATGCCGGTGCTTATATTCAGGGCGAAGGTGCCGAGACCGAAAACCCTGTGTTATATCTCAAAGTACCTAAGGGGATAGTAGGTGTGGGAGAAGAAGCAAATGAACCAACTTCATTCAAACTTTACGGCAACTATCCGAACCCATTTAATGCTTCGACAAATATAGAATTCTCGCTGGAGAAGCCATCGAAGGTTACTTTGGAAGTCTATAATGTATTGGGCAGAAAGGTCGCTACCTTACTCGATAATACAATGAATTCAGGGGAACATACTATTAACTGGAATGCTTCCTCTATGCCGTCGGGAATTTATTTCTATAAATTATCTGCTAATGGCGAAACAATGACAAGGCGGATGACTCTGTTGAAGTAAATCATTCGCTCAATTGGTTAAAATCCCCAATTTTAGGTGCGGTTGGTCTCGTCCAACCGCACCCGATTAAATTTTAATTAACGGGCGGATATTTTAATTGACAATTCAAAATGATTACATTATATTACAAAAAGTAATAGGGGGAGTTCTTTAAAAATTCTGATGTCTTGATTTCGCTATCCGTAAGCTATTCTTTTCTTCTTTTCTATACCAATAAGGAGGTAGTGGTTATATGTTAAAGCGAGGATGGGTTGTTATACTAATTCTGTTATCGGGGCTTTTAACTTACAACTCTGCATTTTCGGCGCAGAGAATGGTGGTATGTGAGCAATTCGCCAATGTCTATTGCCATAATTCGCTGAAGGCAGAAGCATATATGGATTCGCTCAAACAATTACACCCTAATCTTTTTACGAATATCAGATATCATCTTGCTCCTTATGATCCTTTTCACGATGTTATTCCTGAGGAGTTGGATGCGAAAAAGGATTATTATGTAGTCGGCTTCCTGCCGGAAATGGCTATTGATGGTGATAGGGCAGGTCCCGAATATAGTAATTGGGGTGAAGCGATATATGATGAGGCTACAATACCTTCCCCTTTAGAAATGAGCATAGGAGGGTATTATATTCCGACGGACCGCCGCGGGGTGATCTTTGTCAACATTTCGCCGGTTGATCAAATACCGAGCGGGGATTACTATATGAGGGCTATGGTTTTTAGGGATAGTGCTTATTTTGAAGATGCTTATGATTTGGATTGGCATAACAATACCGTATTTGCTTTCCTCCCCTCAACAATGGGGGAATCGGTGGAGTTTGACAAGAGTGGGGATATTGGTTTTATGGAAACTTTCTCTATCCCGGATGATTATGATGAAAACCAGGTCGGCTTTACGGCTTTTGTTCAGGAAAATGAGACAAAAGAAGTTTTACAGGGATCAAGAATTTATTTGAAGGATTTAGATATCGGTTTGGCTCGTATTGAAATGGAGGAAATACCAAATCTGACAACTATCCCCCCTGAAGGCGGATATATTCAATGGCGTGGTTATGTTTCAAATTTAACCTATGATTCTCTTACCTGCAATGTTTGGACGAAAGCCGAACACCTTGATGAAGACGAATGGTATGAGGTTAAAACATACAATATTCAACTTGGGCCAAACGAATCTCGGAAATACCTAAATCTGCGACAGTGGATACCGGGGATTGCTCCGGCAGGGGATTATAAATTCTATGCTTTTATCGGCACCTATCCAGATACAGCCTATTCTTGGGATGCCATAGATTTTTCCAAAGAAGAAGGATCGAAGAGATATGGCGGCGACCTTAGCGCCCCGAAAAACTTTAACCTTGTCTCCGCGTATCCGAACCCCTTTAATAAAAGCATAAACATTACTTATACTTTGAAAAAAACGGCAAAAGTTGAATTGGACATTTATGATATAACCGGACGTAAGGTTGCTGAATTAATAAATAAATACCAAAAAGAAGGAACTAATTCCATAACTTGGTCAGGGATAACTGATAATGGATTAGCGGTTGCAAGCGGGATATATTTCTGTAGGCTTAAAATAAACGATGAGGTAACCGCTATTAAAATAGTACTACAGAAATAGTATAGTGGCCAAAAAAAAAACGATATTTCAGTGTAAAAAACCTTGACAATTGGTTTCATTTTGAGTATATTTTAGTTAAATTAAGAATTTCTACTTTAAGGGTATTGTCGGAAATTGTGAAATGATTATCATTAAGAAAATTTATTTAATATTTTTCTTCTAAAGGAGGTCTCTTTATGAGAAGAACTGTAATTATTTCTTTGTTAGCAGTTGCGTTGGTCTTCGGATTAACATTTTCGGCGTTGGCTCAAGATTTTCAAGTTCAAATTGAACCTGTAAACCCGCCAATCGAATTTGGTTTCTGGGGAGGTTGGTTTCAATTTCATGCATGGGTCGTAAATAATACGAACCAAAATACTAATATTGATCTTTGGGCGATGTTGGATTTCCCTTCGGGGGATGTATATGGTCCAATCAATGGAGGTGAAATCTGGATAGCGGCAGGCGATACTATGTCTTGCAGGAATATCGACCAAAGGATACCCGGTTGTATGGAAGCCGGCGTATATACTTATGTAGTATATATCGGCGATTACATCTGGGGCCAAGACCCTGTCATTTATGATTCCAGCAGCCTCAATTTCACAATTGATTACAAGGGTGATGGAGGCATTGACTGCGACGGTAAATTTGAACTAAAGGGTTGTTTTGAAAACAACGATGCGATAGTTGTTAAAGACTACGATATAAGACAAAATTACCCGAACCCGTTCAATGCCCAGACCACGATCGTTTACCAAACACCTGAAAGCGGTAATGTTCGTTTGGATATCTATGATATCTTGGGACGCCGCATAAAGACTTTGGTAAACGGATTTAGTTCCATCGGACCCCATCGGGTTATATGGGATGGCACCAACAACAATGGTGAAACGGTATCGACCGGGATTTATTTCTATCGTCTTTATGCTGAAAACGGTACTGCCATCACTAAACGTTTAACTTTGATTAAGTAAAAGGAAAGTTTCAAGCTGGATTTAGCCCGAATTAAGCTCGAGGTATAGCCTCGGGCTTTTTTTATTTACGATTTCACAAATCATTTGCCTACCCTCGAAAAAATAGTTTATTAAATAGTATGAATAAAAAACTTAAAGGGAAAAGGGCGGTTATTACCGGAGCGAGCAGGGGAATAGGTAAAGGCATTGCAAAACTATTTGCTCTTAATGGAGCGGATATCGGATTGATAGCACGAAATTCCGAGAATCTTAAAAAGGCTTCAGATGAGATATCAGAAATAAACAGCTCTGTTGTTTTTGCGAAGAATTGTGATATAACATCACTGGACCAAATACAATCAGCATTTAATTCAATTAGGGATAAATTTGGGAATATCGATATTTTAGTTAATTCAGCGGCGATTTTGAAAAAGGCCTCTATGATGGAAATCAGTCCATCCCTTTTGAGAAGCATTATAGAAACCAACTTTTTCGGAGCTTTCAACTGTAGCCGTATGGCTTTTGATTTGATGAAGGAATATGGAGGGACCATAATAAATATATCATCCCTCTCAGGAGTTTTCGGGGTGCCGAAATTCCCGGATATGGGAGCGTATAATATTTCGAAATATGCGTTATGGGGACTAACTGAAATATTGGCTTTGGAATGGGCGAAATTCGGAATCAGGGTCAATGCTGTCAGCCCGGGCGGTGTCGATACGGATATGTTCAAAACAGCTTTCCCCGGTGCGAAAGCCCCTCTCACAGCTATGGATGTCGCCAAGGTTTGTTTATTCTTGGCTTCGGATGATTCCTCAGCCATTACGGGAGAGAATATAATCGTAAGGGGATTGTAAAAAGTGAATTTAACCCGTCAACCGGTTAGTGAAAAATCGAATCCCTTGTTAAACTTGAGCAACTAATTTATATGAGTTAAAAAAATGGAGATAGGAATAATAGGATTGCCCTTATCGGGGAAAACAACCTTTTTTAATGCACTCACGGGAAAGCAGGCACCGGTGGGGGATTTTTCCCTGACAAAGGAAGCTAATAGGGCTGTGGTCAAAGTCCCCGATAAGCGTTTGGATAGATTGGCGGAGATATTTGATCCGAAAAAGTATACGCCGGCGGAAATCCTTTATATCGATATCGCCGGAATGACGGGAGGAAGCGATTCTAAAACGGAAACCGCTTATATAACCGCATTAAGGAAGGTCGATGCCTTTGCGCAGGTTGTCAGGGTTTTCGATAAACAGAGCGTTCCGCATCCAAATGGTTCCGTGAATCCGGCGCGGGATATAATAAGTGTAAATTCGGAGTTGATTTTCAGCGATTTGTTTTTGGCGGATAATAATATCCAAAAGCTTGAGAAATCACAAAGAGTGGCTAAATCGAAAGAAGCAGGTCAATTATTGGAAGTACTTAAAAAGTGCAGGGAAGCTTTGGAGGATGAGGTATTTTTAGCGGACACCGATTTAACCGAAGGGGAACTAAAACTATTATCGGGGTTTGGATTTCTGACCCTCAAGCCACAGATTTATGTCCTTAACATATCCGAGGATGGGATCGAAAGTTATAACATACCAAAAGAAATAAAATCGATTCTTAAGCCGAGCCAATCTTCCGCAGTGGCGCTTTGTGCTGAAATCTCAATGGAAATTTCTCAATTGAGCAAAGAGGACAGAGAAGAATTCCGAAAAAGTTTGGGGATAGAGAAACCGGCGATTGATATTGTTATCAATGAATCCTACCGATTATTGGGGCTGATTTCGTTTTTGACCGCCGGCGAAAAGGAGGTTCGCGCCTGGACTATAAAAAGGGGAATGACCGCGAAACAGGCGGCGGGGGTGATACATTCCGATTTCGAGAGGGGCTTCATTAAAGCCGAAGTAGTTTCCTATGATGATTTGGACGCACTTGGAAGTTGGCAGGTCGCTCGTGAAAAGGGAAAATTGAGCCTCGAAGGTAAAGATTATATTGTTAAAGACGGTGATGTTATCATATTCAGGTTTAATGTTTGATTTAGCTATAGGTCGGCTGAGAAGTTTTTATGGCAAATAAAAGGATTTGGCAATTCTCCGGTTTTAGAATGACTATAACCAAAATCGCCGAACCGGGGAAATATGAAATCGAGTTTGAAGGGGGATTGGATTACCTTCCCGATGGAAGCGCTGAGCTCAGGGGGGAGAGGAAATATATCGAAAAGGATTTGGATTTCTTGTTTACTCCAAGGCGGGCGATGTCCAACTCGGACAACAAGTTTGAACTTAATTTTATGTTGGAAAGCAAAGTCGAAAAGTTCGAAAAATGGATCGAAAAAACCGTTAGGGATTATCGCGGGGTGCCGGAAGACGAATAAAAAATTTAGTTCCTTTTAATCAACTTCATACTAAAATCAACCGAAATAATACTATAAGGGGTTGAAAAAATGGAATTCTTGAACCGCATATACAAAGGGGGGATGTTTTGAATCCAAGCAACACACAACAAGGTATCGATAAAACTTCAGCAACAATACAATTACCCATATTACCAGTAAAGGAAACTGTAGTTTTTCCTCTGATGTCGATTCCTTTAGTTATTATGGAAAGCGAATATACCCCGTTGCTCGATAAAGCGATTATGGAAAGCGAACCGATCGGCATTATAGGGCATAAGGATAGGAACATCACCGAAGATAATGGACTACATATTTTCGATGTGGGGACCAGCGCTTATGTGTTGAAGATGCTACGTTTTCATGATGGCAGTATGCGCGTTTTGGTGCAAGGGGTGGAACGGTTTAAGGTATTGAAAATACTCGAAACAGCGCCATATCCCAAAGCGGAGGTAAGTATTGTTAAACAAGCACCCCTAAGTGAGGTTGAAGCCGAAGCCGTTATGCGGACTATGAAAGACTTGATGCGCGACCTTATGGATAAGGTTAATTATCTGCCCGATGATATATGGCAGACAATAGCCAATACTGATGACCCGTCTAATTTAATCGATACAATTGCGTCGAATCTAAAGATAGGATACGACGCAAAACAGTTTATATTAGAGACATTCGATATTTTGGAAAGGATGAGATTAGTTTCTTCCCATATCCAACGGGAAATAAAAATTATCGATGTGGCGAAAAAGATAAAAGAGGACGCATCGGCGGAAATCGGAAAATCGCAGAGGGAATATATCCTTCGCGAGCAGATGAAAGTCATCCAACGCGAATTGGGGGAAGGTGACGATAGAACCGAAGAAATAGAATCTTATAGAACACAAATAGAAGCGGTCGGAATGACCGAAGAAGCAAAGGAAACCGCTCTTCTCGAATTGGATAGATTTAGTCGAATGAATCCCGCTGCCTCGGAATACACGGTTTCCCGTACTTATCTCGATTGGATGATATCCTTGCCCTGGAATAAAAGCAGTATCGATATGCTCGATATTACCGAAGCCAGCCGCATTCTCGATGAGGATCACTATGGTTTGAAAGAACCAAAAGAGAGAATATTGGAATACCTGTCAGTCAGGAAACTGAACCCCTCAATAAAGGGTCCCATTTTATGTTTTGTCGGACCTCCGGGAGTTGGAAAAACATCTTTGGGACGATCGATAGCCCGTGCTATGGGCAGGAAATTTTACCGTATGTCTTTGGGAGGAGTGCGCGATGAAGCGGAGATAAGGGGACATCGTCGAACCTATGTCGGTGCGATGCCCGGGCGGATTATTCAGGCGCTGCGGAGGGTTCAGTCGAATAATCCCGTTATAATGATGGACGAGCTGGATAAATTGGGGAAGGATTTCCGCGGCGATCCATCATCGGCGTTGCTTGAAGTATTGGACCCGGAGCAGAACAATAATTTTTCCGATCACTATCTCGATGTGAATTTCGACCTTTCGCCGGTTTTTTTCCTTGGCACCGCCAATGTTATGGAGACTATCCCTTCAGCTTTGCTGGATAGAATGGAAATCCTTTACCTTCCCGGTTATACCGATATGGAAAAACTCGCCATAAGTAAACAATACATCATCAATCGAGAAATTAAAAAAAATGGGCTGTCTCCGAAAATGGTGAAATTCAACGATGAGGCTATTATTAAAATAATAGATGATTATACTCGCGAATCCGGATTGAGGAATTTAACCAGAGAAGTGTCAAATATCTGTCGCAAAATTGCAAAATCGGCAGCCGAAGGAAATGCCGAAGAAATAGTCATAACGCCGGAGAAAGTGATGGAATACCTCGGTCCGGAGAGGTTTTATCGGGAGAAATCGTTCGAGAAACCGCGTATCGGCGTTGTCCCCGGGTTGGCATGGACCTCAGTCGGCGGAGAGATTTTATTTATCGAAGCGATAAAAATGCCAGGCAGGAATTCCCTGACCCTTACAGGACATATTGGAAATGTTATGCGTGAATCTATGCAAGCGGCGTTATCATTTATTCGGAGTCGTTCACCCATTTGGGGAATAGATCCCTCGTTTTTTGAGAGCTTCGATTTCCATATACATGTTCCGGCGGGTGCTACGCCGAAAGACGGTCCCTCGGCGGGAATAGCTATCGCGACGGCCCTGCTGTCGGTGATAACCGATAGACCTGTTAAACCTCATCTGGCGATGACCGGGGAGATAACTTTGAGAGGGGATGTCCTGCCCATCGGCGGGATCAAGGAAAAATCCCTTGGGGCTTACCGAGCGGGGATTAGAACGGTTATTTTGCCAAAGCATAATGAGAAGGACTTGGCTGAACTCCCCGATGAGGTTAAATCAGCCATTAGGTTTATTGTAGTCGAAAGGGTGGAAGAAGTCTTTAAGATAGCATTGGACGACAAAAAATAATTCCGATTGTAGGGGAGATCGACTTAATCCGCATTAGTTCGAATAAAGAAATCCCTCTTGAGGGCGGTAATTTTTTCGATAGCCATCTCTACTTTATGTCGGATTTCCGCATCCCTTTCAACAGTCCCTTTCAATATCCGTATCGCTTCCAATTGTCGATGTTTACTCTGGCATATCAGCAATAAATGATTACCCGCCCTTATCGCACCGATTATTATCTCTTCCCAACTGTAATTCTCGGTTATACCCCCCATCTCCAAATCATCGGTCATTACAGCGCCATCGAATCCCAATTCCTTTTTAAGCAAATCATCCACGATTTTCGTGGAAAGGGTTGCGGGATTTTTATCGTCTAACGCTTTAGACAAAATATGGGTAGTCATAATAATCGGCACCGAGCGTTTTATCGCAGCAATAAAGGGTAGAAGCTTATAATTATAATACCTTGTAATCGGCGTATCGTCAACGGGAAGGTCATAATGGGGATCGGCCTTTACATCACCCAAGCCGGGAAAATGTTTGGCGCAACAAAGCATACCTCCCGAATTGTAAGCGTCCATAAGAATTGAGGAATATCGGATGACATCTTCGGGGTTGTCGCCATAACATCTTCCTCTTAAAACGGGGATGTTATCCTTTGAGGGAATATCCAAAACCGGGACCGTATTGACATCTATTCCGCAGGATTTCAGATCGCCAATTACTTTCGAGGCCGATCGACGAAAATTGTCTTTATCGCCCAATGCGGACAACTCCTCGGCGCTTTTATGATAATCGGAATTGAACCTTATCCGTGTTATCCTTCCACCCTCCTGATCGATAAAAATCAAGGGCTGCGAGGGGGTCCCGTTTTTTATTTCGGAGGTGAGCCTGCGGAAATCGTCGGGCGTCTCTCCGTTCCGTTCAAATAATATCACCCCCCCGAGATTCCCTTCTTCGATTAAGGATTCAAGATAAGGGGGGATTGTTTTTCCTTCAAAACCGAAAATAAAAAGTTTCCCTAATTCGGAGGAGAGATCAGCCATAATTTACGGGGGATTCCTCGGTTGCGCAGGCATTGAAATCGGCACAATTATAGACAATTTTATTGCGGCCGGTCCTTTTAGCAGTATAGAGATTCGTATCCGCTTCTTCTATCAAGGCTTCGGGCGTTTTGATGATTTCTTTTGAAAAACAACCTAAACCTATGGAAACCGTAATTTTTAATTCCATCGCCTCGGGGCCGCATTCGAAAACAGCATTTTCAACTTCGCTGCGAATACGTTCCGCAACCACCTCCGCCGCTTCCAATTCTGTCTGCGGCAGAATTATTACAAATTCCTCACCACCATATCTTGAGAGAATATCCACATCCCGAACGCATCTTCTTAAAAGTCCGGACAATTGTTGCAGGAGCATATTCCCCGCTTGATGGCCATAAGTGTCATTAACCTTTTTGAAGAAGTCAATATCAATAATCAAAATCGTAAGCTCCAAATCATAACGGATAGCTCTCTGAACTTCGGATTGGAGTTTCTCTCTGAAATAGCGGAAATTATACATCCCGGTAAGCTCGTCCACCGTAGCCATCTCCTCCGCCTTTTGGAGTAATATGGCGTTATCCATAGCCATCGAGGCAGCTGGTCCCAAAATTGTGAATTCACGCTTCTCTTCCGCAGGGAATCCCGAAGCTTCGACACTCTCCAGAATAATCAAACCTATAAATTTCTCTCGAACAATAAGAGGGATTATCGCCTGAGATCGATTACCATTAAGTATTATTCCTTTCCGTAGAGTGCTAATAGCCATCGTTGATGTAACCATCTCAT
Organism: Candidatus Zixiibacteriota bacterium; assembly: GCA_026983835.1. Classification (GTDB taxonomy): domain Bacteria; phylum Zixibacteria; class MSB-5A5; order UM-FILTER-46-8; family UM-FILTER-46-8; genus JALSTH01. The sequence goes on along the minus strand of JALSTH010000033.1, from coordinate 19,562 downwards.
TACCTTCGAAATCCCGAAGCAATTCAGTCAAGGAAATCTTTTTTACTTTATCGTAAACCTCAAGCGTTTTTCTGTTCCCTTCGCCCACTATATTGACATACAAACCATCAGGCAATAAGCGGCATACTTTACAGGTTTTCGCTCCAAGCAGATGGGTGGCTATCCTAATTATTTTCTCCACGACTTCCTTGAAATTAAGGGTGCCGGCTATATCGGCGACGGTGTTATAAATCATTTCCGTTTCAGCTTGCGCCATCTCCAATTCCCAGGTGCGTTTGTTCAAGCTGTCCATCGATTCCATCAATTTGGCTTGAGAAGAACGGAATCTTTCCAACATCGATTTAATAAACAAATAAAACAGCCAAATAAACAAAAACTGAATAGTAAAGCTTATTAGGGAATGGAAACCTTTGCTCGGCAAATAGGATAGAAACAGAGCGAAAGAAATCAGTAAAGTATTGTATAAGACCTTCTTCGGCTTCCATCTATAAGTAGTAAAAACTATCAATAAAAAGTAGAACGGCTCAAAATAAATTTGATGGTTTGGGATAACGAATTCCAAGAAATTTATAAAGATGATATTGGAAGCGGCAAAATTAACCAATATGGCATTTGAGCCCACCTTCCCCTTAAAATGAAATGGTAATATCGATATTGTTCTTGAGAGATTGACGAGAATAATCGCACTGCATAACGGTGGGGAAAAACAATATCCGCCTATATCATCGCCCCAGAAATAAATTAGCGCCGCCAAAGCCGCCAATAAAAAATCCGAGAGGAGAATCAAGTTATCCAATGGATCTTTTGTGATTTGAATTTGTTTATTTCCCATTTTAATCGATGTAAAGATTAGCCGACTGATAAGCGTTAGCGAAAGCACATCAGTCGGCTGACAATATTAACTCCCAATTAAATCTATCAAGCTTCCTGAAGCTTCTCCGATTTGCTGTTTACCGTCTTGGCGTAAAGTTCGACATAATGCTCCGCGGACCGATCCCAAGAGAAATCCATCGACATTGCGTTTTCCTGTAGCTTCGACCATTCTTTCTTTTTGCGATAAACCGCCAACGCCTTCTTTATCATATCCAACAGCTCGTATGCGTCATAGTTTTTAAATACAAATCCCGTCCCATAACCATCACTCTCGTTATAATCTATAATGGTATCAGCCAACCCGCCGGTTTTCCTGACGATCGGGATTGTCCCATATTTTAGGCTGTATAATTGATTCAAGCCGCAGGGTTCATAACGGGAGGGCATAAGGAACATATCCGACCCGGCTTCGATTAAATGCGCCAAGGCATTGTCGAAAGTAAGGTTTACCGATAACTTTCGCGGGTGCTTTTTCTTCAGGGCGGTAAACATATCGTGGTATTTCTTCTCACCGGTTCCCAAAAGGACAATTTTAAGATTGAGAGAAAGTAAATCCTTGCTTATTTGAGCTATTAAATCAAAACCCTTTTGATCGGCAAGCCTGCTGATAATACCGATTAGCGGGATATCTTTCTTGGTTACGGTTAGCCCGGCTTTTTCCAACAAAGCTTTCTTATTCAGTTTTTTACCCTCGAGATTTCCAATGGAGTATTTATGTGGGATAAGCTCATCCACTTCGGGATTCCAAACATCATAATCGATTCCGTTTACAATCCCATATAGATCCTTCGATCGTTCTCGTAAAAGCCCTTCCATACCATAGCCGTACTCCGGGCTTGATTGTATCTCTTCGGCGTAAGTTTTCGATACCGTGTTGATAGCATCAGCGAAATAGATTCCCGCCTTCATAAAGGAAACCTTCCCCCAAAATTCAAAGGGCGAAGCGGGATAGAAATACTCATACCCCAATCCTAACTTTTTGAAATGCTCCGCGGGGAAATTCCCCTGATAAGCGAGGTTATGAATGGAGAATAAGGTTTTAGTATCGATGAAAAATTCATCATAGGCATAGATAGTTTTCAAATAAGCGATAACCAATGCCGATTGCCAATCGTTGCAATGAACAATATCCGGCTTGAATCCCAACAACTTAGCCGTCTCAATCGCTGCTTTCGAAAACATTATAAACCGCTCATCGTTATCCGCCCAATCGGTTCCGGCGGACGGATCGATATACAGCGAATCCCTATCGAAGAATTGTGGGCAATCTACGAAAAGATATTCCACACTCGATTTTTCATCAACGGTATGTTTAATGTCATAACCAATGCGCCTATCCGCAGTTTCCACAGACAATCCGCTTAGTTTGTTCCGCAATCCAAATTTGGACTCGTCCACCACCCGATATTTGGGCATTATAACTTTCACATTATGCCCTTTTTTAGCCAATGCCTTTGGCAAGGCGCCGGCGACATCAGCCAAACCGCCGGTTTTGGCGAATGGCACCACTTCCGGCGAGATGAATAATACATTATATTTCCTGTTCATTTATTCCTCCTTGATAAAACTAATGAGTTTGCTGCTGGACAACATTATTCTCGACAACATCCAATTTTATCTCCCTTAAATATTTCGCCGCATCTTCAGGGGTAGTGGGATTGATATAAAAACCGGTTCCCCATTCGAATCCGGCGACTTTGGTTAATTTCGGCATTATCTCTATGTGCCAATGATAATATATTTTTCCTTCCTCCTCGACTGGACGGCTATGGAGGATAAAATTATATGGCGGGTTATTAAGAGACAAAGACAGCCTTTTTAAGGTTTCCCTCAAAATCGACGCTAAATCAGGGAGTTCCTTCTCCGCTATATCCTCCAAAGCGCTATAATGCTTGGTAGGTAAAATCCAGGTTTCAAAAGGCAGGCGAGGAGCAAAAGGTTCCAAAGCTATAAAATTATCATTTCGCGAGACAACCCTTTCTCCATCTCCCATCTCCTGCCGTATAATATCACAAAATATACAACGTTCTTTATATTGATAATATTTAAGAGCCCCCTCCAATTCTTCGGCTACCCGTTTAGGAACAATCGGAGTAGCGATTAGCTGGCTATGAGAATGCTCCAAACTCGCTCCGGCCGCCTGCCCATGGTTTTTGAAAACTATAATATACTTGAAGCGGGGGTCCTTTTTAAGGTCCAAAATCCTCATTCTATAAGCCCAGATTATATTCAGCGCCTTCTCATTATCGAAATCAGCGAAATCCTTGAAATGATCCGGAGTTTCAATTATAACTTCGTGCGCCCCAATACCATTCATCTTATCGAAAATACCTATTCCCACACGATTCAAATCGCCCTCTATCTTTAACGCCGGGAACTTATTGGATATGACTCTCAAAGCCCATCCGGGAGTGTTCGGCTTGGTGTTATCAGGCCTGAAGGCAATAATTTCAGGCGGAGTGGCGGATTCATTACCCGGGCAAAACGGGCAAAGTTTGGAGCCTTTTTTCTCCATCGTTATTCCAAAATCAGAGGGTCTTTTGCCTCTCTCGGTGGAAATTATAACCCACCGTCCTATGATGGGGTCTTTTCTAAGCTCCGGCATTATTCCTCCTCTTGCGTTATCATAATGATAAAGTTTCTTTTTTGTGTCACCCTTATACAATTTAATATATCGGCTAAAAGACAACGAGCTTTCAAAATAATTTTAACTCTCATAATTTCAATATAATTATATTTTAATGCTTTTTCCCTTGTAGCCACGAATCCCGTAATTCTTTCGTCTCCTTATGTATATGTTCAAACAACAACCGATGTTCGTTGGTAAATTGATGCTCCCGCCTTTTAAGAACAATATCTGCGGTTTCCATAGCCTTTGATAGCGAATATTCCCTACGAAGAGAATCGTTTCCCCAGGCGAAACTTGGGATTTCCTTTTCCAAAATCAAATTGCCGCCGAATAAATTACTCGAAAAACCGATAATGGTTCCAGTATTAAGGGTCATCCCTATTCCGGTTTTACTATGATCCCCGATAAAACATCCAACCTTAATCTCCCCGGTCTTTTCGATTTTCCCGTTCTGCTTGATATTTATTGGGGAATAGTTATTTTTCAAATCCGAATTTGTGGTTAAAGCCCCCAAATTAACCCATTCACCGATGTAAGAATGCCCCAAGAACCCCTCGTGGTATTTATTACTGTTTGCAATCATAATAGTATTCTCGACCTCGCCGCCGACACGACACCCCTCCCCGAGCGAGCATCCTCCCGTAATCTTCCCCCCGACCAAATGGCTGTTCCTACCGATAAAAGCGGGACCTTCCAAATAGCAAAACGGACTGATTTTCACTCCCGCTTCCATAATTACAGGACCGTTCCGAGAGTCAATTACCGAGCAGGCGTCAGCTCTCACGGATTCGGAAAAATAGACCCCGCCGCTGGTATAAGTATAAGAATCGCCGACTATCGAATTGTCGGCTTTCGATTTATAATAATCGTTAAAATCGATTGCAATCAACTCTGAACTTGAAAGGATTGTGTCCCATATATATGATAATTTCCTTATTTCAACTTTTCGCGTTTTTGGGGATTCTTCTATAAATCTCCGCGATTGCCCCTCTTCGTACAAATGGAATATGACATCGGCAATCGAGCTTAATTTATCTGTCGGAATTACGGAGGCGATTAATTTATTGTCCCGCTCGAAGGCGGTAAAATCATCCAAACCTTTAAGCTCCTCCACGAACCCGGAGTTTTCCGATGTAAGCACGACACTTCCGTTGATTAGCATTATTTTGCCGATTCCGTTATCGACTAATTGATAAACATCATCCCTGCTCGCACAACCGAAAACCGATCCCAATTGAGGAGACCGACATATACTTACAACAGTAGAATCGCGGAAAAAGTGCTCGATCCTTTGGATATTTGTCTTCGCTCCGACGAGGAGATGAAAAATCGGACGACTTAAAGTAAGCGGATAAAACCGATTGTAATCCTCGTCCTCAAATACTATAATCAATCCCTTTTTCATTCTCAATCCTTTGCGAGCTTCCTTTGATAAGCTGATAGCCTTTCCTTAATCATCTCATCATTCAGGGATAAAATCCTAACCGCCAAAAGCGCCGCATTTTTAGCGCCGGTATTTCCGATTCCCATTGCGCAAACGGGGACACCACCGGGCATCTGAAGTATTGACAACGCGGAATCGATTCCTTTCAAATCCGAAGCGGGCAACGGTACGCCTATCACCGGTAGCAGTGTATGGGAAGCTATTAACCCAGGCAGCGCCGCCGAATAGCCCGCCATCGCTATTATTATCTTATACCCCGATTTTTCAGCCGATATGGATAATCGGCGCGTTTTTTCTGGGCGACGGTGCGCAGATGATATTTCCATATCATAACTTACCCCGAATTCTCCAAGTATTTCTGAAGTAATTTCAGCATATTCGGAATCCGATTTACTCCCTAAAACGATCAATACATCCGCCATTTCAAAACCATTTTATTTTCAATTTAAAAAAATGAACTTTTTACCCCACTGACTATATGCCCTATGTCCTTACGATATTGCATACCATCAAAGGATATTTTTTCTATAGCCGTATATGCCCGATTGATAGCTTTATGTAATTCGCGATGGGTGGCTGTTATACCCAATACACGGCCGCCGCTTGTAATCAAACGCCCTTGGCTGTCACGGACAGTCCCGGAATGGAAAATATGGACATTATCTTTCCGTGCCTCTTTCACACCATCAATAACCCTCCCGGTTATGGGCTTTTCGGGATAACCCTCCGAAGCCAATATAACACAAACCGCCGATTCATCTTTCCACGAGATATCCTCTAAATCGAGTTCCCCATCCAAAATACTGACAAAGATCTCCGCCAAATCGTTCTTCAAAAGCGGGAGGACTGCCTGAGTTTCCGGATCTCCGAACCGACAATTGAATTCGATAACCTTCGGTCCGATTTCGGTAATCATCAACCCGGCGTAAAGTATTCCCTTAAACATCCTATTCTCCTGACGCAATCCTTCGATGGCAGGTTCGAGAACCTGCTCAACAATAGCCTTCATCATACGATCGTTAGCAACCTTTGTAGGGGCAAATGCTCCCATACCGCCGGTGTTCGGTCCCAAACCGCCGTCGTAAATCCGTTTATGATCCTGAGCTGAAACCATAGGAACAATAGTCTCCCCGTCGGTAAATGCCATCACCGTTATCTCTTCTCCATCCAAAATATCCTCTATGACAACCCTACTGCCGGCGGTTCCAAAAACTCTCTTTATCATTAAATTATTAAGGGCTTGAAGCGATTCCTCAGAGTTTATACAGATAATAGATCCTTTTCCCCCAGCTAAACCATCCGCCTTTATTGCCAATGGGACATCATTCTCGGAGACAAATTTAACCGCATCATCATAATTATTGAATATCTTGAATCCCGCGGTGGGAATATGATATTTTTTCATAAACTCTTTGGCGAACGCCTTGGAACCTTCTATCTCCGAGGCGGCTTTATTGGGTCCGAATATCCGCAAACCACGGCTTTCAAAAAGATCGACAATTCCCAGAGTCAAAGGAAATTCGGGACCCACTACAGTTAAATCAATATTATTGGATTCCGCAAAGCCCGCCAAGCCTTCAAGGTCATCGACAGCGATATCGATACATTTACAAAGCCCCGCTATTCCGGCATTCCCTGGAGCAGCGTAGAGCTTATCCACTATTTCCGATTTGGATAACTTCCAAATAAGTGCGTGTTCTCGTCCTCCGCTTCCTACTACTAAAATCCTCAATTTATCACTCCGAATATTATCAAAGATATCAAATTTACAGACACATAGCTGTTCACAAGAAATTTATTAAGAATTTTAACCCTTTTGAATAACGATTTGCAAGACATTTTTAACTCCAAAGCCCGCTTATAAAAAGGCTTCCCCTTCAACGGGTGAAGGGAAAGCTCTTCTTCATGGAGGCAAAAAATGAAAAAGGTGATTTATATATAGTTTAATATATTCATATTTACCAAGAAATAGCTGCGCTGCCCCAAGTAAATCCCGCGCCAAAAGCCACTAATAACAACGGGCTTGCTTTCTTGTAATTTCCATTGCTTCGTATTTCATCAAGGGCTATCGGTATCGATGCCGAAGAGGTATTGCCGTATCTGTCGATGTTAATGTAAACCTTCTCGGGGGGAAGGCCTAACCTTTTGGCAGTAGCGTTTATTATGCGGAGATTGGCTTGATGAGGGACCAACATCCCGATATCTTCAGGTTTTAATCCGGTAGTTTCCAATATAGCCCGCGATGCATCCCCCATAGCTTGAACCGCAAACCTGAAAACCTCATTCCCGCTCATTTTAAGGTAATGCAATCTATGAGCAACCGTTTCCTCCGAAGCCGGATTTCGGGAACCGCCGCCGGGCATCATCAGAAGTTCACCTAATCTGCCGTCCCCTTTTATATATGTTCCCAAAACTCCTTTTCGCTCTTTTGTCGCCCGAAGCACAACCGCACCGGCCCCATCACCGAATAACACACAGGTGGAACGGTCCGTCCAATCGGTTATTTTAGTAAGGACCTCAACTCCGATAACCAATATATTTTTGAATATTCCGGTCTTGATATACGAATCCGCTATGGAAAGCCCATAGATAAATCCTGTACAACCGGCGGAAATATCCATCACCGCGCTTTTGGAAGCATTTATCTTCTTTTGAATAATCGCCGCGGTTGATGGAAAAGGCATATCGGGAGTTACGGTAGCAACCAATATCAAATCCAAATCCTCGGCGCCCATTCCCGCCTTTTCCAAAGCTTGTGTCGCCGCCTCGGTTCCCAAAGTGGATGCGGTCGTATCCTTATCCGCAATATGACGTTCCCTAATCCCTGTTCGGGTAACTATCCATTCGTCGGAAGTATCGACTATTTTTTCCAAATCGAAATTGGTTAATATCCTTTCGGGAACAGAATGACCCGTCCCGACTATTTCTGCATAATTCATATCAGACATTTCAGATACCGCTATTTTTTCATTAACGAAAAAACCTAAAGCTCAAATATATATTTCTACAATTTAAAATTATAATCTAAAATGCAATTTAGCGCAAGCGTTATATTCGATTAAACTATGCAGGATATAAAAGGTTCCTATTAGTAGTTTAGCTCTTAATTTCAATTTAGCCGATAGCCGACAAATCGTAATTTGACAATTCGATTGAGATTCATTATAATAATTAGCAAAATGAAAAAAGCGATTTGGATTGTAATATTAATTATCATAGCCGCAGCTGTTTACCTCGCCTACCCCAAAAACGCCAAAGAGCAACCTAAAAGCAATCCGCTGGAAAGGACCGAAAAAGTTCGGCGGGGCGATCTTTTGGTAACTGTGTCCGCAGTGGGAACAATCGAACCGAAGCAAGTGATCGAGGTAAAATCCAAAGCCTCGGGGCAAATCCTCAAAATAAATGTGGACGAAGGCGATAAAGTAAAAGAAGGGGATTTGATATGTATCTTGGATAAAACCACGGTGCTGAATGATTATCGGCAGGCCGAAGCCGATTTGAGGGTGGCGGAGGTCACCGCCGATCAAGCGAAAAAAGAGCTCAAAAGACAAAAAGAGCTTTACGATAATAATCTAATCTCCGAAGCTGATTACGATAATGCCTTGCTCAAGAAGGAAACCGCCGAAGCCCAACTAATCAGGTCGCAAGCGGCATTATCATCGGCAAAAGAACGACTCGACGATACTACCATAAAATCCCCGATAAACGGCATTATTTTGAAAAGATATGTGGACGAAGGGCAGATTATCGCTTCGGGTATATCCAATGTCAGCGGCGGGACATCAATCGTCAGAGTGGCGGTGATGGACACTGTTTATGTTCAGGTCGATGTGGATGAAACCGATATCGGCAAAGTCGCCGTGGGGCAGAAATGCAGTGTCGAGGCTGATGCTTTCCCAGGCGAAAAATTCTATGGCGGGATAATAAAGATATCGCCGTTGGGGGAGGTCGAGCAAAATGTCACTTATTTCAAGGTTACCACCGAAGTTGACAATTCGGGAGGTGTCCTCAAAGCGGGGATGAATGCCACCTGCGATATAACCTGCGGCGAAGCCCTTGATGTCTTGATGGTCCCGCGGGAAGCGGTTATGGATAAAAACGAACTTCAAGGGAAATCGCAAGGGGGAAAAATGCGCAATAAATCCCGCAAGGGGGTTTCCCAAAAGATAGTCTTCGTAATGAAAAATAACATCCCAAACCCTGTGCCTGTGGAGATCGGAATATCGAATTACGAATTTACCGAGATTAAATCCGGTTTACGGGAAGGGGAGGAAATTTTGGTCCGTGCCAAGAGTATGGTTATGGCGGATCGGGAGAAATTTCGGGAACGGATGAAAAGATGGAATTCCCTGCCGGGCGTGGAAAAATCAAAAGGGAAATAACATTGAGCGATAATATTTCATATATCGGAATGGATTTAAAATAAGGGATTGGATGATGGGTTCGCGGAACCGAACAATAACATTATCCGATGAGGAAAAAGAAAATTATCGCCATAAGTTATTGAAAATAAACAATCATACCGCCATCGAGAAGATATTGAATAAGATAATCAATGATGATATACTTAAAATAATAGGTTCTCTGCCTTCCAATTTTGTCGATCTTTTATTCATTGACCCGCCATATAATTTAACAAAAGTTTTCAATAACAATTCTTTTAAGCAAAAATCATTACAGCAATACCTGAATTGGATGGATTCCTGGCTTTCCAAAATTATAAGGTTATTAAAAGCTACGGCTTCAATTTATATTTGTGGGGATTGGCGGTCCTCTCCTGCCATTTATCAACTTTGCGAGAAATATTTCATAATTCAAAACAGGATAACATTTGAAAGGGAGAAAGGCAGAGGATCGAAAAAGAATTGGAAAAACAATTCCGAGGATATATGGTTTTGCACGGTTTCCAACAAATTTACATTCAACGCAGAAGCAGTAAAATTAAAAAGAAGGGTAATAGCCCCTTATCGGGAAAACGGAATGCCAAAAGATTGGGAGGAGGAGGAAGGCGGAAAATATAGATTGACCTATCCGTCCAATATATGGACAGATATCACGATCCCCTTTTGGTCGATGGCGGAAAATACTCCTCACCCAACACAAAAACCGGAAAAACTCCTTGCTAAAATCATTCTTGCAAGCTCAAACGAGGGGGACATTGTTTTCGATCCATTTGCAGGAGTGGGCACTGCTGGAGTGGTAGCAAAGAAATTGAAAAGAAAATTCGTTATGATAGAGATAGATAAAGAGTATTGCCTTTATGCCGTTAAAAGATTAATGATGGCGGAAAAGGATACTTTTATTCAAGGATATTTCGATGGTGTGTTTTGGGAAAGGAATTCCTCAGCGGAGATAAAAAGCAGGAATATCTGGAAATTAGAAGTCGCTGATGATTTATCCATATTCTCAAAGGAGGTATCAAGTTAAGGAGGAAACTTGGGTATGGAGATGATGCTCCTTGATAAAAAACTATCACCGGTTATAAAAATCAAAAAATTAAATGGTTTCAACAAAATTTAAGCGGACATATTACGAGCAGTTCATAAGCGGGTTCAATCCCCAAAAACCTAAACCGGTCTATCTCATCGGGGGGGATGATGAATTTCTCAAATTCAAGGTTCAAAAGCTGTTATTGGAGAAATTGGTTGATCCCGCCACAAGGGATTTCAATTACGCCTGCTATTCCCCCTCCGAAATCGAGATCGGGGAGCTGATTTCAGCTTGCGATTCCTACCCCTTCGGTCCCGGTCGCAGAGTTATCCGCTTGACCCACGCAAACCGTCTTTCCCCAAAAGGGAAAAAAATCCTCGCTTCATACCTCCCGAGAATCCCGGATCATACCACTCTGATAATCATTTTCGATAAAATCAGCTCGATTATTAACTTATTCAAAGTTGCTTCGGAGGTTGGGGTTTTCTTGGATTTGGGAGCACCGTTCCCAAGCAAGATACCGCAATTCGTAAATGGATTTTTCAGGGAATTTGGGCTAAAAGCTTCCAACGGAGCGGTAAGGGATTTGATAAACATCGTAGGACCGGATCTTTATTCCCTGCATAATGAAGTCCAAAAGTTGTCTTTGGTTTTGGGCAAGGGCGCAAGTGTAACGCCGGATTTTATCTCACGGTTTGCCGGCGCAGGATCGGGGAAATTGTTTGAATTTTATTTGGATGCTTTGGGAAGGCGGAACATCTCCAAAGCGGTAGCTTTAGCGGGAGGCGATATGCTGTTGACCGAAAATCCCCACAGAATAATTTTGGGGGTCGGCTATATGATAAATACCCTCTATTCGGGGATATCACTTCCCAAAAGCTCCAGTATCGAGGATTTTTTTCGCCGACGGGTAGGAGGCCGCAAATTCAGGGACTATATAATTTATGCCAATGGATTTAAAAAATCGGAGTTGGAAAAGATATTTTCACTGCTGTTTTATGCCGAATGGGAATTGAAATTAAATCCCACCCCAGCAAATCAAATACTCCAAGTATTGAGCTATTACATTTGCAAGCCGAATTTATACGATGGAAGGAATCCCTTTCCCGGACTATCGCCCCTTAATTAAACCCCTTTCCCCAATGCCATTACAATAATCGTTTTGAACATAATCTTGATATCCCTAATTATATTCCAGCGTCGAATATATTCCAAATCGTAGCTGACTTTCTTGCGAACATCCTCGATACATTGATCGTAATGATGTTCGACCTGTGCCAATCCGGTTATTCCCGGTTTAACTTTCAATCGCTCGGGATAGCAATCTATCTCGGTTATAAGCTTCTCCACGAAATAAGGTCTTTCCGGACGGGGACCGACCAAACTCATATCACCCCTTAAAACATTGAATAGTTGAGGAATTTCATCCAAACGGGAAACACGCAGGAATTTCCCCAGCTTCGTGATTCGCGGATCGTCTTTGCTTGCCCATACGGGACCCGATAGTTTTTCGGCATCCTGACGCATAGTCCTGAATTTATAAATAGTAAAAGGCTTTCCATATATATTACAATTCCGTCTATCATTTCTGCGCTGATTCATCGGAATATCTGCGCCGACCTTTCGCCTTTCCTTTCTACGGCGATTGACCCCAACCCTCAATTGGCGAAAGAATACCGGTCCGGGGGAATCTAATTTAATTAAGATGGGCAAAACCATAAATACCGGAAAGGTCAATATCAATCCGACAGAGGCTCCAATAATGTCGATTATGCGTTTAATGGAGATCGAGAAAATCCTCTTTTCTAATATCCTTGAAAAGAGATATTTAATCCTCTCGCCTAAGGCTGCGAAATAAATTATGGAAGTCAGTAGTATAAGGCTTGAAAGGATATATTCGCTGAAAAGATGATGTATCGAAATATAGAAATAGTTTAAAACTCCGCTAATAGTGGGCAAACCATTTAATTCAATCGGCGGAGCGCTTTTTATTTCTACAATTGCGCCGCTGTTGATATTTTGAGTTTTTATTTCTTGGGTAGTTTTCATCTTCCCCCCTTTGGCTTTTATTGTTCAGCTGTCCGATTGTGGACACCTAACTTCAATTCGATTGCTATTTACGCAACAGGATTGCCAAAGAAAGAGAATAATTTAACACCAAAACGAGAGCAAGCCAAAGGGAGAATCCACAACACCGCACCCGCAACCCGTTGTCTCCCATAGGGATTAGCACACCACAAACAAATATTGCTTTTCAAGTTTCTGACCGAAGTGGCCCTTATCTTGCGTAAGCGTTTGTAGGGGATGCAAAATATTGCTCATTAGGTCGGAAGGTGGAATATCGATGCACACTCAAAGAGGCACAGTTAAAATGTATATCGATGGGAGAAGAAGCGATATCCGTATTTTAATTTACTTTTACACCGATACGGCTGAAGTTTAATCGTTGTGATAAATGAGTGAGATTATAAAAGGCGGATTTAATCAACGAAGTGATATAGGGGCTTTTGATTTCTGGAGCATTTGGAGCCGATTTCCAAGAGAATAGGACAAACATCGGTTTCCCGATAACTGATGATTTCGGAATAAATCCCCAATTTCGGCTATCCTGATACTCATCGCGATTATCCGCAAGAACAAACAACATCCCCGATGGCACTTGAAACGGCCCATAATTATCCCGATTGGAGACGGCGCCGGAGCGGACTTCTTTATCCTTAAATACAACCCCTTCCACATTCTCCAAAGGTTTGGAATCTATATATACAACTTTATTGATTATCTCCACCGTCTCCCCCTCGATAGCAATGGCCCTCCTAATAACATTCGTATTAATTTTCAGGGGATGTTTTATCAACACAACTTCATTTGGGTTGATTCGTGAATAGATATTGGGGATTTTATTGACCAAGAGTATATCTCCGGGCAGAATTGTCGTCAGCATACTCCCATCGACAAGACGAAAATCCTGAATAAGCAGAGTATTAACCCCCCAAAGGAGGATAAATAATATCAATATAAACTTGACCGCTTCAATTAATTTATTAACAGGCTTTTTGCTTATCGTTACAGCTGATTCCGAAGCGGTCTCCGCTAATTTTTCAACCATCGTTCTTTTGTTTAATTCGCTACGCTTAATTGGGTTATCGACAGATTCGATTGTAAATTGACTCTTATGATTTGTTTATTTAATCGGTGCCCCCCAGTTTGATTATTGGATATTCGAAAAGAATGATAACTATCAATAATACTGGGAACATAATAGGAGGTTTATTTGTTGCCTCTATAATAGTTAATGGGGAACAGTAATGTTAATATTGCGTATAATTCGAAAAAAAGGTTGACAAAATTGAAAATATGCTTAAACTTACCGATTTTCGCTTTTTGAGATATCCGGAGGTGTAATCAATGGAAAAAGAGTATAATTATAAAAGAGGGTTATTAATCTATATCCTATCCTCGATATTTTTTATAATTATCGGGATTTTGATAGCTTCGGGCTTATCGCTCCCGAGTAGCACCACAGCGGAACAACCGAAAGCGATAATGGCAAATGTTCCCGTGGGCAATATGGTCTTACCAGTTTCCCCTTCAGGACATAGTCCTTTTGTGGCGGTGGCTTCAAATGTTAAAGACGCCGTAGTGAACATCTCCGCGGAATCAATTACGGAGACGCCCGGGTATCACAATTTTTTACCCAATGATGATTTTTTTCGTCGCTTTTTTGGTATCCCCAATAACAACGGCATAGTCCCTCAAAAGCGAAGAATCGAATCTTTGGGGTCCGGTTTTATAATTGATAAGGACGGATATATTGTTACCAACAACCATGTGGTAAAAGGGGCGGACAAGATTTTTGTTCGGCTCTCGAACGCTTCGGAATACCCGGCGAAATTGGTTGGGACCGATCCTGAAACTGATATCGCCGTATTAAAGATAGATCCCGATACCGATCTTACGGTAGCGAGGCTGGGGGATTCAGATAGTATCCTTGTCGGCGATTGGGCGATAGCTATCGGGAATCCGTTTCCACAACTTGGCTTGGATAGGACGGTGACGGTGGGTGTTATATCCGCTACCGGCAGGCAGGGTTTGAATTTTTCGGATGCGACCGTAAGTTATCAGGATTATATTCAAACCGATGCGTCCATTAACAAAGGTAATTCCGGGGGACCGTTGGTTAATATTGAGGGTGAGGTAATAGGTATTAACTCCGCAATCGCCTCAAATACCGGCGGCAGCGTCGGTATCGGATTTGCCATACCGATTAATTTGGCAAAACCGGTTATAGAACAGTTGAAAACGAATGGCTCCGTATCGAGGGGCTGGTTGGGTGTAAGCCCTCAGAAGGTTGATAAGGATTTGGCGGAAGCGTTAGGTTTATCTTCGACCGAAGGAGTTCTAATCGGGGAGGTAATTCCCAATACCCCCGCGGATAATGCCGGTTTGAAGGCTGGGGATGTTATCGTGAAGTTCGGTGACAAAAAGATTAAGAATGTGAAACAATTCCGTTTCCTGATAGCGGAGAATTCGCCAAATACGCCTGTAAATATGGAAATCATTCGGGATGGAAAAAAGAAGAAGATAAAAGTGATTTTAGGTGATCGTAGTGAGTTTTTAACAAGCGGGAATAAAGTAAAACAAAATCAGGAAGCAAAATTTTGGTTGGGCTTAAAGGTGGAGACATTTACCAAAGCTAAAGCGGAGGAATTAGGGATAGACTTTCAACCTTGCGTAATGGTGAACGATGTAGAAATCGGAAGTCCGGCCGATAGGGACGGCATACGAAAATACGACTTGATTTTGGAGATAGATGGCCTCACAATAAAAAGTGTCGATGATTTCAACAAAGTTGCGGAAAAGCTCTCCAACCGTAAAAAGGCGATATTATTTTATATCAAACAGGGCAAAACCAGCCGATATGTCGCCATTAAACCGGTAAACAGCTAATAGAGATAAAATTGAATTCGGTAGCAGATTAATACCGTTAATTATACATTACGGCATATAACAGCCGATTAAATCTAATGTGATCAATTAATCGGTTGTAGTATAACCCTTCAACAAAAGGAGCGTGATAGTAGTTGGCTCGTCAGATAAGAAGGTATCGAGATGAGGATCGGTCCTTGGACCTCTATCTCCGAGAGATAGGGGAGACTCCTCTAATTGCGCCGGAGGAGGAAGTAAGGTTGGCAAAACTGATAAGGAAGGGCGATCATGAAGCCCTTGAAAAACTAACAAAAGCCAATCTTCGCTTCGTAGTCTCAGTGGCTAAACAATATCAAAATCAGGGGCTGTCATTAGCCGATCTCATCAACGAGGGAAACATCGGGCTAATCAAGGCGGCAAAGCGCTTTGATGAAACCCGGGGCTTCAAGTTTATATCCTATGCGGTATGGTGGATTCGCCAAGCGATACTCCAAGCATTAGCCGAACAATCCCGCATCGTTCGTCTCCCTCTCAATAGGGTTGGGACTTTGCATAAAATCGGTAAGATAAGCTCCTCTTTGGAGCAGGAATACGGGCGAGAGCCATCACCGGAAGAAATAGCGAAAGAACTCGAAGTATCCGAATCAGAGGTCTCGAACACCTTAAAAATATCCAATTCGCATTTATCCCTTGATGCACCCTTTTCAGCATCCGAGGATAACAGTTTGATGGATGTTTTAGAGGATGAATTTCAACCGTCTCCGGATGAAGACCTTATGTCCGAGTCGTTGAAATTAGAAATAGGCAGAGCATTAAATTCCCTTACCCCTCGTGAAGCGGAAGTAATAAACCTCTACTTCGGATTAAAGCACGAAAAAGCCTTAACTTTGGAGGAAATAGGAGCTCGTTTCGGATTGACCCGCGAAAGAGTGCGCCAGATTAAAGAAAAGGCGATAAAACGACTGCGGCATACATCCCGAAGCAAAACATTACGGGCTTATTTGAACTAAAAATTAGAAAACGACTTATGTTGTAAGCGGGTTCCACGGTGGAGCCCGTTTTTATTTTAACAGCGAAGAAAAAATTTATTTGTGAGCCTTGAATGTCATAACAGAGCCTATAACGAAAAATATTATATTTCCCAGCCAAGCCGCTAACATCGGGGATAAATTATGGTTTTGTCCCAACGACTGGCAGGTGCGGATAATGGTGAAATAGATAAAACTTATTGTCAAAGAAATAGCGAAGCCGAGCGCAGCCCCACTCCGTCTGGGATTTGACGCCAAAGAAGCCCCCAATAAAACAATGATAAAATTTATAAACGGAAACGATATTTTAAGGTTCAGCTCCACGCTTTCCTTTGCGGTATCTTTGCCTGCTTTTCTCTTTAGGCGAATGTATCTTTTCAATTCGCCGAATGTTAGGTTGTCAGGGGATTCCTTTAGTTTCTCGAATGCTTCGGGAGGTTCACCGAATTCGCTCAATACGATTTTGTCGAATTTCTCGTAGGTATTCGGTGTAGCCGTAGTATCCCCATAAAATACCCGTTTTACGCCATTTTCGGCAATCCATAATCCATCGATGTATTTAATTTTTTCAGCTTCGATCGATTCGGCGATCCGATTTCCCTTTATTTTCTGAATTAAAACTCCCTTGCCGATTTTAGTGCTCGGGTCATAGTTTTTAAGATAATATATCGCCCCGTTCTTTCCTTCCACAAAAAGATCGGAGGTTATCATTTTTATCTTTTTCGGTTTCTTATCGATATATTCCGCCTTTATATCGGATTTACGCCTATTGCTTTCGGCAACTAAACCATCCCCCACAAGAAAAACCAATGCACTCACCACTAACCCGATAATGAATAAAGGAGCTAAAATCCTATATAATGATATTCCATTGGCTTTCATTGCCGTCAATTCGAAATTTTTCGCTAACACCCCCAAAGAAAACAGAGTCGATAATAACATCGCTACCGGCAGCGTTAAAACAACTATAAACGGGATATAATTTAAATAATATCGCGCAACTACAATCGCACCCGTTTTATGGTCTATGAATTTATCGAGGTTCTCTATTAAATCAACGATGATGAATATGAGGACAAAGGTTATCAATGCGAAACAAACAGTTATCAAAAACCGTTTAGCGATATACCTGTCTAAAATCCTCATTTGTCCTCCCCGCCACTTTTCGATTTTGAGGAAAATGGCATCAATCGGGAAAGGTCAATGTTTAAGAAAGCAGATTCCCTTACCGACCTTATTAAAAGATAAATCCCCGTCGTCCCCAAAATAATATTAGCGCTCCACATCGCTAAAAACGGCGAAATAATTTCCCTGTCGGCTAATTCCTCCCCGCCAATTAAGAACGCCCAATATAAAACAAAAAACAAAAGACTCAAACCCAATCCGGTTCCCATTCCCCCTCGCCGTGCCATCACTCCCAACGGTCCCCCCAATAAAACGAAAACAATACAGGCAACCGGAATGGAAAATTTCTTTTGTATCTCCACAGACATAGAGTTATGTCGACGCCGAAAAGAATCGATATTCTGCTTTTCATATCGAGCCTGTTTGCTTATTTTCTTAATCTCGTTATATACCGTTCTAACCGCAAAGGATATATCCCGCGGTTGTTTAATTTTCGATTTGAGAACTTTTTTCAAAGGGGAGATCAACTTAAATGTCTGCTGAATATTAGTTAATAAATTATCATAAGCTTTGGCTATCTTTTTTTCGGTTTTGATATTTTCAGCTTTCATCATAGAGATATTCTGTTCTCTATCACCTCTATATTCCGAATCACTGCGCACTAATTTACTACCTGCGTTGGGGATATAAATAGTCTGGTGTTCAAATTTCAAGCGGTGATACTTGCTGGGGTCATCTTTATCCTGCTCGTGTATCTCTCCATCCTCCAGCTCTATTTTCAAAGTTGTCTGACCGGCGATAAAGTAAATCTTACCTTTCTTGGCTACAATCGTTCGCGGCGTGGCTCTGTCTTTTTTATCATATATGGTAATACCCTTTACATTAATGCGGTCCTTGTTCACCTTCTGTATTAATATACTATAGCCGGGAAAATTATCTATGAACACGCCCGGCTCGATATTCCAAGCGGGTTTTTTACGAGTTATATCGGACATCAATACCCTTGCCTTATGATTTGCGTTTGGGAGGACTCTGTCGTTGAACCACACTAGTCCAACCGCCAAAACTGTGGATGCTAGCAGAACAGGTATTATCAAACGATGAAAAGGGATACCGCAGGATTTGAAAGCGGTAATCTCATTATTTGCCGACAGGGAGCCGAAAGCCATTAAAACGGCAACCAATACAGCCATCGGGATGGATAATGCCAACATCCAAGCTAAATTCAAAATGAAAACCTCCAATATCACGAATGCCGGCAGCCCTTTGGAGATAATCAAATTCAGTATATCCAAAATGAAATCCATAATGAGGACAAAGGTAATAATCGCCAATCCGAAAAAGAAAGGTCCTATATGTTCTCTTAAAATATATTTTGAAGCGATTCTCATTTTACCTCCGGCTTTATATTATTGAACGACAACGAGGCTTACAAGCTTTTTCTGTTGCTTCTTAAAGAAATTCCGTCCTGACAAAAAACCTTGACGAAACTATACGGTAATATATATGTTAATCGGATGGATATGGTATATATAAAAGATATACATCCGGGAGACACAGTCATTTCTCAATATGGAATTGTCTCGGTTAGGTTGAGCTCCTACTCGAAGGGGTTTAAGCTCGATGTCCGATTGGGCGATAAGACAGGGACCATTGGCGGTATTCTATGGGATTGTGATCCCCATATGCGGAAAGCCTTTAAACCGGGCGATGTGGTCAATGTTAATGCGATGGCGGTCGTATATCAGGATAAGATTCAATTGAACCTTAATTCGATTGAATCGGTGGAGGGGGATTACGACTTAAACCGCTTAATTCCGACATCCCGTTTCAATCGCGATGAGATGTGGGAAAAACTGCTGGAAAAGGTCAATTCTATTCAAAACCCTTACATAAAACGCTTATTGGAAAATATCCTCGGTGATGATAGCATTTCCGAGAAATTCAAAATTATTCCGGCTGGAAAAAAATGGCATCATAATTTTATCGGCGGGTTGCTTCAGCATACCTTATATATGATGGGAATAGCGGATTCCTTAAGCCGGTTATATCCCCTTTGCGATAAAGACCTCCTTTTATGTGGCGTGGTGTTGCACGATATTGG